>CAZLUL010000080.1:0-16727 GCA_964562635.1 uncultured Fibrobacteraceae bacterium | reverse complement strand
TAGACGCGGTGCATGCCCAGGGTGCGCACGAAGTAGCCTTCCATGAGCCAGAAGGCTTCGGCGAGCAGCAACGTGTTGGGCACTTCGGCGGCCACGCGGTCAACGACATCGCGCCAGAACTCGGTGGGGAAAACCTCGTCGAAGGCGGGCTTGTCCAGGCCGTGTTCGGCGCGGGTGGGGATGGCGCCGGCGTCACCGGGGGCGGGGAACCACAACCGCTGGTAATGCTTCTTGGCCAGGGTCATGGCCGCGTCAAAACGAATGATCGGGAAACGCCGGGCCACATCAAGAATGACCCGGGTCACGGCTTCGCGCACCTCCGGCAGCAGGAAGTTGAGCTGGGCGGTGTCGTTCCAGGGCATGCTGGTGCCGTCGTTGCCGTGGTAGATGTAGCGCACCTGGCCGGTATTGTGGTCGACGCGCTGAAAGACCACCGCGGCATCGGAATGATCGCGGTAGCCGTCTTCGATCCGGACCGAAATGTGTGGCTCGTCGCAAAGGTCGGGGCCGTTGAACTGGTGGGACGGGTACGGCGAATGTTCCAGCTGCAGGAAATATTCGGGATTTTCGACCACCCAGCGGCTGTCCAGGCCCATGTGATTGGGCACCATGTCGCTGGCCAGCCGAATGCCGCGCTGTCCCGCGCGATCGCTGAGGTTTTGCCAGGCTTCTTCGCCGCCGAGGTCGTCGGCGATGCGGTAGTCGTACAGGGCGTAGGCGCTGGCGGCGGCTTCCGGATTGCCCATCTGCTGTTTGATCTTGCGCGAGGCGTCGGCGCGTTGCCAGAGGCCAATCAGCCACAGGCCGTTGACACCCCAGGCCGCCAGACGGTCCAGTTCCGAGTCGGGGATTTGGTCGAGGCGGTTGACTTCCTGTCCGGTTGAGCGGCTGATCTGGTCCAACCAGACGTAGACCGACTTGGCCATGAGCACCACGTTGGCCATCCAGTCGGCATCGCGGCTAAAGGCTTCGGGCTCGGGCTCGTCTTCGTGCCACCCCGGTGAGCCAGGGCCAAATTCGAGCACGGGCGGCGGGCCATATTCGGCACTGCGGGTCAGGTCGACTTCCTTCAGCACATCAATGGCAAAAACCAGGCGGCGCAGCAGGTCTGCTGGCAGCAGGTGCCCCCAGTTTTCCTTGATGAAGGCCAATTGCCCGCTCAGAGAGTCGGGGCTGGCCAGGGCCGGGGCCCGCAAGAGTTGGAAAATCGTCTGGCCTTCGGTGCCGGGTGGCTCTTCGCCGTCGAGGTATTCTTCGAGTCCGGTGACAAAGGCGGTGAAGCTGGACTGCTGCCGCAGGTCGCTGTCGTCGAACAGCGGTACGGCCGGTCCCGCCGCCGGATTGGTCACATTAATGAACAGCAGGATCATCTCGAGGATGGTCCGGTCGCCGTCGTCGGCCAGGAAGGCGTCCAACTCGACCTCTGCCAGCGCCACACTCAGGGGCGGAAAGAGTTCACCAAAAGTGTGCATCAATTGGGTCGTGTTTTCGGCACCGAGGTGGTCGGTGGACCAGCTGCGGCAGCGATCCAGGCAATGGGAATTTTCGACGCGAAAGTAGTTGCCGGCCACGTGCCGCAGGGCCTGGTTCAGGGTGCGCAGGGCCAGCAGAACCTCGGCCGGCACCGCCGGATCGCCGCGGGACTGCCGCCACGCTGAGCCATTGATGTTTTCAGCCAGGTTGCGGATCTCATGGGAAAGCAGGTCCGGGTCCGTCGGAATGTGGTCCGGAAGCACATCACGCACGTCGTAGCGCTGCCAGGCGGCGCCCGAAAGGGGGAAACCAAAGACGAAATAATTGCCGGGGTTGTTTGCAGCTGAGGCCATGGCGGCGCAGGGTCCTTTCGCTTCGAAGCGTATTCGGGCTTGATCAAATCCGGGTCCACAAACCATTATCAATGGTGCGCAGAATATAACAAGCTCTCAGACCGGAGGCGACCAACGTGAAGAAAAAGATCCGGATCGGCAATTCGGGCGGATATTGGGGCGATGACACCGATGCCCTGCGCCGCCAACTCACCGGCGGGCCACTGGATTACATCACGGCCGACTTTCTGGCCGAGATCACGATGTCCATTCTGCGTAAGCAGCAGCTGAAAAATCCGGCTCTGGGGTATGCGGGCGATTTTCTGACCCAACTGCAGACTTGCCTGCCTTTGATCGTCAAAAAGAAGGTCAAGGTGATCACCAACGCCGGGGGGATCAATCCGGTAGGGCTCGGGCGCGAGATCGTCAAGCTGGCCCAGAAGATGGGCTTTGACCTGAAGGTGGGCGTGGTCTACGGCGACGATGTGTCGCAGCGCCTGTATGAGCTGACGGCTGCCGGCGAAAAATTCACCAACATGGAAACGGGCGAGAAGTTTGCCGGTGTGATGCACCGCGTCACCAGCGCCAACGTCTACCTCGGCGCCGAGCCGGTCGTGGCCGCCTTAAAAGCCGGCTGCGAAATCATCGTCACCGGGCGAGTGACCGACACCGGCATCACCCTGGCCCCGATGATCCATGAATTCGGCTGGGACATGGAAGATTGGGACAAGATGGCCGCCGGCATCGTGGCCGGGCACATCATCGAGTGCGGGGCCCAGGGCTCGGGCGGCAACATCACCGACTGGCAGGAGGTGCCTTCGTTCCACAACATGGGCTACCCCATCATTGAGATGGAACCCAGCGGCGAGTTCACCGTCACGAAGCACAAGCGCACCGGTGGTCGCATTTTTGAAAAGTCGATCAAGGAACAACTGGTCTACGAAATGGGCGATCCGGCCCAGTACATTTCGCCCGACGGCGTGGCCTTTTTCAATACGATCCAGGTGGCCGAAGATGGCCCCGATCGGGTGCGCGTCAGCGGCATTCGCGGTGGCCCGGCGCCCGAAATGTTCAAGGTTTCGATGGCCTACGAGGATGGCTGGAAGGCCGAAGGCGAAGTGCTGATCAGCGGCCCGGATGTGGCAGCCAAGGCGGCGGCCGTCGAAAAAGTATTCTGGAAAAAGGTGGGCCACAAGTTTGCCAAAACCAATACGGCATTGGTGGGGGCGGGCTCGATCTGGCCTGACAACCTGAGCAATTACGAGCCCCAGGAAGTGTACCTGCGCTTTGGCGTGTGCGATAACGACCAGGCCAAAATCAATGACTTCAGCAAGGCGTTGCCGGCGCTGATTCTGGCCGGGCCCAGCGGCATGGCTGTCAGCACGCGCGGACGCCCCCGACCCCAGCAGGTGGTGGCCTACTGGCCCGCCTTGATGCGGCGCGATGGTGTGACGGCCAAGGTGTTGACGCTCGATACCGCCGGCGCCGAGTCTTTTGGTGAGATCGAGTTTCCGGTGCGCGGTGATGTGGGCGAACCGGTGCGCAGCGATGTGAAACCGGCCCGAAAGGGTCCTTACAAGGCTCCCAAGGGGGCCTTGAAAGAGGTGCCGTTGCGCCAACTGTGCTACGCCCGCAGTGGCGACAAGGGCGATACCTGCAATATCGGCATGCTGGCCCGCTCGCCGAAAGTCTACGAGTGGATCTGCGCCAACGTGACAGCCTCCGTGGTCAAACGCTTTTTTAAGGGCAAGGTCTTTGGTAAGGTGACCCGGTTTGAACTGGACAACCTGCAGGGCCTGAACTTTTTGCTCGAACAAAGCCTCGGTGGCGGGGGTACGACCTCGTTGCTGGTTGATCCGCAGGGTAAGACCATGAGTCAGGCCTTGTTGCAGATGACCGTCAAGGTGCCCGCTTCACTGTTGCGCGGGCTGAAGTAGGCCGAACCGAAAGCAAGTCCGAACCGAAAGCAAGTTGATAGCGATGTCACCAGTCCCTTTCATCATCCTGGCCGTGCTTGGGGTGGGGTTCTACGCCTGGTACTCCGGCAAAAAGCGCAAAGAGGCGATGGCGGCCTGGGCGCTGAGCAAGGGCTGGCAGTTGCGACCGGGCAAGGTGAAGGGGTTGGATCAGGAGTATCCGGGCCTCAAGATTTTTTCCAAGGGACACTCGCGCAGTGCCAGCAACGTGATCAGCGGCCAATATAAAGGCCGCACGATCCGCTTGATGGACTACAAATATGTGACCGGCAGCGGTAAGAACAGCACGACCCACAACGTGGGTGTGGCCCTGATCCAGACGGACTACCCGGTGATTCCGTTGACCATCCGGCGGGAAAACCCGTTCGACAAGGTGGGTGAGTTTCTGGGCTCCGATGATATCGATTTCGAATCGGCCGAGTTCAGCCGCAAATTCTATGTGAAGTCCAACGACCGCAAGTGGGCCTATGACGTGATCCACCAGCGGGCCATGGACTACCTGTTGGCCAGCCCCTCGTACAGCATCGCCTTCGGTTTTCAGGAAATCGCGGTGACCAAGAGCAGGCATTTCGGACCGGACAAATATGAAGAGGCGCTGGACCTGGCGGTGGGTCTGTACGACATGATTCCCGAGTATGTGATCCAGCAGATGAAAGGCGACGCGCGATGAACCCGATCCTGGTGCCCATTGGAATCCTGGTATTTGCCACCCTGTGGGTGGTGCTGAATTACAATGCGCTGGTGCGGATCCGGCAGCAGGTGGCCGAGTCGTGGTCGGGCATCGATACGGAATTGAAGCGCCGGTATGACCTGATCCCCAACCTGGTCGAGACCGTCAAGGGGTACGCCTCCCACGAGCGCGAAGTTCTGCAGAACGTGACCGAGGCGCGGGCGCGGGCGTCGGCGTCATCCGGCAGCCCCGAAAGCCAGGCGCGCGACGAAAAGAGCCTGGTTGAGAGCATGAACCGGTTGCTGGCCGTGGCTGAGGGGTATCCCGAGCTGAAGGCCAATGAAAACTACCTGGCCCTGCAGCACGAACTGGCCAATACCGAAGACCGGATCCAGGCGGCCCGGCGCTTTTTCAACGCCAACGTGCGGGACCTCAATACGCGCATTGAGGTGTTTCCCTCGAATCTGATCGCCCAGATGTTCCACTTTGAAAAGGCCGGGTTTTTCGAGGTGGAAAGCTCGAAAATTCGGCAGGTGGTTGATATTTCGTTTTCCGATCCGCAGTAAATAGTGCCCGGATGCCCAGATGCCCAGTTGCCCCGGTGAAGTTGCCCTATTTTTCGAACGGGACTCGCTGCAAGACAACAATTTTCAACATCACATCGTCGTCTTCGGCTTCTTCTTCATCGTCGCCTTTGGGCATGTTGGGATACATGCTGCGGAAGGCGCTGGTCAGGTTCCTGATCCAGATGAATTGGCCGTCGGGCAGTAGTCCGAAGCCATCCAGATCCTGGCGTGCCTCGCACCGCAGATGGACTTCTTTCAACAGATTACCCTCGTTGTCTAATACGTCGTAGCGGCGGAATACCCCCTCGGGCAGATCGTGTCGTCCGAAGCACGTCTCGACCCAGATCGTACCGTCGTGCATGGCTGTTATGCTGTTGATGGCTCGCTCGGTGTCGAGGATGATCTTTTTTACGTCGAGCTCTTTGCCATTCGAATTCATGCTCATTCGGTCCGCGATTTTCTGGCGATCAGCCCGGTTGCGTTGGTAGGGCGCAAACGGGCGGTCGACGATGCGCAGAGTTTGGCCGGCCGGGTCGACAAATTCGAGATGGAAGAGATCTCGCTGCGGCGCTATCACGAGAGTTCCATCGGATTTCAGATCCCACAGACTGGTTGGGAAAAAGCTTTTGCTTTCGTCGGCGACCGGTGGCTGCCATTGGGTATAGGAAGTGCCGTCGAGGTATAGGTGGCGATCCAGGCCTTCGGCCGTCAGGCTCTTGATGAAACGGTAGGTGGCTGACCGGGTGGGGTCTTTGCGCTCATAGTCGTTGCGTTGCCCACTGACGACTGTTGTGCCTCCGGCCGAGCGCAAACTCCAGTAGTTGATAGCGGGATCGTCGACGGCGATGCTGCCCGCCGGCGTTCCATCGCGGTTCAATTTCACAATGCGGGCGGGGTAGGACTGAAGCACTCCAATTTTGCCATCGGAGAGCAGGGTGATGTCCTGTGGTCGCTGCAGTTCGCCCGGCCCGTTGCCCTGGCCACCGATCGTTTGCAGGTATTCCCCGGCTGGCGAGACCTCCAGGATATGGGCCAATTGGGAGTCCAGGAGCCAGAAATGGCCGGATTCATCGACCAAACCCTTGTTGACCACACCCAGCAAGGGCTCGTCAGCATCGGCGTCTTCGCCGCCAAGGTGCCAGACTTCGTGCAGTTGCCAGGTTTCGATTGCCGGCGGCAGTGCCGAGGTGTTGATCTTGACGGGTTCTGCCTGAGAAGTGGGTGCGAACGTGGTCATCATCAACATCCCGACCACAAATAAAGCAATAGGGGAAGACATCGATTGTGCCTCTCAAATTGGGTCCGAATAAAATGCGATCTTTACGGCTCCAAAACATCAATAATCACGGACTTTTCCAGTATTTGCATTCCAGAAACGGGTTGTAAACTCAAAAACACAATTTTGGAGGCACGACCTATTCAAAGTCTGTGCGGTGTGCTAGATTACGGTTATCAGAATTCCCATGATCAATCGCATCCATGAGAGAGAATTCTTGGTTCACCGCAGACAGGCAAGCTTCCGGAAATTTCTCGCCTCAACCCGTGTGGTCTTCATCACCGGCGGCTTGGTCTGCGCGCTGATCCTGTTGGGTGGTACCTCCCCGCCGGATGCTTTTTCGACGACCGAACCCGATCTCTTCGCCGAACCCGAACCGAGCCCTGAGGCCATCGCCGCGGTCATGGAAATACTCGACGCCCGGTATCAGACCGAATTGCCCAACCGGGTGTCCGCAGCTCCCCAAAGCACCAGAGCGCCCCGCTCGGGAACCGTGCTGCCCAACATCATTGTCCAGATCATCATCGTGTTGGGGGTCATCATTATTCTGGTGACGATTTTTAATCTGTTTTTTGGGGGCGGTCGTCACGATGCCAACCCGGATGACGAGGCCCTCGATGCCCAGGGCGAAGTCGATTTCACTAAACTCAAACTGGCGGATCCCGATCGGTTGGCGGCCAGTGGAAGGTTTGCCGAGGCGATCCATGCCCTGCTGTTGCGGGCGCTGGTCTTGATCAGCCGGCGCCTGGATTCCCATTGGCCACGCTCGCTGACGAGCCGGGAAATCCTGCGTCATGGCCAGTTGCCTGGCCCGGCCCGAAGCCATCTGGGGCAATTGATCCAGCGGGTCGAAGTGCACCACTTCGGTGGCCTGGAGCCGGTGGCGACCGACTATTCCCGCTGCCAGGAAATCTATGAAAAACTGCGGGCCGACCTGAACGGAGGGGCGCTGTGAGCAACCCGACGTTTACCCGTCGCACAGTCACCATCCTGGCTTCTGTTTGTGCCGTTTCACTGCTGGTGGGGTTGTCTCTGGCCATTTTTCAGGACGAGTTGGGTGTGGTCAGCAGCGCGGGCAATAATTCTTTCAGCTACTCTGCCCTGGGGCACCATGGGTTCAAGACGCTGTTGGAGGAGCAGGGGCACCCAATCATCACCAGCCGCAACAATTCGGGGCTGAAGACCGGCACCGACGGGATCCTGATTCTGGCGGAGCCGGATCTGGCGACCCAAAAGCGTCAGAGCCGGGACCAATTCCTGGAGATGATCGAGTTTGGCTACACCACCCTGGTGGTGCTGCCCAAGCGGGTCGGGATTTCCGATCCGGCGCGGTCCACTTTTGTCGGCGCGGTGGCCAATCTGCCGCAGCAGAATATCCAGCTGATTCTCGAGGCCCTCGGCATCGAAAGTGAGTTGACCTGGGCCAAACACTCGCGCGACCTGGCCTGGGATTCCGGCATCTGGTCGGACCGGCCATTCATCAAACAGGTGCAGTTGGTCAACGCCGATAATCTCGAACCCCTGATCGCCTGCCCCCAGGGCACCCTGCTCGGTCACCTGCAAATGACCGAAAATACGGCGGACGAGAATTGGTTTTTTGGCGACATTCTGGTGCTGACGGACCCGGACCTGCTGGCCAATCACGGCTTGCGCAAGGGCAACAACGCGGTGCTGGCCACCAAGATCATCGACTACCTGACCGCGCGTCACAACGTGGTCGTTTTTGACGAAACCCTGCACGGTTTCGAGGTTTCTCCTTCGGTGTTCCGCTCCTTTTTCCGCCTGCCCCTGATTTTTGTGCTGCTGCAGGTGCTGTTCACCATGGGGGCGTTCATCTGGCTGGCCAACGGTCGTTTTGGCTCCCTGCGCAAAGCACCAACCACGCGCGGGCGCGGTCTGGATTTTCTCATCGACAATACCGCCGAGTTGCTGGAGTACGGCGGGCATGGCCCCTTCGTTCTGGGGCGGTACCACCGGGCGGCTACCGCGGCGGTGTGCCGGCGGTTGCATCTGGAGCTGCCCCGGACCAGCCCCGCCGCTCGCTCCCGTTTGGCAAATATCAGCCAGACCCGAAGTCCTGATTTTCCGTACAAGAGAATGGAATCCGAGGTGCCTGCCGCGGCTTTGGACAAATCGACCAAGCCCCAGGAAGTCCTCACTTTGGCCCGTGCCATTCACCGTTGGCAACAGGAGATGACCCATGGATTATAGCCAATTGCAGGAGTTCACCGACAACGTGCGCGAGCAGGTTCACCGGGTGATCCTGGGCCAGGACGACGCCATCGATCTGATGCTCGTGGCGTTGCTGAGTGATGGCCACGTCTTGCTCGAAGGTGTGCCCGGCACAGCCAAGACCCTGCTGGCGCGCTGCTTTGCCGCCACCCTGGCCTTGGACTTCCGGCGGATCCAATTCACGCCCGACCTGATGCCTGGCGACGTGATCGGCACCAACCTGTTCAACTTCCAGACCAGCACTTTCACGCTGAACAAGGGGCCATTGTTTACCGACGTGCTGTTGGCTGACGAAATCAACCGGACCCCGCCCAAGACCCAGGCCGCCCTGCTCGAAGCGATGCAGGAGCGCAGCGTGACCATTGATGGCAAGAGCTACAAGCTGGGCGACGATTTCATGGTCATCGCCACCCAGAACCCCATTGAGCAGCAGGGCACCTACCCGCTGCCCGAAGCCCAGCTTGACCGCTTCCTGTTCAAGATCCTGGTGGGCTACCCCTCGCAGGAGCAAGAGAAGGAAATGGTCATGCTGCACGGGCAGAGCACGGCCATGCCGGCCCTTGCGGAGTTTGATCTGAGGCCGATCGCCGATCTGGCCAGCCTGCAGGCGGCCCGGCGGCTGGTGGCCGACATCCGGCTCAACGAGGATCTCGTGGACTACATCATCAAGGTGATCCGGGCCACCCGCGAATCGCCGGCGCTGCTGTGCGGCGCGTCGCCCCGGTCGGCCAACATGCTGGCGGTGGCTTCACGGGCCCGCGCGGCTCTCAACGGCCGCACTTTTGTCATTCCCGACGACATCAAGGAGCTGACGCGGCCTATCCTGCGGCACCGGTTGCCCCTGGCGCCCGGCGCGGAAATCGAAGGCACGACGGTGGAAAAAGTGGTCGAGGATATTCTCGATCAGGTTCCGGCGCCGCGCTGATGCGACCGACAACGCGCAGCACTCTTCTGTTGTTGGCCGGGATACCCATCTCGGTATTGCCGGTCTTTGCCGGCAGCCAGTTCTGGATCTTCTGGTTCAGCTATCTGGCCCTGGTGCTCCTGTTGATGGGGGTCGATGGGGCCCTGGCCGGACCACGCCGCGAGGTGGGGTTGGAACTGCAGGCACCGGCCCAATTGTACATTGGCCGCACGGGCAAGCTGGGCGTGGCACTGGAATTCCCGGGCCGCCATTTGCCGAGCCGCATCGAGGTGCTGGTCGAGCTGGACGACATCCTGGCGGCCGTCAAGGTCCATACTGTTGTGCCGGATGCCAAGGGGCACGCGGAGGCGGACATCGTCCTGGATGCGCACCACCGGGGCCTGGCAAAGGTGACCGCCGTCTGGTTGCGTTGGCAGGGACCGTTGGGCCTGATGCAGTGCACGCGCCATGAGGCCCAGGACTTGGAACTGCCGGTGGTGCCGGATATCCAGAGCGTGCGCAGCGCGGCGCTGAAGTTCTTTGGCAGCCGCGAGTTCATGTCGGGCCTGAAGCTGGAGGAGTACTCCGGTGACGGTTCGGAGTTCGACCGCCTGCGGGAGTACGTGCCGGGCCTGGATCAGCGCTCCATCGACTGGAGGGCCTCGGCGCGCCACTGCAAACTGCTGAGCCGCGAATACCGCGCCGAGCGCAATCATCAGATCGTCATCGCGGTTGATACGGGCCGCCTGATGAGCGAACCCATTGGCGGGGTGCCCAAGCTGGACCACGCCATCAACGCGGGTTTGCTGCTGGCCTGGTACAGCCTGCGCGCCGGTGACCGGGCTGGCCTGTTCGGCTTTGACAAGAACATCAACCTGTACCGCGAACCGCTGGGCGGAGTGGCGGCTTTCCCCGGCCTGCACGTGGCTTCGGCCCAGTTGGACTACAGCATTGAAGAAACAAACTTCACCCTGAGCCTGGCGCAGCTTTCGACCCGTCTGCGGCAGCGTTCCCTGATTGTATTGATGACCGACTTTGTCGACACCATCAGTGCCCGCCTCATGGAGGAAAACCTGCAGCGGTTGTCCCGCAAGCACCTGGTGCTTTTTGTGGCCATGCGCAATCCCGAACTGGAGGCCATTGCCCAGGAACGTCCGCGGACTGTCGGCAACATGGCCCGCAGCGTGGTGGCCGCCGATATCCTGCAGGAACGGGAAATTGTGCTGAAGAACCTGCGGCGCTACGGCATCCAGACCATTGATGCGCTGCCGGACCAGATTTCGCCCGAATTGCTGAACCGCTACCTGGATATCAAGCGCAGGGAGCAGATCGCATGAAGGAATTCCAACTCAAAAGCCTCGAATTCCGCCGCGAACGCGAGAAGGATTGGCAGGAACTGGAACGCCTCATTGATGTGGCGGAAAAGAAGGGGCTGGACCGGATGGAGGCCCGCGACGTGTCCCGCCTGCCGGTCTATTACCGGGCCGCTCTCTCCTCGCTGAGTGTGGCGCGCGCCATCAGCCTGGATGCCAACCTGCTGCACTATCTGGAAAACCTGTCCAACCGGGCCTTCATTCGGGTGTATGGCGTGCGCCATCATCTGGGCGAGGCTTTCCTGGTTTTCCTGACCCGGCGCTTTCCCCAGGAGGTGCGCAAGTTCCGCTGGTTGATTGCCCTGTCAGCGGTCTTTTTCCTGCTGGGCATGAGCGTGGGGTTCGTGCGTGTCTACCAGGATCCGGACAATTTCTACAACATGGTGGACGTGAGCTATTCCCAGGGGCGCAACCCCGCCGCGACCACCGAAGAATTGCGGGGATTCCTGTTCGAAGAAGAGCCGACGGTGATGGGAGCACTGACCCATTTCACTTCGTTCCTGTTCACCCACAACGCCCAGATCGGCATCCTCAGTTTTGCCCTGGGTTTTGCCGTCGGCCTGCCGGTGTTCTATCTGATGTTCGTCAACGGGCAAATCCTTGGGGCCTTTGCCGCGCTGCACCATCAACACGGGTTGTCCGGAGATTTCTGGGGCTGGATTCTGCCCCACGGCGTGACCGAAATCGGCGCTATCATCCTTTGTGGTGGGGCGGGGCTGGTGCTGGCGCGGGCGCTGGTTTTTCCGTCGGCGGTGTCCCGCCTGCAAAACCTGGCCGCCGAAGGCAAACGGGCTGGCATCATCGTGCTCGGTTGCGTGATGATGCTCGCGATCGCAGCGCTGATTGAAGGCTTTTTCCGTCAGATGGTCAATGATACGGGGATCCGCTATGCGGTCATGAGCGTCACGGTAGTCCTGTGGGTCTGGTTCTTCACCAGGGCCGGAAGGGAGCCGGCGGCATGACCACCGCAACCGAAGTGCGGCGCCGACGCCCCATCGCGACGAAGAACGTTTTTGCCCTGGTGACGCCCGAAGGCGTGCCGCTGGAACTGGAGATCGCCAACGCCGGCGACCGCCTCACCGCTTTCATGCTCGACGCCCTGATCATCGGGGTCATCAGTGTGATCGTCAGCCTGTTGGCCATGATATCGCAGGTCGTCGAATTTGGTGCGGTGTCTCTGGTTGTGTCGTTTGTGCTGCGCAATTTCTACTTCATGTTTTTTGAGCAAAAATGGCAGGGGGCCACGCCGGGCAAGCGCAACCGCCGATTGCGGGTAATCGATGCCGGCGGCGGTCTGCTCTCGGTCGAGGCGGTCATCGTGCGCAATCTCACCCGCGACATCGAGACTTTTATTCCGCTGGCGGTCCTGTTGGCCCCGACGACGATCTGGCCCACGGCGCCACCGTTTGTGGCCCCGGTGGCGGGCCTGTGGTTCGTGGTGCTCGGGCTGATGCCCCTGTTCAACAAGAATCGGCGCCGGGTAGGGGACCTGATCGCCGGCACCATGGTCATCGCCTCGCCTCAGGTGGAATTGTTGGGGGATTTGGCGGACAGCAAGCAAGTGCCCGAGGCCGCTGGCGCGGGTGCGGCCTATGCCTTCAGCAAGGCTCACCTGTCGGTCTATGGTGTCTACGAATTGCAGGTGTTGGAGAAGGTCCTGCGCCGGTCAGGATTCGAGGCAGTCGAAAGCCAGATGGAGACCATCCGGGAGAAAATCTGCGCGAAGATTTCCTGGACCGAACCGGTGACAGACGACTACGCCTTTTTGGCGGCCTTCTACGCCGCCCAGAGGGCGTTCCTGGAAGGCCGGATGCTGATGGGGGACCGCCGCGAGGACAAATTCGCGGGAATCGACCCCGCGGCGGAGAATAAGGATTGAGCCGAACCTACTCGAAGACCGAAGCGAGGTCTTCGGTCGCGACGCCTTCGACGTCCTGGCGCAGGTTGTAGTAGCCGACCGTCACGATAACCGAGTTCAGCGAAGCAACCAGACCGGTGGTCAGGACCATGATCGGCAGGGAGACCAGGTTGGCAGCCAGCGAACCGGGCACCATGCCCATGGCGCCGCTGGCGGCGATGAGGCCGTACTGAATTCCGGCGGCCAGAAGCGCGATCAGTCCGGCCAGGACTGCGATGCCAAATATTTGCAGGCGGTAGCCCGTGGTGAGTGCCCGGCTGCGCTGCAAGGCATGACCCACACCACCCTTTTCCACCACCGTAACGGGGATCGCGACCCAGAGCATCAGAGAGATGATGATGCCCGGAATGATCAGGAACAGAGTGCCGAGTCCGGTCAGAAAGCCGCTCACCAAACCGACGAGGATCAGGTAACCCAAGCGCTTCAAGGCGACAGTGAAGCTGTCACTCAGATTGACTTTCTGACCCGTAAGATGTTGGAAAACACCATAGACCACGACGCCCTGGATCAAATAGGTGATCAGGAACGTGACCGGCATGACCATCAGGGCGATAAAGGGGTTTTCAGGATCCAGTGTGGTCAGAAAAGTCGGGACCGTGGCGATAAAACCGAGGATGGCCATGAACGAGAAGTTTTGGCCAAAAATATCGAAACTCTTGCTGAATATGGGTCCTGTCGAAAACTCGTGTTCCATAATTCCCCCTGAAAGTGATCCTGCCATTGAGACTTCATAACCAGGATTCACTTTAACTGACGTTCGGGGGGGTGAAAACCGCAAAAGTGCCCAGAAGGGGCCGATATGGCATTTTTTGCCATATTTTACGAAAGATCAAAAAAGACTAGCACAGAAGATCAAAAATGTGGTACAATCAGGTCTGTTCGGGGGAACAAAGGACCGGATTCCACGTGAAACTTCACATCTTTATATTGATTGCCGTCCTGACGGCTGGTTTTGGCGGCACATCCGCCACGGCAGCCACCGGCCTGACGGTCACAAGCACGGATCCGACCCGGATCACGGTGGATTATGCGCTGGGGGAGTTGGGTTTGACCCACACGGCGCTGGCGGGAGAAGCGGTGACGGTGGTGGCGCTTGAGGGAGCGCTTTCGCGTCTTGCAGCCGGTTATCCTGAATTGCCCACTGTAGCGACCAGCCTGCACATCTCGGCGGTGGGGACCCCGAGTGTGCGGGTGGTTTCGCGCCAGGAACGGGAAGTTGTCGTGGCGCCGGTGTTGCCTTCGCTGGGGCACGTTTCGCGCAACATTGATCCGGCTTCATTGATTCGCGCTTTTGGCGCCGTCTACACATCGGGTCAGGTCTATCCGGCCCAGACGGTGGAATTGGGGCGCCCCTTCCTGTTGGGCGACCGCCGTGGCGTGAACCTGCGCCTGAACCCAGTGCGCTGGGATGCGGCCCGTGGCGTGCTGCTGATCACCGAAGCGATCACCGTCGAGGTGATCACCACCGGAACCGGCGGCGAAAACACTCTGCCGGCCGAGGCGCCCGCTTCCTCCCGCGAATTCCAGGAACTGCACGCGCAGGTCTTTCCCAAGCTTGCATCGGTGACTGATGGTTCGTTTCAGCAAAAGTATGTCGCCCCTCTCGCCCGGGGGCGCATGCTTCTGATCAGTCACGACGCTTTGGCACCGGCGTTGGCGCCGCTGCGCCAGTGGAAAGCGCGCCGGGGGATCACCACCGAGTTGGTGCTGATGTCCGAGACCGATGGCACCGCGGCGGGCCTGCGCCAACTGGTGGCCAACAAGTACCACGAAAGCGCTGGCCTGACCTGGTTGGTGCTGGTGGGGGACAAGGCCCAGGTGCCGGCCAACGTGGGCACCTATGACGGTTCGGATGCCGACAGCCCCTACGCGATGATCCTGGGTGATGATCTCTATCCGGAACTGTTTGTCTCGCGCATCTCGGCCAGCAATATCAAGCAGGTCGAAAACCAGGTCGCCAAATTCATCAGCTACGAGCGCGACCCGGATACGGGTGCGGCCGCGGCCTGGTACAGTCGGGGAACCGGTGTGGCCAGCGACGAAGGCGTGCCCGCGGACTACGAACGCGCTGATCTGTTGCGCAGCGATCTGTTGAGTCAGGACTACGACAGCGTGGACCGCATCTATCAAGGCCTTGGCGCCTCGACCGCCTCGATTTCGGCGGCGATCAACGAAGGCCGCAGCCTGATCAACTATCTGGGCCACGGATCGGGCCTCAGCTGGGACAGTGTTTCGTACCGCACGACCGATATCGCGGCCCTCAGCAACGGTGGCCGCCTGCCCTGGATCGTCGACGTTTCGTGCTACAACGGCGACATCGCCCGCGACGAGTGTTTTGCCGAAGCCTGGTTGCGCGCCGGTTCGGTGGACGCGCCCGCCGGTGCGATCGGCATGATTGCCGCTTCAAGCCTGGCACCCTGGACCCCGCCGACCGTGATGCAGGCTGAAGTGGTGGACCTGCTCACCGCCGGCACCCGCAAGACCCTCGGTGCGCTGTACTACAGCGGCCTGATGAAAGTTCTGGACGAATACTCCGGCGTTCCGGTGGCGACCCAGGTGATGGAGCAGAACATCATCTTTGGCGATGCTTCGCTGATGGTGCGCACGCGGGTGCCTGAGAAATTCATCGTCAATGCGCCGAACACCATTGAAGCGGGCGGCGGGCAATACACCGTTTCGGTGTCAGCGACTGGTTCCGGCACTGTGGTGATTTCCCACCTCGGTGAAGTCTTGGGCGTGGCCGATTTTGCGGGTTCCAGCGTGGTCAACGTGCCGGTGCTGGCAGACCTCGCGCTGCTGAACGAAGTGGAAATCTCGGTCACCGGTTGGAACATGGTGCCCTGGTTGGCGACCGCCGCGGTCGTGACCGGAGCCACACCCGTATTTGACGCCGTATTGCCGAGCCAGCCGGTGCTGCACGGCAACTATCCGAACCCCTTCAATCCCAGCACGCAGATCGTCTTTGAACTGCCCGCGGCCCAAAATGTGCGGCTGACGGTGTACGACATCCGGGGCCGCGAAGTGAACCAACTGGTGGCCGGCAGCCTGGACGCCGGGGTGCACCAGATCGCCTGGCAGGGACGGGACAGTCAGGGGCAGGCGGCGCCGAGCGGGATTTATCTGTATCGTCTGGAGACTGCCAGCGGCAGTCAGGCTGGCCAAATGGTGCTTTCGAAGTAGATTGTCTGGAAACTTATCAGGGGTTCCAGCGGAACTCGCTGAGGCGGATGCGGCCGCGGGGGTCGATCGCGACCCCTTCGTCGCTCAACAGGATTTCCTGTTCTGTGACCGAGTCTCCATTGCCGCGAAAGCTGATCTCGCCCTTGGCGTTGACCACGCGGTGCCAGGGAACGCCACTGTCTCGGGGCAGCTTTTTGAGGGCAGTGCCGACCAGACGGGCACGTCCGGGCAGGTCGGCCAAAGTGGCGATTTGGCCATACGTGGCTACTTTACCGGCCGGAATCGACTGGACCACGGCCAAAATGGCGTCGTATTTGCGAAGGCTAAGGTTCACGCAGATTCACCCAAAATTGAAACTGAACATTGAAATCTGGAGCTCTTGAACTAATTTAAGAGCGAATACTGATAGAGGGAAACCAGAAAATCTCAGGAGAAGAAGAATGACCAACGATTCCAAGGTGCAAGACTTCAAGGTAGCCGACATCAATCTGGCCGATTTTGGCCGCCGGGAAATGACCCTGGCCGAGTCCGAAATGCCGGCCCTGATGGCGCTGCGTAAGAAATACAAGGCAGCCCAGCCGCTGAAAGACGCGCGCATTCTCGGCTGTATCCACATGACGATTCAGACGGCTGTGCTGATCGAGACCCTGGAGGATCTGGGCGCCGAAGTGCGCTGGTCGTCATGCAACATCTTCTCGACCCAGGACCACGCCGCGGCCGCCGTCGCCGCTTCCGGCAGTGCGGTCTACGCCTGGAAGGGCCAGACCGAGGAAGAGGGCATGTGGTGCATCGAGCAGACCATCCTCAAGAACGGCGAAGTCTGGAAC
>CAZLUL010000079.1:0-16738 GCA_964562635.1 uncultured Fibrobacteraceae bacterium | reverse complement strand
ATTTGGCAGTCCTGGCCTGTCTTGTCCGCTCCTTTGGCCTTGGCCGCAGAGCCGGATTTGTCCTGCTGGCCACATCCGGCCAGGCTCAGGGCGATTAAAAAGATCAGCAACAGGGGCCAGGTCACCGCGCGGGCGATATTGTGGTCGGTGGTCAGATGGACTATCTTTCGCAACTCGAAACTCCAGTCTTTGGCCAGCCCTGAACAATAGGGCGAGGGAAATCACAGCCGATGCTTTTGGTGAACGAAATATACCCTGCTATTTGCGGAGAGTCACGCTTCAGTGGCCACGCCTGCACTTTGGTGCGCCTGACAGGTTGCCATATCCGCTGCAGTTGGTGCGACTCGGCCCACAGTTTTGCCGGCGGAGAAACCCTGACCGTCGAGGCCGTGGTGCAGGCCGTCCGAGAGCAGGGCTTCAAGGCCGTGCTGGTGACCGGCGGCGAGCCTTTGCTGCAGAAAGACCTGATTCCCCTGCTGGAGGCGCTTCTGGCTGACAACCGGGAAATCCTGCTGGAAACCAGCGGGACCCTGGGGCCCGCTAACATGCTGCCCCTGGCTGCGGTTCCCGCCGAGGTGCACAAAGTGGTGGATGTGAAGGCCCCCGGCAGCGCGATTTCCGCCCAGGAAATCGATTGGGCCGGCATCGCCGGCCTCGGCCCACGGGACGAATTGAAGTTCGTCTGCGCTGACCGCAAGGACTACGAATGGAGCCGCGACCTGGTTCTGGCGGCCGAAAAACTGCCCGCCGGCGTGCGGGTGGCTTTTTCGCCGGTGCAGGGCGACCTGACTCCCCGGGAGCTGGCCGAGTGGATCCTGGCCGACAAGCTGGACGTCGTCTTCCAGATCCAATTGCACAAGGCTGTCTGGCCCGATGTGGAAAGAGGCGTGTGATGGAGACCAAAAAGAAGATCGCCATTTGCCTGGTCAGCGGCGGGTTGGATTCGGCCGTCTGCCTGGCCGAAGCCGTGCAGCAGTACGACGTGGCCGTGCTGCATATCAACTACGGACAACGCACCGAAGCCCGCGAACTGCAGGCCTTCACCGACCTGGCCGACCACTACGGCATCGCCCGGCGCCTGGTGGCCGATATTTCCTACCTGAAGGAAATCGGGGGCTCATCCCTGGTCGATGAAAAGCTGGCGGTGGAAACCGGTCTGCCCGCTGAGGGGGCCCAAGTGCCTTCGACCTATGTGCCCTTCCGCAACGCCCACATCCTGTGCGTGGGGGCCAGCTGGGCCGAAGTGATCGGGGCCGAGACGCTGTACATCGGCGCGGTCGAAGAAGACGGCAGCGGCTATCCGGACTGTCGGGCTGAATTCTACGAGCAGTTTGGCCGGGCGATCGAGGCCGGAACCAAGCCCGAAACCCGGATCGCCATCAAGACTCCGTTGATCCAAATGAACAAAGAGGCGATCGTCCGCCACGGCCGTGCCCTGGAGGCGCCACTGCACCTGACCTGGTCCTGTTATACGGGTTCAGAGGAAGCGTGTGGGGAGTGCGAAAGCTGCCGCCTGCGCCTGCGGGGGTTCGCAGACGCGGGCGACACCGATCCGATCAGGTATCGGTCACTCTGAGGCGGACACTTCAAACCGTCCAAAATCGTAATCTTCATAGGCATTGCAACGGCTGCACAACGTGATCAGATCCCGCCGCCCGTCGTCCAGCATCGCCCGGATGCTGTTGGCCGCGTAGCTTTCCCAGATTTCCTGCACTGACTGTTCCAGCACATTGCCAATCACGGCGCGTTCGTGCACATCCCAGCAGCACACCGTGGCGTTGCCGTCGGTGTAGAAGAACATCTCGTCCAGAATCTTCAGGCAAGGTTTGAGCACGACGTCTTCGCGCTTCTGGCCGGTCCAGGGCCACTGGTACATCTGGGTGATCAGCACCTCGGTGCATTTGGGCTGCCAGAATGCCTTGTAGGCTTCCAGCTCGTGGGCATTTTCGGGCACCTCGATCATGCGCAATTCGGTGAACACCTTGTCGCGGTACCCGCCTTCGTCCCACAATTCCAGAAAGCGCACCGTGCGCTCGAGCACCTTCTCGTACTTGATGCCCACCCGGGATGGCTCATAGGTCTCGGGGCTGAAGCCGTCGATGGAAAACCGCATGATATCCACGCCGGCTTCGAGCAGTTCGACGGCCAGTTTTTCGGTCATGAGCTCGCCGTTGGTATTGAATTCGACCTTGGCCGTAGGGTCGTTCTCCTTGATGTAGCGCACGATCTCGGGCTGACGGTTGTCCACAAAAGGCTCGTTGGTCAAAAATGGCCGGTAGGTCAGGCCCCAACCGCAGGTATCGTCGACGATCTTTTTCCACATGTCGTTGGGCATCTTGGCCGGATCGCGCACGATCTCATTCTGCGGACAGAACGGGCACTTGGCGTTGCATTTGGTCACGGTTTCCATCTGGATATAGCGGGGTCGCGCCGCGTACGGCAGATGCCATTTGGCACCTTGCTGCGCGCCGAGTGCCTGGCGATCCAATTGGGTCAGGTCGGCCTGATACGGTCTCATGCAATCCTCCAAGTAACAAGGGTAAACAGCCTGCAAATGCTAGAGATATGATTCAATGGCAGCCAGGCTTCTCTGGGTCGCTCCACGTTGGTCGAGCACAACTTGCCGGGCAATATCACCGAGCCGTTCCAGCTCACCTGCGGTGCCCAGCAGGGCCCGGGCGCAGGCCAACGCGGCTGCCGGTTTTTCCAGGACAAAGCCCGCGCCCCGTCGCACCAGGACCGCAGCCTCTTCGGCGTTTTGAATCACTGGTCCAAACAGGACCGGCATTCGGGCCACCGCCGGCTCCATGGTATTGTGGACACCGGTGGTGAAACTGCCGCCGACGTAGGCAAGATGACCTGCCCGGTAGATTTCCGCCAGTACCCCGATCGAATCGGTCAGGATCACCCGGGCCGGATGATCGGGCGCGACAGCGGCCTCGTTCATGAGGGCCGACAGTCGCTGGTGGGTTATGCCCTGGGCCTCGAGGGCCGATTCCAGGCTGGCCAATCGGGCGGGCTCCGGTTCGTGAGGCGTCAGGACCACCCGCAGGTCGGGAAATTCGGCGAGCAGTTTACCGAGCACCGGCAGCCACAGCTTTTCGTCGGGCGGCCAGGTGCTGCCCATGACAAACAGACGCCCGCCGAGTTGCCGCAACCGCGCGCAGGTTTCGCCGGCCCTGGCGGCTTCGTACCGCACGATGACCTGTTCGACCCGGGTATCGCCGGTGACCGAGACGGGCGCGGTGATGCCGAGGCCCGAGACGAATCGGGCGCGATCTTCCTCGGTGCACACGCCCAGGTGGGCGAAGCGGTCAAAAACATCGCGGTACAGGGGCTGGGCCGCCGGCTTGAGCCGGGCACTGTTGGGCTGCAGGCTGCCGGCCAACAGGACGATGGGCACGCCGGCCCTGTCGGCGGCCAACACCTGGTTGGGCCAGCAGTCGAATTTCACAAAGACCAATAACCGCGGTTGCCACGCCCGCATCAGTTGTTCCATATCCGCCGGATGATCCAACGGCAGGTAGTCGTGCAGGTCGGCACAGGGCCGCTTCATGGCGAACGTGTATCCCGACGGTGAAAAGTGGGTGACCATCACGGGCACTTCAGGCCAGCGGGCCTTGACCGCCTCGATGATGGGCCGGGCCTGTTCGTATTCGCCCACCGAGGTGACGTGAAACCACACGCCATGGCGCACGGCATCGGCGGCGGCAATCAGCCGCGGCATCAAATCCCGCCGGCCGGCCAGGCCGGTGGCCAACTTGGGTGAAAAATTGGCGGCCAAACGGGCTACCTGACAAAGGGCCGGGCTCAGGCTGTGGTACAGGCGCAGGGAATATCCGGCCGGCTTGGCGCTCATGTGGTGGCTTCCTTTCCCAGCATGTCGAGCACTTCGGCCAGGGCGGTGGCCGGTGCAATGGGGGCCAGACAGGCCAGATCCTGCCGGTGGCAGGGGCGCTTGCCATTGCGGGAGCAGGGGCGGCACGACAGTTCCGTTTCCAGCACCCGGCTGCCCTCCTGCAGGGGGAAATATCCAAATTCGCGCACCGTCGGGCCAAAAAATGCCAGCACCGGCGTGCCCGTGTTTTCGGCCAGATGCAGCAGGCCGCTGTCGTTGGTCACCAGTAAGTCAACGGCGGCCAGTCGGCGGGCCACGTCGGGCAACTGCGGCACCTGCACAATCTGCACCTGGTCGTCGGCAGCCACGGCCCGGGCCAGGGCGCTGTTCGCGTACCAGCCCTGTTCTCTCGGGCCGAGAAAAATCTGCACGGCACCATCTGTCTGCGAGCGAAACATCTGCACGAGATCCGCAAAATGTTCTTCGGGCCACCGTTTGGTGTCCCACTGGGCGCCAGGTGCCACGCCCAATATCGGCCGCTCGGTCTCACTGGCGCTCTGGCGCAAATGCCCCAACGGAGCGGTGGCCGCACGCGCCAGGGGCCCGGGTGCAACGGCGGTCATCAGATCATTGAACCGATCGACCATGCGCTGGTCCAGGCGGGGGTTTTTGTGTCCCAAGGCCATGAAACGCAAGCGCGCCGCTGTGTCTTTGGCCAGCCGGGCATCGGGTCGGCGGCCGAGCATGGCGAACAATAGGCGAGACCGCAAAATATTGTGAGCATCGACCATCACATCCCAGGGCCGGCTCTTCAATTGCCGAGACAGCCGCCACACCGCCGAAATATCCGCCCCGTCCAGGGCAATGACCTCGTCCACGCCATGCATTCGGGCCATCAACGGCGCAAACGCCGCCTTGGTCACCAGCGTGATGCGGCAGGTGCCGGGCGCGCAGCTGTCCGCCAGCCGGGACAAAGCCCAGCCCAGCACGCACAGGTCGCCCAGGGCACCAAAACGGATCACGAGGATGTCGCGCATGAAACCTTTCCCAAAACGGTAAAAAAACGGATGAGAGCCATCGGGGCCGATCATACCAGAATCCTGTGGGGGGAAAATGGTTTTCCGCCGCCATTGTGGCAAGGCGAGGCCTTGCTCCGGGCCGCCGAACGGTATAACATCCGGCCGCGTCGGGGGATGGGCTTCGGGCGCTGCGCCGGAACATCACGGGCTTGTCGTGGGAGCATCGCGGACTTGGAAATCATCCTGCTACTGATTCTGCTAGCCCTGTCGGCCTCCTTTTCGGGGGCCGAGACGGCGTTCTTTTCCCTGAGCTCGGCAGACCTGGCTCGCCTGGGGCAGGGCAGCGGACCGGCCGGACGCCAAGTTGCCGCCCTGGTCGCCCGCGGTCATGACCTGCTGTCGGCCCTGTTGATCGGCAACCTGTTGGTGAACATTGCCGCCAGTGTGGTGGCCACCAGTCTCTGCCTGGCCTGGTTTGGCCCGCGAGGTGTGGTCATTGCGGTGCCTTTGACCACGCTGGCCCTGTTGCTGCTGGGCGAGATCACGCCCAAGATGTTGGCTCTGCGCTACCGCAAACGCACCGCTCTGGTGGGGCAGCGGCCCCTGCGCTTCTGGTTGGCGCTGACGCGCCCCCTGCTGATCATCACCGGTGCGGCGACCAGTTGGCTGGTCCGCATCCTGCCCCTCGAGGCCACCGGCAACGCTCCGATGAGCATGAACGAACTGCGAACCGCCTGCGACATGGCTGTCGAAGAAGGCACCCTGACCGAGACCGAAGGCCGCAGCCTGGCCCGCCTGTTGTTGCTGGAAGATCTCGCGGTGGCTGACATCATGACGCCGCGTACGGCGGTGGTTGACTTGCGCCAAGATATGTCTCTCAAACAGGTTCTCGCTACGGCCCGTCGCGCAGGATTCAACCGCTATCTGGTGACCTCGGTGCAGGACAAACACCCGGTCGGTTTGTTCCACCTGAAAGACCTGTTGGGCCAAAACCCCGTGCCCGATTTTCCCCTGCGGCAGGGCTTGCGCGACCTGCTTTACGTTCCCGAAAGCAAGGATGTGGCGGCCCTTTTGGCTGAGATGGGCGCCGGTGGGGCCCACCTGGCGGCAGTGGTGGATGAGCACGGCGACTACACCGGCATCGTCACCATGGCCGATTGCCTGCAGGCCCTGCTCGGGCCGGTGGCTGATTCGGCCGACCACGATTCCGAGGTCATCGCCCTCGGTGGAGGCCGCTGGGTGATCGGTGGCCGCACCGACCTGCGCGAACTGGAAGAGGCCTGTGGACTGCGTCTGCCCGCTAGCCGGGACTATGTCACGGTGACTGGCTACCTGATGACCACCTTGGGTCGGGTCTTGGCTCCGGGCGATCGCGTGACCCTGCCGGAAGCCCGCCTGACGGTCCTGGAAATGGAAGGCCACCGCGTCGACCGCCTGAAAGTGACCCTGATTGAGGACGACCGCGGCAACGGTGCGGGGGGTGAGTCATGAGCCTCCTGGAAGTTGGGGCCGTCGCCGTGATCAGCCTGCTGATGTCCGCCTTTTTCTCGGGCACTGAAACCGGATTCATGAGTGCCAGTCGGGTGCGGTTGCGCCAGGCCACCGACTCCGACACGCCCGGAGTGCGCAATCTGCTGGCCAAATTGCGCAACATCGAAGACCCCATCTTGACGTGCCTGATTGGCACCAACCTGTTCAACGTGACCTTCACGGCCGTGATCACTGCAGAGCTGACCCGGCGCTATGGCGAACAGGGCGAATGGCTGAGCCTGGTGTTCGCCTCGGTGATCATCATCAGCCTGGGCGAAATCCTGCCCAAAATCCTGTACCGGGAATTTCCTGAGCGCCTGACCTTGGCCTCGGTCCCTGTCCTGGCGGTGGCCACGGCAATTTTGACGCCGGTGCGCTGGGTCCTGCGCGGCTACACCGGCCTTTGGCGCCGCCTTTTGCCGGACGGCGATGGCCAGGGCCAGGGACTGGACCGGCGCAGCCTGGCGGCCATGTTGCTGACCCGGCAGCCGGCCAATCCCGGTGACCGCCGTTTTGCCGAATCGCTGGCCCGGTTTCTGGAATTGGCAGGCTATTCCCTGACGCGTATCATGCGGCCCCTGGATCAGGTTGTTACCGTGGGGCCCGAGACCACAGTTGCGGAGTGCTTGCAGGTCGCGGCCCGCTCGGGTTTCAGCCGCCTGCCCATCACCCGTGAGGATGGGCATCAGCTGCAAGCCTACCTCATGGTGCGTGATCTGCTCTTTTTGCCGCGGGAGGATCACGTCCGCTTCGTGCCCCGCAAATTGTGGCGCACGTTTTTGCTGGTGGACGAACGCATGTCCCCGTACGAACTTTTCGAGGAGTTGCGGGGGCAAAGCCGGCAAATGGCCATCGTGGTCGATGCCGGCGGGAACCCTTTGGGCCTGGTGACCCTTGAAGACCTCATCGAAATGGTGATGGGTTCGGTGCGAGACGAATTTGACCGACACTGATGAGACCGATACAGTACCGGAAATCCGGGCGCGGGTGACTGTAGCCCACAAACCCCAACTGGAGACTTAAGAATTATGAGCGACCTGGAAATGACCAAACACGACCACGTACTGGCGGGATTGATGTTCAGCCTGCAGGCGGCGGCCATGCAGCAGATGGGCAAGATTCAGGACCCGGTCAGCGGCGAAGCTGCCGTGAATCTGGACCAGGCCAAGGCCACCATCGACGTCCTGGAGATGCTGAAAGCCAAGTGCCGCACCGACACTCCGGACGACCTGTTGCGCGCGCTCGATGGTGCGGTCATGGACCTGCAGATGAATTACATGGATGAGGTCAAGAAGAATAGCCAGGCCGCAGAGGCCCCGGTGTCTGAAGAAGAGCCGGCTGAAAAAGAGACGGCCGCCGCCGAGGGTGAAAACGAATCGGCCGGAGATGAAGGTTGAGACCTGCCGCACGGAAATGGTCGGGTTGGATCCTGGCGGCGCTGTTGTTCGGCAGCGGCGCTGCTCTGGGTCAGGACCGTCCGCCACCGGTGCGCGAACCGGTACCCCGCATCCTGTCGGAGCATCAGGACTCGGTGCGGCTGACCCGGGTCACCTCGGCGGCCCTGCCTCCGGACGGATTGTTCAGTCTGGGCCTGCAGGTGCACAAGTACGAAACGGTTTTTATCCTCAACGAGTTCCTCAACCGGATCGACCACCGCGATTACAGCCTGACGTTGGAAGCGGGGCCGTTGCCCTGGTTGCATGGTTGGGTTGATGTGCCCTGGCGCAGTTGGTCCGGAGGTGTGGATTGGGTGCCTCCCACCGGTTCGGGCCTGGGCGACGGCCACTGGGAAGTGGTCGCCGGACGAGCGCTGGACCACGACAAATTTCATGTGGCCCTGGTCGGCGGCGGCAATATCCCCATTGGTGATTCGGCGCTGGGACTGGGCGAAGGCACTTTTTCGCCCCGCCTGCGTGCAGCGATGACCATGGTTATCTGGCGGGAAAACACCTTGCCCGAGATGCGCCTGCACCTGAATCTGGGCCGCACCTGGAATCAGGCCGAAGACACGGGATACGGCGCGGGCACGGTTTTTCTCAACCCCTGGCCGCCCCGCTACCAGTCGGCCGAGACCGCCGGTGGCACCGGGCGCAATGATACCAATGATCTGGGGGTCGGCCTTGAGTTCCGTGCCGGCACCACCAGTCTGTGGCTGGAATACACCCAACAGATATTTCGCGGCAACGATACCGTCAGCACGGGCGAACAGATGCGCATGGTGGGCGCCGGCCTGCGCTGGGGACTGGTCGAGAGCTGGGCTCTGCACGGCAATTACCTCGTGAGCCTGGCCGATGACGACGAGGACACCGACTGGTGGCCGGGATATCCGGACATGGTGATGAGCGTGGGTGTTTCTCGGCAGTTTGGTTTCGGCGGCGCTGATCAGGACGGCGATGGTGTGCGCGATCGGGATGACCTGTGTCCGGCCGATCCTGAAGACCTTGACGGCTTCCAGGATGCCGACGGTTGCCCCGACTACGACAACGATGCCGACGGCGTGCCCGATATCCTGGACGGTGCCCCGAACGATCCCGAAGACTACGATGGCTTCGAAGACCGGGACGGTGTTCCGGACCGCGACAACGACCAGGATGGCGTGCCGGATCGGGAAGATTTGTGCCCTGACGAAGCCGAGGATCAGGACGGCCACAACGATGACGACGGCTGCCCGGATGACTTTGCCGACCGGGATGGCGACGGTGTTGAGGATGCCCTCGATGGCTGCCCGGACGAAGCGGAGGACCAGGACGGATTCGAGGATGACGATGGCTGTCCCGAAGCCGACAATGACCTCGACGGCCTGCCCGATGACCGCGACGAGTGTCCTGATGAGGCCGAAGACTATGACGGAGACGCCGACGACGACGGTTGCCCGGATACGGAGTAGGGAAGGGGCTCATACCCCTTCCCGGTTGACCTCAGGGGCAATACTGCCCTATCTTCCCCGCTTGATCGGCTCCCAGCCTGACGTCCAGCCGCACCCCTATTCGGAGGCTACATGTTCGACCGCCATCAGGATCTGAAAACCATCCGCCGCTGCAAGCGGGGGGAGGAAGCCGCTTTTGCGGAGATCCTGGGCCGGTATCGGGGGGCTATCTACAACCTGTGCTACCGCATGACCCGCAATGCCGAAGATGCGCGGGATCTGGGCCAGGAAGTCTTCATCAAGGTGTTCTCGCTGCTGGATCGGTTCGACGAAAGCTACGCCTTCAGCAGCTGGCTTTTTCGCATTGCGACCAACCACTGCATTGACCACCTGCGCCGCAATCGCCTGCGATTTCTGTCCCTTGACGGTGGCGTGGGCCAGGACGGTGAAGAATACGAGTTCCAGTTGCCGGATTCGGGCCCGGGGCCCGATACGGTCCTGCAACGCAAGGAGGCCCTTGAGCGCCTCGAAGAAGTTATTGATGACTTGCCGCCCCATTACAAGGCCATCACCCTGCTGCGGCACGACCAGCAACTGAGCTACGAAGAGATCGCCGAGGTGCTGTCGTTGCCTCTGGGCACGGTCAAGGCCCGCATTCACCGGGCCCGGCAACAGATCCAGCAGATGCTCTCGGTTCGCTCCTACGATATCTAGAGTTATTTGGGGGCTGTTGAAAAAAAACGAAATACTGGTGCAACAAAGCATGGGGGGCATCGTAAACCACTGCAGGCAGGTGATCATGTCATTGTCGGGGGATAAGACACCTGCTCACTAAGGGGGTGAAACGGACCAGGGTTTCGACCCAAACCCGTTTCCCCCCATAATTTTTTTGGACGCTTCCACCGCCCTCGTATGTCAGAGCCACTTGATGGTGGCCGGGCCGTGGGGAAGGAGCCGATGATGAACGGCAAGGAACACGATCCCGGACTGGAAAATCACGGCCCTCTGGCCTGTCATGATTGCCAGGACGGCCTTCAGGAATATCTGGACGGGACGCTCGTCAAGCAGCAGTCCCTCCGTTTTTTTCTGCACCTGAGGGATTGTTCGAGCTGCCAGGAAGACCACGCCCAGCTGAAGATGATGTTCGAGATGCTCGACACCATGCCGGCTTGCGAGGTCCCTGCTGATTTTGATGATGCAATTCTGGCCTCTGTGCCTTACGCTTCCTACAAGGAGATGGAGCCGCTCCGCCGTGAGCGCGTTCCTGTATACTTGGAAGAACACTTCCTGCCGCAATTGGTGCGTTCCAGAGTGACCCGCTGGTCGGGACTGGGCGTCACTGTGGCCTCTGCCGCAGCGGCTTTTGCCCTGGACGGCCCCGCGTGGTTGCCTGCCGCGGCCATCGTCGGGCTTGTGCCCGAGTTGCTGGTCAGAATGCAGGGATTGGGACGCCGGGTTGTGGCGATGGGAAGCGCCCGAAGGGCAGAAAGCTGAGCGCAATGCCGCACAAATGCGAGACTGCACGTTTTGCAGGTGCCGGACGGAACAGCGGTCCCATTGGGTCCCGTGATTCCGTCATGGGCAATCTCGGACAGGGTGGCATTTTGTACAGATTATTGGTTTTGCTTACCCTGGGCCTTCTGGTCCAGGGTCTTTGCGTGGCATCGGCATTGGCCCAGGACACGCCCGAGGCACCTGAGACGCCGGAACCGGACGAAACGTCCGCAACCCGCGTATTCGAAGTCATGGGGATTGAAGGCACCGATCGGGACTCCCTGATGACGGAGATCCGCGACTACACCGAAATGATCCGCAGTTTGCGGGATTCCCTGACCCTCGACGAGTCCGGCCTGCAGTTGTCCCCGGCCCAGCGCGAAAAGCTGGAAGGCAATATTTCGGACATTTCCCAGGTGATCGAGAGCATCAGCGACGAACTGTCCCGCATGGAATTTGAGATCAAGGACAACCGCATCTCCTTGGTCAACGATGCCGGCGAGGGCATCGTGATCAATGTTCCTGAAGACCTTGATGAGCAGGTCAGCGAAGGCATTGAGGCCATTACCAAGCTCATTTTGGCTGAAATGCCTGATTCGGTGGATTTTGACCACTCGAAGAAGTGGGATTGGAATCGCTTCCGCCCGGAAGCGCCAGCGCCAGCGCGACGCATCATCAATGGCAATATCGTCAAGGTCTGGAATGATGTGTACATCTCCGAGAAGGAGGATGTGCGGGGCAATGTCGTGGTGATTTTCGGCAATGCCGAGGTCTCTGGGCGTGTTGATGGTTCGGTGGTATCAGTCTTTGGCAACCTGGAACTGGATGAGACCGCCGAAGTGACCGGCACCGTGGTGGCCGTGGGCGGGTATATGGCTCTGGATCCTGAGGCCGAGGTTGATGACGTGGTGCCCCTGGACCCCTGGTTACGTGGGCGGGGCGAAGGCTGGCAGGGGCTTTTCAGCCATGACGGCATGTCATTTCTCATTTGCCAAGGCACGTTCCTGTTGACCGTCCTGCTGTCCATCGTGGCGGTGGGGGCTGCTCCCGGCAAACGCTTTGAAGCGGTCACCAGCACCTTGCGAGGTGGGTTCATGCCCAGCCTGGGCATGGGCACGGTCGCCGCCCTGGTGGGCCACGTCGTCATGGCAGTGCTGATGGCTGTCCTGGTCCTGACGGTGATCGGCGTGCCGCTGGCCCTGTTGGCCGGGATGGCCCTGCTCATCGTCGCCGTCGTTTCGGTTGCTGTTTGTGGGGCCGTGGTCGGCGAGCGCCTCTGCAAGTTGTTCGGCAACAAGTGCCACTCGCCGTGGCTGGTTGTGGTAGTGGGCATGACCGCCCTGCACGTTGTGAGCTTTCTGGGCTCGCTATTGGGCCTGATCGGCCAGGCCGAGACTCTGGCCTCGCTGGTTGTTGTCCTGGGCATGGCCATCAAGGTGATCGCCTATCTGCTGGGCCTGGGGGCTTTGGTGCTGTCGCGGTTTGGCGCCAAGCCTGCCGCAGCCTGATTTCTGCCGGACTCTGCTGTGACCGATCCCTCTTCTGGACTTCGTTCTTGATAATCCTTATCTTTATCGGACAGAGGAAAAACCCGCAGTAATTGCGGAAACTTCCCCAATATGACCAAAAATCCCTCCTTTCTTTGCGCTCGGACCGGTCATGATGGGGCACCAACTGGTGATTGTTTTCCTCAGTAAAACAAAATAACCATATATAATACAAGGACTTACACAGGAGGAAAGGAATCCTCTCCGGCATCGTCTTGCCCGGTGGTTCTTTTTGATAATATGGTATAAAACCTGCGGTATTAAACTCAATAATGGGAATTGTGCCTCAGGATTGGCGATGGTTCCGCAGAGTTTCCCAAGAGGGTTCAAAAGGGATGGTTATGGCGAACAAGAGATTCCACAGCAAGTATCAGACGAAGGCCAACGCGGCTTTTGTCCTGTTGATTTGCGTGTCGGTAATCCTGTTTGTCCAAGTGGCCGCTGCCGCCAACGTGCGGGAATTCGCCAACGGCATCACCGCGACCATCTACAGCCCTGAAGAACTGATGGGCGATGCCAAGACCGCTGACAGCGGCGTGGTGGAAGTCTTCACGGCCAATGGTACTGTGGCCCTGAACGGCACCAACGAAAACCTGTTTCCTTTCGAGTACTCCTACGTCGAGCGCGCCTTGGCCAGCATGAGCGGCTTCGAGACCGACGTCGACGTCAATGTCTACATCCTACCGGCGCCGCCTCTGGTGGCCGGCAGCAGCTTCGCCCGCCAGGACGCCATCTACCTGGCGCCTGGCACCGGTCCGGTCGACGAGACCACCGTGGCCTATATCACGACCCACGAGATGGGCCATGTGCTGACCTGGGCCTTTATGGACAACCAGCCAACCCGCTGGGATTCCTACCTTCAACTGCGTGGCCTCGATGCGGTGAGCAATGGCAGCACGGTGGTCCACGCCGCCCGCGCCCGGGAAATTCTGGCCGAAGACATCCGGTTCCTGTTCGGTGGCCACGAAGCGACTATTTCCTACAGCATTGAAAACCACGACATGATTCTGCCCAGCCGCGTCGCCGGCCTCAAGGAACTGTTGGTGGGTTTCTTCGCCGAGCGCGATCCCGGACCGTCCTACGCCGGCAGCACCGCTTTCCCGAACCCCTGCAATCCCCTGACGACCATTGCGATGGCCGTGTCGGCCGGTTCGATGATCAGCGGCAATGAGACTGTCCTGCAAGTGTTTGATATTCGTGGCGCCCTGGTCAAGACCATCGCCGGTGGCAGCCTGGCCAACGACCGCGTCACCATTCAGTGGAATGGCACGACCGACAGCGGCAACGCCGTGGCCTCCGGACGCTATCTGTACGTGATGAAATCCGGCAGCCTGGTGGCCAAAGGCACCGTGACACTGGTCCGCTGAGAGGGCCGTTCAGAAAGATGATGATTCTTTGAATCGTGATCTCGCCGCAACGTGAATTTGGTGGAATGAAAAGAGAGCTGCTGCTCGGTTGGCGGATCAGGGAGATCCGGGACCGGAACCTGCAAGGGGGCGGCGGATGATTCAAACAGGAGAGTGCATGATGAGATCGACAACTTTGATTCTGCTGGTGCTGGGGGTCTTCGTTTTGGCCCTTACCGGTTGCAGCGGCGATGAAACCAGCGCACCGACTGACAACGGGCGGATTCCGGTGGCCCAGCAACTGACCGATTCCGATGACGTGTTTGAAGCGAACCCCATGTTTTCGCCTGACGGAAACTGGATTCTGTTCGAGTCCGACGCGTCCGGCAATATGGACATCTGGCGCTTGCCTGCGGCCGGGGGTGCAGCCGAACAGGTGACCACCAGCGAAGCTTTCGACAGCGCGCCGTATTGGTCGCCCGATGGTGGCAGTATCGTTTTTGAGTCGGACCGCAGCGGAACCAAAAATATCTGGACCCTGGACATGACCACGCCCGGCGCTGTGCCGGTGGCCCTGACCGCCGGTGCCTGGGACGATGGCAGTCCGACCTGGTCGCCTGACGGCACGCGGATCGTGTACGAAAGCAATCGGGTCAAAATCGGTGGCACCGACCTTTGGGTATCTCCGGTCGGTGGCGGCGATGCTCTGCGCGTGACCGAGACACCGACGGGTGTGTACCACCGCACGGCCGATTGGTCGCCCGATGGTACCCAGTTGGTTTTTGAATCCAACCGTGAGGGAGATGCGCCGGCCCTGTTCACCATGAGCGTCCTGGGCGGCCTGGCGAGGCGCCTGACGCCGCTGGCCGGTTACGAGGGGCATCCGACCTGGTCGCCGGACGGCTTGGAGATCGCCTTCGAGGCGACCACCTCGGGCACCATGGAAATCTACGTGATCGACGCCAGTGGGGGTGACGCCTTTGTCGTGACGACCAACGGTGGTTTCTGGCCCCGCTGGTCTCCCGATGGCACCCAAATCGTCTATGCGGTATATGGGGATCCGGAGCCGAATTTGTGGACGGTACAGGTGGATCGGTAGGCCTGCTGGGGAAACGGGAGGATTGGCAGTTGCGACTGCCCCGGATACGAAAAAGCGGCCGCCCTGAGGGGACGGTCGCTTTTTGTATTTGGTATCCCCAACGGGGATCGAACCCGTGTTGCCGCCGTGAAAGGGCGGTGTCCTAACCACTAGACGATGGGGACGCCTGATCTGAGGGCAGAAAACTACATTCTGCCTCGGCCATTGTCAAATCTTACTGGCAAATTCCATGGGGCGATGAAATTCCGAATTCACCGCCCCAACTCGCTCAGAGGGCTGCTTCTGCCATCAAAATGGCCGAAGTTCGGGCTCCCCGCCAGAAATTTTCCAGGTGAAACTTCTCGTTGGGGGAGTGGATATTGTCCGTTGCCAGGCCATATCCGAGCAGCAACACGGGGGACTTCAAACAGTCCTGGAAGGTGCCCACGATGGGAATGCTGCCTCCTTCACGAATAAAAACAGGGGGCGCGCCGAAGCCTTTTTCGAGGGCCGCCATGCCCGCTTTCATCATTTCAGACTTGCGTGGCACCAGCACCGGATTGGCGTTGTGGTGGTTGATGACCTCGACCTCAACCCCCTCGGGGGCGATGTCGCGGACATAGTCCTGGAAGGCCTTGACGATCTTGTCCGGGTGCTGATTGGGCACCAGGCGCATCGAAACCTTGGCCATGGCTTTGGCAGGAATCACGGTCTTGGCGCCCTCACCACCGTAGCCGCTGACGAGCCCGTTGACATCGCAGGTGGGGCGGGCCCACATGCGTTCCAGGGTCGTGTAACCGGCTTCGCCAAAGGGGGTCGGAACACCGGTTTCCTTCTGCAGAATTTCGTCGGTATAGCCCAGAGCAGCAAAGCCATCGCGTTCGTCCTGTTCGAGGTCCAGGACATCGTCGTAGAAGCCCGGAACCAGGCAATGGCCCTCGGCATCCTTCAATTTGGCGACGATCTCGGCCAGGGCGTTGCCCGGATTCTGCACGGTGCCGCCGTAGCTGCCCGAATGCAGATCCATGGCGGGGCCGGAAACCCGGATCTCCATGTAAGCCAACCCTTTCAGGCTGTAGCAGATGCCCGGCGTGGTCTCGTTGTAGAGCGTCGTATCGGAAACGATGATCGCATCACACGACAGTTTGTCGGGATTCTTTTCGGTGAATTCGTAGATGCTGTGGCCGCCGCATTCCTCTTCGCCTTCGATGATGAATTTGACGTTCACCGGCACTTCGACACCTTCGCGAATATACGCTTCGAGGGCCTTGATGTGGGTGTAGACCTGACCCTTGTCGTCGCTGCTGCCGCGCGCATAGATGATGCCGTCTTCGATGCGCGGTTCGAACGGTGGCGTGTCCCACAAGTCCAGCGGATCGACCGGCTGCACATCGTAGTGGCCGTAGAAGAGAAGGGTTTTGCGATCGGGCCGGATTTCGGTTTCGGCAAAAATCAAAGGGTGCCCACCGAGGTCATGGACTTCGACGGCGAGGCCCAGCTCACGCAGTTCGTCGGCCACGAAGGCGGCCGCCCGTTTGGTGTCTTCATTGTGCTCACTGACCGAGCTGATGCTGGGGATGCGCAGGAAGTCGCAGAGCTGGTCGACGTGCTGCTGGCGGTTGTTGTCGAGATAGGCGAGTACTTTTTCACTGGCCATCGGATTCTCCTTCTGCTAGTTTTTGGCTTCTGCGAGCCGATTACGGTCTATTTCAGATCCGGCTACAAAAAGTCGCGCAGGTTGGTTTCGTGATCTCCATGAGTGAAATCTACTCTTGACACGAACGACTGTCGAGGCGATTGTGTCGCAGCTTGCCGGAAGCCCGTGCTAGATGCGGGTTCATGGAATCCGGTGCTGGAATTCAAACTCCGCCAACGCCGCCAGTCGATTTTCGCGACCGGGAACGTTGGCAGAACACAAAGCTAGGGAGGACCCCCAAATGGCTGACATGATCATTAGCAAAAGCAAGACCAAGGAATCCGTCAAGGAATGCAACGTGTCCGGCGAATTCTACGAGGCCCT
>CAZLUL010000078.1:0-16986 GCA_964562635.1 uncultured Fibrobacteraceae bacterium | reverse complement strand
TTGCGGGAAGGCACGGGCACAGCTTCACCCGTGCGGGGGTTCCGCGCCATGCGCTCTTTGCGTTCCTTGACCTTGAAGGTGCCGAAGCCCCTGATTTCCAGGTGCTTACCCTCCACCAGCAGATCTCCAATTTTTTCCAGAAAGAGATCGACAGTCTCCGCGACTTCTTTCTTGGTCAAACCTGTTTTTTGGGCAATGTCCTCAACGATATCGGCCTTGGTCATGGCAAGCCTCCTGGTTCATTGTATTCCTGGTTCATCGTATCTAGGTCAGGGAGTCAACACCTGTACCGTTCCTTAATTTTCACAGGATACAAGACACATCTTTAATCATAACCCATAGGATGTCAAGGGCTTTAAGGCGATTTGAAGTTGATGATAAATGAGAATCATTCAGGGGTGAGCAGCCGCTGTCCCAGCCAACGGGCAAGTTGCACTCCCGAAACACTTCGGACCTCGCATAACACAAGGCGAATGAGGGGCCAAGCATTCCCGTTGTTCCCTGAGCCTCCTCGCTGAAACCGCTAATTGCTTATAAATTCTAATGTTACAGAAAACACGGCACCCCTCTCAGAGCCATGGCACCCCCTTTGCAATTTGGGAATGTGGAAGCGACCGGCAGGGCAGATTTCCAACAACTGTGCCACTGCAACGGATCTCTGCCGGCCGCAACCACACAATACCATCGGGCAACCAAGCGAAAGAAGGAGGACCATCCCATGGCAAGCAACAAGATGATCATGACTTTGATGCTCATCGCCCTCGTCAGCCTGGCCTTTACCGGCTGTAGCGACAGCGATGACAACCCCGCGGCCGTCGTTCTCGACACCGCTCCCCCGGCCGTTCCGGCCGAACTGGACCTGCAGTACAGCGATGGTTCTGCAACCATCAGCTGGGCTCAGAACACCGTTGATTCCGACCTGGCTGGCTACATCGTGACTCGCGAACGCTACGGCGTCGTCGAGGACATGGTGGCTGCCCCGGCCCTGATCAACAGCTACATCGACGCGAACCCCTTGAGTGGCTCCAGCGAGTACCACGTGTACTCCGTTGACACTTCTGGCAACGCCAGTGCGGTTTCGACCACTTACCTGACTGTGGCCCTGAGGCACCAGTCGCACGAGCTGTCCAACTAGACGCCGGAGATGGATCCCATTCGCTGGGTGATCAATAAGCCTCCCGCCACGGCGGGGGGCTTTTCCGGTCCATGGGAAACGGCACTCAGCGTACTGGTGATCCTGACCATCCTGACGATGGGCTTCTGCCTGGGCGGATGTTCACAGGATTCCGAATCGCTCATCGCCCCCCAGACCGCCATCGACACCGCGCCGCCGGCAGTACCCACCGGGCTGAACGCCGCCACGGGTCGCTCGACGGTGAAGCTGACCTGGCTGCCGAACGTCACCGATGCCGACGTTCAGGGCTTTCACGTGTACCGCATGGCTTTCGGCCAGACCTGGCCCTTGACCGAGGCGCCCGTCGCGGGCACCCGCTACGTCGATCGCGCGCCCCTGTTGGGCTCGGCAATCTACGCCGTCACCGCGGTTGATGTGCAGGGAAACGAAAGCGCCTGGGCCCAGATCCGTTACAACTACGATCCGAGTGACGCGGACGTCGACAGCCAATAGGCCGTCGGTTCAGCTGAGGGCATTGGCCACATTTCTGGCCAGATCGAAATAAGGTGAGAGCACGGCTTTAAAGCCCGCATCCACCACGTTCCCGAAGGGCGTCCGGTTTATCAGCATGATGAGTCCGAACACTATCAGCATGCCGTAGCGGCGCAGGTTCTCATACCGGGCCCTGGCTTCGCGCGGCAGGTAGCGCGAAAGAATCCAGCTGCCATCCAGGGGCGGGATCGGGATCAGGTTGAACATCGCCAACACCACATTGAGCAAAACTCCGGTTTGACACAGCGTGATGAAGAAGCGAGTCGAAGAGGGCCCGCCGCCGCTACCGCTGCCCAGACCAACGGCCGCGCCCAGGCCGATGGCAAAAAACACCGCCAGAATCAAATTGCTGAGAGGTCCGGCCGCCGCCACCTTGGGATAGTCGTTGTTGGGGTCGTTCAAGCGCCCGGGGTTCACCGGCACGGGTTTGGCCCAGCCAAAAGGCAAGCCGCCAAAGAGCGTCAGGACAATAGGCACGACGATGCTGCCAATGGGATCGATATGGGGAATGGGGTTCATGGTGATCCGCCCCAGATCGTGGGCCGTGGGATCCCCCAGACGTTTGGCCGCCCAACCGTGGGCGTTCTCATGAACGACCACGCTGAAGACCAACACCAGCACGTGAATGGCAATTGACTCGAATTCCAACGCTAACTCTTTTCTTTTTCTGCCGGACGTCCCGGCAGGCTGGACCACGCGGCCCACACTTCATCAGGAGTGATGTTCTCCATCCAACCATATTCGTCGCCACCGAGGCCGCTCTGTTGAGCAACTTCGCGTCGCCCGGTGCTTTTGACAACCACCAGTTCGGGTGAGGGTGGCCTCCACAGGGCCGGATCAGTCGGGCCAAACAGCGCCACGGTGGGCACCCGCAGGGCGCCGGCCATGTGCATCACGCCAGTGTCATTGCAGACGAAGCGGTCGGCTTGTTGCAACAACGCCGCCCCCACGCCCACCGCGCAGGCCGGGGCCACACACAGGTCCGGGCCGATTGCGGAACCGAGGATACCCACCAACTCGGCCAGAGGTTCCGCATCAGCGGGACCGTGCAGGATCAAGACCTGGTGCCCGGCCGCCCGGGCCCGGCGCACAACCTCGGCAAAGCCCTCCGCAGGCCAGATATTTTGGCGTTTGCCCGCGCCCGGGTGCAGCGACCAAAAGCCGGGTTTCAGATTCAGGTCAGCCATGATCTCGCGCGCCCGCTGCACCTCGACCGGCGCCGGCACCATCACCGGGAACAGGTTTTTGGTTGTGATGCCGACCGCCTGCAACGGGGCCAGGTTGTGGGCCACCGCATCACGGTCCATGACCGGGGCGGAAGGCATTTCCAGACTGAAAAAGTGGCGGCTGACGTCCCAACCGAAAGGTCGGCTGTCGGCACCCACGATGTGCTGGGCGCCGCTGGCGGCCGCAATCCAGGCACTGGTTACGGAAAAGGAGATACTGCTCAGCACAAAGGCCAATTCAGGCCGAAAGCCGCGAATATCGCTGAGAAACCGGGTGAGGCGTAAAGGATTGCGCCATACGCGCCGATCAAAGGTGATCACGCGATCCAGATGGGGATTGTGGGCGACGACACCCTGGTTGACCGGAGCGGTGACCAGGGCGATTTCGGCCTCCGGCCAGGTTTCGCTGATGGCGCGCAGCGCGGGCGTGGCGCACACCATGTCACCCATCTGGTTGTGTTGGCGCACGATGAGAATGCGCCGGGGCTGCAGGGCCAGCAATTGTTCAGGCGTCAGCCGTGGACGGCGGGCCAGGCGAGCCAGCCAGGCCGAAACCTGGTGTTTGAAACTGCGGCGGGAATCGTTGGACATCCGGTCCTGGTCTCCTGGAAGTTTTTCCTGGAAGTGTTAGCGGCGCCCAGTTGGCACACGCTTTGCGTTGTCGGCTCAGAATCTGAAACCAGACGGACCCTGGGATTTCCGGGAAGGATACCCATGAATCGGTTGACCACAGCTGGGATCGCCCTGCTCTATCTGAGTTGCCTGGCCCTCGGAATATATGAAATGACGGCCAAATCTCCCAGTATTCTGGGCACCCGGCTGCCGGGCTGGTGGGCCACCGACCGGGCTGAGCGCACGACGCGCTGGAATCCCCCCACGGGCGTCCTGCCCGTCGACAAATTGCTGCATGAAGGCGAAGAAGCTGTCAGATTCTACGCAATGTTGGCCGGCAACCGGTCATAATTGCCTGCCCTAGCGTTCGGGCTAGCGGTACCCCACCTCGGCTTTGCGCTCTTCCAGGTCTGCCAAAAGTGCCAAATAGGCGCCATGACGCCGGACCGGAATGCGCCCCCTGACCACAGCGTCTTTCACACCACAGCGCGGCTCATCGCGGTGCATGCAAGTGCGATAGTGACAGCTCTGCCCCGGCTCCTGAAAATCCGGAAAATAATCCCGCACCGCCAAAGGCTCCATGTCCCAGGGGTCGAAGCCGCGAATACCGGGGCTGTCGGCGATGAAGCCGCCGTCCCGCAGGGGGAACAGCTCGGTTCGCGTCGTGGTGTGCTTGCCCAGGCCCGTCTTTTCGGTCACTTCGTTGACCCGCAGGCGCAGGCCGGGCTGAATCACATTCAGCAGAGTGCTTTTGCCCACCCCCGAGGCGCCAATCAACAGGGAAATGCGGTCCGTCAGGATGTTGCGCATTTCTTCGGTGCCCTCGCCAGTCTCGGCCGAAGCCCAGATCACGGTGTAGCCCAGCTCCTGAAAATAATTCCAGACCTTCTGTTCGGCGGCCAGCTCGGGCCCTGCCGGCACCAGATCCACCTTGTTGAGCACCAGGACCCCCTTCACGTCAAAGCGCTCGGCGGCCACCATCAAACGGTCGATAAAGCTCTTCTGGGGGGCCGGTTCACGCAACGACTGCACCGCGACCACCTGATCGAGGTTGGCCATCAGGACCTGCTCGACCTGACCGCCACTGCGCCGGGCGGCCAGACGGCTGATTTTGTTGTCCCGCGGCAGAACCTCTTCAATGACCCCGCTGGGCGGTTCGTTGTTCGCGTCGATGACCGTCAGCCGGACCCGATCGCCCACCACAGCCACCGTTTGGGCCGCACGAGGCCCTTTCTTGAGCTTGCCCCGCAATTCGCAGCGCCAGGTGGTATCATTGACCCGGACCAGACTGTGACCGCCGGTGGAGCGAATAACAATGCCCTCGTGCTGGGCAGCCACCGCTTTTTCGTCGCGCGCGCCGATGGCGCACCTCCCCGGACTCCTTTTGTGCAGTCGCACGGCGGGAATCGCGTGATTCGATCGGATTTGCGTCTTGTTTATCCCATGTCCATGGGTTAGCTTTTCATCAGACTCAAGTGTGACATATTTTTCCCGCTTTCTCAAGGTGGTGCGGCACTCATGGACATTGCCGAGGTTCTCAAGCACACCTCATCCGAACTTTTCCTCTCCAATCTGACTGCCACTGACAAGCAGGGCGCTCTGGCCGAAATGGTCGAGGGGCTCATTGCCGGTACCCAGATTTCCAAACCCGAGACCATCATGCAGATGTTGCAGAGCCGCGAGGCCCTGGGCAGCACCGCTGTGGGACCCGGCATCGCTTTTCCCCACGGCCGTACGCTGGCCGTGCAACGCCTGACCATCATGATCGCCCGCAGCGCCGAAGGCGTGGACTTCGATTCCGAAGACGGAAATAAGACCCACCTCTTCTTCATGCTGATTGCTCCGCCCCAGGACAGTGGTCACCAGTACATCAAGTCCCTCGCGGCCTTGATCGACCGCATCCAGGACGGCGACCTGCGCGACAGCCTGCTGGCCGCCGAAGACTACGAGAGCTTCTGCAACGCCATGAAGGAGGACTAGCCATGCATCCCCAATTGCAATTGCTGGTCGCCCTGCAGGACCTGGACGAAATGATCAACGAGACCGCCAACCAGGGCACCGAGCTGGAAGGTCTGGGCTTCAAGCACGGTGGGCTGGAAGAATTGAAGAAATCCCGCGAGGATTTGGCGACGAAGATCGATCCGAGCCTCCTCAGCTGGTACAAACGCCTGACCGGAAAATTCGGTCACGCCGTGGTGCCAGTGGTGAGCAATCTGTGCACGGGGTGTTTTGCCAACATTCCCAGTTCGTTTGTCAGCAAGACCAACGAGAACAAGGTGCAGAAATGCGAGAGTTGCGGACGGTTGCTATACTGGCCGTAGGCTATGGATGAGATACGAAAAAGGCCCGGATGAAAATCCGGGCCTTTTTTTGTTTTTAAGCAATTGCTCTTGTCCGGTTCGCCCCTACCAATCCACCTGATAGCAGATCACTTCGAGCGGCTCGCCTTCCTCCGCTTCCTCTTCCTGATTGGTGGCGCCTTGCTGGTTCAACCAGGCGTCCAGCGCCCCCACCACCACAACAACGCGTCCGTTGGGCAGGATGTTGATGCCATCACGGGACGCGTCGTGTTCGCCTTTCAGGGCCACCTGCCGCTGGAACTTGCCGTCGGGTCCGAAGACATCCAGCACCACGAAGGTGCCTTCGGGCGTATTGCGGTTGCCGGCGCTCGTCTGGGCCCAGATGTGGCCATCGTCGGTAACGGTCAGCTGACCGAGCACAGGTTCCGTGTCCTCGATGGTGATGGACCGGGGCGGCATGGGGTAGTTGGCACCAACGGCCTCGATGATCTGGTGGGCAATTTTCTTCTGCTTCTCATCCCGCGGCGGGGCCGTGAATTCGCGGGTGATCGTCTTTTCGAGCGAGCCGTCGGTGCCGTAAACATTGATGGCGTAGGCATTGCGTTCGGTGCCCGCGTAGACCCGGCCTTCGGGCCCCACGGTCATGCGGCCCCAAACGAAGTCCATCTCCATCTCGTCCAGCGCGAATTCGGCCATGTTCACGGCGTGCTTCTTTTCATACATGATGTTTTTCTGCATGCCGTCATTGTCGCAACGGGCCAGGAAGTACGTCTGCTGGTTGACACCGCCGCTGAAGACCATGCGGATGCCGGCCAGCACCATGTCCTGTCCGGCCGCGCGCCCGGCGATCAGCACGCCGAATTGGGCCGGGTTGTCGGGACCCGTGCTGTAAGTTGTCTCGCCGGCGGGCATGCCATCCGGGGTCAGTTTGACGATGCGGCCGGGCATACTCTGCATCGCGTTGATGACGCCGTCCGAGGTGATGAACAGGTCGGCGGGGGCCCGCATCTCGCCGGGACCGTCGCCCTCGCGGCCGATGGTGCGCAGGTGTTCGCCGTCCGGCGCGTAGACCTGAATTTCGGACAGTTGGCCGTCGAGCAAGTAGACGTTGCCGTCGCTGTCGCTGCGCACGGCGCCGAGGGTGCCGAAGAAGATTTCGTCATCAGAGCCGCCCGCCCGCCACAGTTCCGTCATGCCCACGGCCTTCAGGCCTTCAGCGGATTCGGCGCCGTTGTTGACAACGACCGGCTCGGCGACGGCGACGGCGCCGATCAGCAGACAGCACAAGGCGCAAATAGCGGCGCGTGAAACCTGGCGAATGGACATGGGCGGACCCTCCTGGATATGGTCTGGATTGCATATGGTCTGGATTGCAAAATCTCTCGACTCGGACGAGGGCTTGGGCTCAACCCCACCTCGCCGGACAATGACATGGGAAAGATAGCACTGTTTCTCCAAAACTGTATACACGGGTGTGACAAAATGGAATTTGGAACCTAATCCCCCAGGACCCGGTCCACTTCCACATCCCAGTTCAAGACAATCCCCAGTCGAGTGGATTTTTCCCCCGTCCCGATCGACTCCATCAGCACCAGGCTGCCGTCCGCCAATACCCGGTACTCCATCCCACCGATATTCACGTACGACCCTTCGAACATCAGCTCCGGCGCCGCGAACCGGAAACCGGCCTCGTTGTCGTACGCCACGCTGTACCAGCCCTTGCCGCGCCGGAACACCAGTTCCTGGCTGTCGAGGCGCCAGACAGGTTCTTCACCCGGACCACCGGACACCAGCCAGCGTTGGCCGGTCGGGGGATAGGGCACGACATAGACTTCGGAGCCGGCGCCGCTCACCTGGGTATAGGCAATAAAGCGTTCGTCCGGCGAGAACTGCCCCGCCCACAGCGAACCCGAAGGCGTACTGACGAGCTCCGTTTTCTGTCCGGTCTCTCGGTCCCAGACCGCCAGAGACATCTGCTTGGGCGGGCCCTCGCCGAACAGCAGAGTGCCGCCGTCCTGGGACCAGTCCCACGGCGACATCACGCCGCGGCCGTCAAACAGGTGCTGAGGCGGATCGATGGAATCAAGAGGGTGGTTGACCACCGTCAGCACGGAGTCCGCGCCGACCGTGTACGTCACGCTGGTGCCGTCGGCGTGCCAGATGGGATTCGAGACGCGGCTGCCGTCGCCGACAACCTGGCGAGTGCCTTTGGCGATGTCCAGCACCTCCAGGGATTTGTTCTCGCCGGCGTCATTCACAACGACGGTTATGCGGCTGCCGTCCGGCGATACATCCATCGAACCGTGGCTGCGCGGCACAAAGGGCAGCGCTTCGACGCGACCGTCCGGATAGCGGCGCACCAGGCGGGTCACGTCGGCCGGGGGACCGGCGAGGTAGGCCAGCATGCCGTTTTTGGCCACTGTGTACTGGCCGGCACCAGTCAGGGGAGTCGTGCGCAGGCCGGTCAATACGGTGCGCTGGGTGGCATCGGGACGGGCCCCACCCACATCGATGCGGGAGCCAACCAGGCGCCCTGAACGTGTGGTCAGGCCAATGTCAGCACCCAGCACCGTCGCGTGGGAACCGGTCACCGCGGCGGGCACCAACGTGCCGTCCGGCAGCAGCCGGCTGAACGTCTTCTGCTGCCGGATGAGCAACTCCCCGGCGGTGACCCAATCGCTGACCGAGCGGCAGTTGCACTCGTTGATCAAGGTGGTTATGGGCGCGCCTGGCTCGGGGCGCATGCCGCGCAGCTCACCGCCCTGGCGGTCCACCCAATAGAGGTTGCCATCCCGGCTCCAGATCAGGTCCCACCCATCCGAGGCCGGGGCCAGGAATTCCACGGTGCCCCCTGCAGCCGACACCCGGCTGATCGCGCTGAGACTCATGAACACAACCCAGTGTCCATCGGGGGACATCTTGGGCAGGTACGCCCCTTCGGTACCCGCCAAGGCCACGTGGTCACCAGTTGCCAGGTCCAGCACGACAAGGCCCTCGAACGCCTCTGCGCGGCTGAGGTAGACCAGCCGGGTCCCGTCGTCCGACAGGTCAAAGGCGGTGAACTCGGCGCCCAGACCCGAGCCGCCGACGTAGGTCAGCGGGTAGCCCTCCGGCAGTTCCAGGCTCAAGTGCAGGGGTTCGCGGTCGGGAGCCAGTGCTGTTTCAGCGGTGCCGCGGTTCAACCAGACAAACGTGGCGACGGCCGCGACGACAAAACTGAGACCGGCGGCGAGCATGACGTTGCGCAGGCTGGAGCGCCCACCGGCGATCGTGGCGAGTGCGGCATCATCGGGCCCGGCGGTGCCGTCCTGGATGTCCTGCAGTTCCACCCGAGCGTCGCCGATGGCCTGCAGGCGATTGCGCTGGTCCTTGACCAGACACCGCAGCAGCAGGCGGCGCAGCGAAGGCGGCAGGTCCGCCGGCAGTTCGTCGAAATCGGGGCTGCGCTCGATGATTGCCGCCAGGATGTCTGCCACCGTGGGTCGGGTGTAGGCCGCGCGGCCCGTCAGCATCTCATACATCACACAACCAAAGGCCCAGATGTCGGCCCGCCAGTCGACCGGACGGCCGCGGGCCTGTTCGGGACTCATGTAGGCTGCGGTGCCCAGGATGAGGCCCGGTTGGGTGACGGTATTGATGATCGTCGGCGAGTTGGCAATGTCGTATTCGCTGGTGGCCGGATCAGCCTCGTCGGTCAATGCCTTGGCCAAACCAAAATCGAGGATTTTCACTTCGCCCGTCGGCGTGAGTTTGATGTTGGCCGGCTTCAGGTCGCGGTGGACGATGCCCCGGGCGTGGGCATCCTCGAGACCGGCCGCAATCTGGCGCGCGATGTCGATCACATCTTCGACGGGCAGGGGGCCGCGCTTGATGCGCTCGCTCAGGTCTTCGCCTTCGGCCAACTCCATGACCAGGAAGCGGTGGTCGTCGTGCTGCTCGATGCCGAAGATGCCCGAGACGTTGGGATGATTCAAGGCGGCGAGTGAGCGGGCTTCCTGCTCGAAGCGGGCCATGCGCATGGGGTCGGCGGCGAACACCGCCGGCAGCAGCTTGATCGCCACGTCGCGCCGCAGTTTTGTATCGAGGGCGCGATAGACCTCTCCCATGCCGCCGGTACCGAGGTGGGCGGTCACTTCATAATGGGCCAGGGTCTTGCCGATCATTGGGCCAGTCCTTGTTGGGTGGATGTGCAGTTGGGTATCGGAGGAGTTTAGCCGGAATTCCGGGCGGGAGGAAGGGCGGATCGTCTGGGCAGGCCATTCAATCCCGGTTTTTCAACTTTGGCGGTCAGTAGACGCAAGTTTGTCAGGAGTGCTGGAAGTGGCTCTGGCAGAATAGGATGGACAAAAAAGCGGAGCCGCAACTGTTGCTGCGGCTCCCCCTTGTCTGACAATCGAGCTAACCCGTCATGCCACCGTCTACGGCAAATTCCTGCCCCTGGACGAACGACGCCTCGTCGCTGGCCAGGAACAAGGCCACGTTGGCCACTTCATCGGCCCGACCAAAGCGGCCCAGGGCAACCTGCCCCACAATGCCAGCGGCCATGTCGTTCAGCTCGGCCTCGGGCATGCCCGTCTTGGCGAAAATAGGGGTCTCGATGGGACCCGGACTGACCGAGTTGACCCTGATGCCGCGCGGCGACAGCTCGGCCGCCGCCGTGCGCACCAACTGGTGCAGGGCCGCCTTGGATGCCGAGTAGGCGCTGGCGCCTGCCATGGCCATGCGGTTGACCACCGAGGTTGTGGCAATAATCGAGGCGCCGTCATTGAGCACCGGCATGGCATGCTTGATGGCCAACCAGGGGCCTTTGACGTTGATGGCAAACTGCCGGTCGAAGTCCTCTTCGCTGTGCAATTCCCAGGGCGCGAAGCGGGCAATGCCGGCGTTCAGGAAGAGCACGTCGATCTTGCCGTGCTTGGCCGAGACCTGCTCGAAGAGGGCCTGCACCGAAGCACTGTCCGACGCATCCGAGGCGATCACATCGACGTCGCCGCCGAGTTCATTCTGGGCCGCACCCAGGGTGTCGGGGTTGGTGCCGGTGATGGTGACCTTGGCGCCTTCGGCCACAAAACGCTTGGCGGTGGCCAGGCCGATGCCCGTGGTGCCCCCGGTGATGATGGCAACTTTGTTGTTCAATTTTCCAGACATGCAATTCTCCTCAAAGTTTATGTCACTATAACGGTGACAGTTTGGTCAAAAAAAACCCGGATTCAGGTGATGTGCTGCGCCACCAGGTCGGCGACAGTCGTCTTTTTCAGCTCAGTGATCAGCGTATCCTCAAGTTTTTGGTTCACGTTGGACAGGACGTTTTCCATGTTGCGAGCGACCGGGCAGGCCGACTGGCAATCCGGCGTGTGGCTCTTGACGACAGGTTGGGTTTCTGTCGCGAGGTAGACATCGTACAGGGTGATCGACTTGGACGAACGGGCCAATAGTGATCCGCCGCCCTTGCCCTGCCGTGTCTCGACCAATCCGGCTTTCCTCAGGTCCCCGATCAGGCCGCGCAGAAACGAGGGGTTGGTCCCCATGCTGCGAGCAATGTCGCCCGAGCCGATGACCTGGCCTTCGTTCCAGCTGAGGGCGCACAGGAAGTGCACCGCCAGGGCAAAATGGGAATTGGAAAGCAAATCGAGACTCCCTGCTGGTATTACGCTTAACTGTTGGCAATATACTGACAGTTTCAACAATCGCCAGACAAAAATTCAGAATAACGAATTTGGGTGCAGGGTCTGCCTCGCAGATATGAAAAAGGACCGGCCTGTTGCCCGGGCCCTTTTGCTTGCCACCAAACGGATATTCAGTCGTTGCCCCGATACAACGCCTTGACCCCGCCCCACGTCGTGACCTGGGTCGCAACCGGCTGATCGGTGTAGGTCTCGAGCATCAACAGATTGCTGTGCTTCTCCTGGACAATTCCCACTCCGAGCGAATACCAGGTCAGGTCCACGTTCGCCTTGTCGTTCACTTTTGTCCCCCATAGGGTGTACCGGCCATCGAGCAGGGATTTGGTATCCGGGTCCGGCGAGCCAATGCCAAAGGAAGAAAAGGTCCCCGCCGGAACCGTGACATCCTGAGCTTCGGCGGCAAAGAACTGGAATTCGGCCGTTGTGACGTAAGTCGTATCGGGCAGAGAAATCACATCCAACGTCGTGGACCAGTTCTTGCCGACGACCAGAGGCGCGTCCACCATGACAACTGGAGGCTGGTACACGTAGCCCCAACCGTCGCGGAAAAAGCCCCAGAGCAAAACATCCCCGTCGGGGCCCAGCGACCAGTAGTTCACCAGGCCCTGATCGCTCACACTGATCGGATGTTCGATCGCGTATGGTGTTCCATGCAAGATTGGCACCTGACCCGCGACCACTCGCATTTCGTGGTCGCCATTCTCAGTCACATAGGACCAGAAATTTCCCGTTTCCAGTGGCAGATAGTCTTCGGCTGCCGCCGGTGCCGCGCAGATCAATAGCAAAACAAGAACAACAAGTGATTTCATTGGGTCCCCCCTGATGTGAATCCATGGCCGCCAACGTTCATTCTATCACATCCGCCTTCGCCCTGTAAAACGAAGTGAAGCTTCCCATTTCTGCTCAACGCCCCAATCGAACCACCCAGCCCTCAATCGCCTGGCTCAGGTTCTGGTCACCACCCACGGCGGCCAACTCCCCCGCCCGACGGGCCAACAGGTGTGCGATCAACCCGGCGCCTCGTCGACGGCGGTCAAGGCCACCACGACACGGGTTGCTGCCCCCAACCGGTTCAGCAATTCTGGCAACAGGGCCAGATCATCGCCGTCAATCTTGCGTTGGCCAAGTTCGATTTCGCGCCGCAGGACGACCGCCGCACCGGGCAGGCCTCGCGTCTCGCGGATCGCGCACATTGGCCACTCCAATTCCGGCACAAACGATACCCCCCGCAACTGCTCCTGCAACTGTTCCGCAATTTCCAGCTCGTAGGACACCAACATCCGGTACGGGAAATAGAATCTTTCGCGGAAGCGGCGTTTGACGTTTTGGTCGACGAACAGTCCCGGCGCGGTGAAGCCGAAGGAGGCGATCCTCTTGCCGTCCAGCCACACCAATTGCGCGTGCCTCCCCTGCGCCTCAAAATGGAGCGTATCGCTGTCGGTGGTGTCCTGCCGGCGCTCGATCCGGTCAACACAGAACTGCGGCAGCAGGGCCCACACCGTATCGTCGGCGGCACGGTCCGGATCGACCGCCGTCAGGGAATGGTGCTTCCAGATTTCGTCCAGGAAGCGGGCCGTGTACCCCTCCAACCGGACATCGATTGATCCGTGCAACCAGTCGTCCTGGACGCCGGCAACGATCTGGCGGATTGCGATCCGGGTGTAGTCGGCCGGCGCCTCGGGCACCGTGGCCAGGGCGAACGGGTCACGACCGCAGAGCACGGACAGCCCCTGCCCCATGGAAGGAGGAGCCCCAAAAACCCCACCGCTGCCTGCGGCGTCCAGGTAGAGCCACTGGTCATCGACCAGGGCCCGGAGGATCACGTGGTCAAACTGGTCGGCGGGCAGATCTTCGATGATGGCCCCGTTCTCGGTCGACATCAGCACGAATTCCCAGGGGATGTCCAGATCGCGGCACACCAGCGCCAACAGATAAGAAACATCCTTGCAGTCGCCCATACCCGATTCGAGTACGATCGTCGCCCGTTCGGGGCTCATCAACACATCATGGTGCGACGCCACCGAGGCGTACTTGATATGATCCCGCACCCAATAAAAGGCCCGCGCCAGTTTGGCCGTCGTGGTCGACGCCTCGGCAAAGCTGGACGCCAGCTGCGCCGGAATTTTCTGGGCCGCTTCTACCGCATCATAAAATTCGCCGAGCAGGAGGCGACCAGTTTCGTCCCAACCATCGGCTCGGCGGGCGAAACCGACGACGGGGTTCAGCCCTGTTCGCTGGTACGGATCGCTGTGACTGCGGCGCGGCAAGAGTCGTTCGCGTTCCAGGCTGAAGCGGGTCCAACCCGTGGCCGGGTCGAGGCCGGTTACGTGGCCCGGATCGGTATTGCGCACGGCGCAGACGACATCCCAGTCGGGCGGTGCGATGCAGGTGACCTGACCATGCAGGGTCGGGCAGCTGGGATCGCCCACATTTGCCGACATAAAGGGTCGCTCGTGGCCGAGGGTGACCTTGTCGCAGGTGAATTCCACGACATCGCCGGGCGCCAGGTCGGGCAGGATCCAGGTGCCTGTGCTGCGCCGCGCGACCGCGATGAACGGGTTGTCGTCTTCGGCCGATCCCACGGTGAATCTGTCGTCGCTGATCTTGTCGACCGTGCCGTCGAGGCGGCGGACTCGCGCCTCGGTGTGGAGCAGTCCGCCATTGCCGGTCACCAGGGGCAGGTTGAGGCTGCGGAAATTTCGTGCCGCAGCCCGGCGGCGCACAAGAATCGCCGAGACATGACGTTCGCGAAGGAAATGGCCTGGTCCGGCCAGGAAGTGCCGCACATCCGAAAGGGTCACCAAGCCGTGATGGCCCTCCAGTTCCCAGGCTGCCGCTTCTTGGCGAAGCTTGGCCAACCGCTCGTTCGACAACCCCCATTCCCGCAGGTCCGCCATTTCCCGGCACGCGTTCACTCCAGGCTCGGCCCGATTCAGGGCGATACCACGCAGGGCCTCGATCTCGGACTTCTCATACTCCTCGGTCATGCGATAGAAGAAGGCCAGTTGCAGAGCCGGAACCGGGTTTTGCGGGCACAACTCCTGATAGGCCTTGAGATTTGACAGGTGGCTCTCACGGTGACCTTCCCGATCGGCCCTGTCGGCGGCCTCAAGGTAGGCTGCATCCGGATTGCCGTTTTTCATCAGCCACATTCTGAATTCACCCTCCTTGCCGGTCACCGCCGGCGTCAGGCGAATAGTGGCCAGCGGAGTGGCACCGTCAAAATCCAGGCGCAGATAGTGCTTGCCGCGCCGGCGGCACCATTTCCCGGTCCATTCAGGCTGAGCGTGGTCCCCCACAGTTTCGATCACGACATTTCTCATGGGAAAAGGACCATCCGTGTCGAACTCAAGATCGAGCCGGGTCACCCGCCGCGGCATGGGCAGGGTAATGAGCACGGTGCCCTCGTCCTCGTAATCGAACAGGCACTCGGCGGGATACATTTTTCGGTGCAGAAAGCGGCGCCGCCACCAGGCCGCAATTCCGGTGGCGGAAGACATGCTGTCCGGAAACAGAAAGACGGGTTCGCCAGGTTCTCGCACAATATCGGCGGTCGTTTCGGGCTCAGGGTCTGCCCCCCTCTGACTGATCTGATAGAGGATAAAAAAGATCACGACCAGTCCAAGCAACCCGCCGCCGGCCAATTCAGTTTGGGGCATCGATCTTCTCCTATGGGGCGAGAAGTGGGTATGTGTTGCCTTGCGTTGTGGGGAGTGCTGGGCCTATTTTCCCCGCCGGCGGGCCAGCTGGAATTCAGCTCGCCGCAGGACGATCTCCTTGTGCGTAAAGTTTTGCATACAATCAACTTAATCTGCGATGAGCCTATCACAGCAAGGGTTTCGGTTGCAAATGAAAACTCGCTTTCGCCGTGTAGCCCCCACTCTGCCGTTCCACCTCCCCACGCCCGAAGGCTGGTTCACCGAAACCATCCCTTTGAGCACGGAATCTGGGCTGAGATGGATGCGATTCGGCAAGGGTTTCGGTGCACACCCCAGGGACAGCTGCAGCTGTCGCCCCCTATTGAAATACTTGTCTCGGAGCCCTCACGCGACTTAGATTGTCCGCGCAATCGAAGTTCCCGTCCGTACCCCCTTGAATGGAGCGCCAGCAATGAGCAAAAGCACAGAGACCCTCGAATTCAAAGCCGAGATGAACCAGTTGATGGACATCATCATCCACTCGCTCTATTCGCACAAAGAGGTGTTTCTACGTGAGTTGCTGTCCAACGCCGCCGACGCCCTGGACAAGGTTCGCTTTCAGGCGCTGACCAACACCGACCTGGTGGCCGACGACGCCCCGCTGAAAATCAAACTGGTGGTCGACAAGGAAAACAATACGCTGACGATTTCGGACAACGGCATCGGCATGAGCCGCAACACCATCGTCGACCAGCTGGGAACCATTGCCAAGTCCGGCACCAAGGAGTTCCTCGAAACCCTGAAAGCCAGCGACGAGAAAGACGCGCCGGATCTCATCGGACAGTTTGGCGTGGGCTTTTATGCGTCGTTCATGGTGGCTGACCGGGTCACGGTCATCAGCCGACTGGCCGGGGAAACCGAAGCCGTCAAGTGGACTTCCGAAGGCCGGGGACAGTTCACTCTCGAAGACACCGAGCGCTTGAGCCGGGGCACCGACGTCGTGCTGCACCTGAAAGAGGATGAGAGCGAGTGGCTGCAGGAATGGACCCTGCGCAGCACCGTCAAGAAGTTCAGCGACTACGTCGAGCACGCCATTGTCATGGATGTGGAGAAAGAAGTCCCCGCCCCCGAAGAAGGCGGCGAACCGATCAAGACGGTGATAGAAGAGCAACTGAACTCCGCCAAAGCCATCTGGCTGCGCAGCCGGGGTGAAGTTCAGGACGAAGAATACAAGGACTTTTACAAGGCCATCAGCCGCGATTTTGGCGACCCGGCCCGCTGGATCCACTACCGGGCCGAAGGCACCCTGGAATTCAACACCTTGCTGTTCATCCCGCAAAACAAGCCGTTTGACCTGTTTCAAGGTGAAGATCGCAAGTCCAGCCTGCACCTCTACGTGAACCGCGTGCAGATCATGGACGATTGCGAGGCGCTGTTGCCGGGCTGGCTGCGCTTCGTCAAGGGCGTCGTCGACTCGAACGATTTGCCCCTGAATGTCAGTCGCGAGCTGTTGCAGGAAACGCGGACGCTCGAGAAGATCCGCAAGGTTTTGATAGGGCGGGTGCTCAAGACCCTGGGCGATATGCGCGACAAGTCCTGGGACGAGTACAAGACTTTCTGGGAGAATTTCGGTGCCGTGGTCAAGGAAGGCGTGGGCACCGACTTTGCCAATCGGGACAAGATCCGGGAACTCCTGATTTTTGAGACCTCGTTGACCGAGGCGGGCGAACCGACGCCCCTGAACAAGATCATCGCGAACATGAGCGACGAGCAGGACACCCTCTGGTACCTGGTGGGTGAAACCCGCGCTCAGTTGGAGAACTCACCTTATTTGGAAGCCTTCAAAGACGGATCGCAGGA
>CAZLUL010000077.1:0-17063 GCA_964562635.1 uncultured Fibrobacteraceae bacterium | reverse complement strand
GACGAGATCTTCCCGGCGGCCGGGGCCCATCCGTACAAGCGGGATCTGAAGGATCTGGAGTTTCACCTGTTGGACACCGGCCACTTCGCCCTCGAAGAAGACGGCGCGGTCATTGCCCAACTGATTCGCGAATTCCTGGCGCCCGAAGTCGCGCAAAATCGCTGAACCAATAAAGTCCGTTGAGCCCATGGTGGGGCCGAGGCTGTCGCACTATGCTGTCGCCGACCAGGTAGTCAGCACCCCGACCGGCCCCACCGTTTCCAAACCAGCAGTATTCATCTTGAAAGGAATGCCATGAAAACCACCGCCGCCATCGAGGCCCGCCGCGCAGTCAAACACTACGACGCCAAATTTGTGATGCCCGAGCAGGATGCGCAGGAACTCCTGCGCCTGGCCAGGCTGTCGCCAACGGCCTTCAACATCCAGAACTGGAGATTTGTGCGCGTGCAGAATGCCGATCTCCGGCAGAAAATTCGCGCCGTGGCCTGGGACCAGTCCCAGGTGACCGATGCGTCCCTGTTGCTGGTTCTGTGCGCAGATCTTAAGGCCTGGCAAAAGAAGCCCGAGCGCTATTGGCGGGATGCGCCCCAGGAAGTTTCAGAACTGATGGTCGGTGCCATCGGTGGCTACTATCAGGACAAGGAACAGGTCCAGCGGGATGAGGCCATGCGCTCCTGCGGCATCGCGGCCCAGACGTTGATGCTCTCGGCCAAGGCCCTGGGCTACGACTCCTGCCCCATGGACGGCTTCGATTTTGGCGCCGTCGGCGACCTGATCGCGTTGCCTGACGATCATGTCATCACGATGATGGTGGCGATCGGCAAGGCGACCAAGGAAGCCTGGGCCCGCCCGGGACAGTTGGCCGGCGACGAAGTCGTGATCAACGATACTTTTGACGGGGACGACAATAGCCAGGCGACGTCATGAATCAGAATTTCACAAAGTTGGCCTACACCCAAAGCGTGAAGGACGCGCAGGAACAATACGGGTCGCGTCGTGGCAATGCGGCGATGGAAGCCTCCGGTGACCGTTTCGTACTCACCGACCGGGAGATCCCCTTCATCCAGGCGCGGGACACCCTATTCATGGCCACTGTCGGCGAAAACGGCTGGCCCTATATGCAGCACCGCGGCGGGCCGCCGGGATTTCTCAAGGTGATCGACGAGACCACCCTGGCGATGGCCGACTACCGCGGCAACCGGCAGTACATCAGCGTGGGCAACATCAATTCAAGCGGCCGGATTGCCCTTTTTCTTATAGATTACCCCTCGCGCAATCGGCTCAAGATCTGGGCCGAAGCCGAGGTTCTGGAATCGAGCGAGAATCCGGAAATGTTCGACCAGGTCAGCGATCCGGCCTATGGTGCAGCCATTGAGCGCCTGATGGTGTTCAAGGTGCAGGCCTACGACTGGAACTGTCAGCAGCACATCACGCCCCGGTTTACCCATGAGGAAATCCGGCAGGGACTGGCCCAACTCGAAGGCCCGTAGCCTTCAAACGAAACTCGCGGAACAAGGAAGCAGCATGAACAAGTACAATGTCATCGTGATCGGCAGCGGCACCTCCGGCTACAACGTGGTCAAGACTTGCCGTGAGGCCGGATTGTCCGTCGCTGTAGTCGAGCAGGGCACTCCCGGTGGCGTTTGTGCGCTGCATGGCTGTCAGCCCAAGAAATTCTTCGTGGTGCAAGCCGAATGGGCCCGCCTTGGGCAACACTTGCAAGGCAAGGGCATTGCCGCAGCACCGGTTCTGGACTGGTCGGCCACCGCCGCCTTCAAGAGTGAATTTACTGACGCGGTGCCCGGCAATACCGAGGCGTATTTCGACAAGGTCGGTGCCAGCTACCATCGCGGCACCGCCCGCTTCACCGGCCCAGGGGTCATCACCGTGGGCGAAGTCGAACTTCACGCCGACAACATCGTCCTGGCGACCGGCGCCACACCTCGGCGCCTCGACATCCCGGGCAGCGACCTGGGGCTCGACAGCAACGATTTTCTGGCCCAATCAGAATTGCCCGAGTCCATGATCTTCATCGGCGGCGGCTACATTTCCTTCGAATTCGCCCACGTGGCCGCGGCCTATGGGTCCCGGGTCACGATCCTCAACAAATCCGACCGCGTGCTCCGGCAGTTCGACGACGAGTTGGTCGACGCGACGGTGGCTGCGACGCGGGAAGCGGGTATCGAGGTCTTGACCGGGCACATGCCCGTCGAGATGACCCGCACCGACAAGGGTGTCCAGGTTCGTTGCGAGAATGGTGAAACCCTGGAAGCCGCCGCCGTATTTGTCACCGCCGGCCGGACAGCCAACCTCGGGAGCCTCAACCTGGAAGCTCTGGACCTGGCGCCGGACCCGCGCGGCCTGACCGTGGACAAAAAGATGCAGGTGGAAGGTCAGCCTGGCCTGTACGCCGTGGGCGACTGCGCGCGCACCATGGCTTTGGCGCCGGTTGCGGACCGGGAGGCCCTGGTGGCCGCGACGAACATTGTCGGCTCAGCGCTGGACATGGACTACACCACCGTGCCCAGCGTGTGCTTCACCGAACCACCGTTGGCCGCCGTTGGCCTCACCGAAAGCCAGGCCCAGGCCCAGGGGCTTTCCTTCAAGGTTCGGCGCGGCAAGACCACCGGTTGGCCCAACCAACGCCGCCTTGGCGCACAGGCGGGTCAATACAAACTGCTGACAGATGATGAGGGTTTGGTGATCGGTGCGCACCTGTTCGGCCACGGGGCCGGCGATTCCATCAACCTGTTTGCCCTGGCGATGAAAAACAAACTGCCGGCCGAGGTCTTCAAAGAGATGATGTGGGCCTACCCGACCCTTACCTCAGATACCAAGTACATGGTTTAATCAACTTTGTTGACCTGATCGCGCCCTGTATGACACAGCTACAGACCCGTGCCGGGGCGGGTACAGGGCGGCGCCTGATCCAACAATTCACACCTGGCGCATCAAACCCATATTTTGTTCCCACATAACAAGTTGCACACCTAAAACATACTCCCTCTCAGCCGTGGCCCACTCCTTGTAACAGCGAAGTCAGCCGCGAGAATGAATCGCGGGCTCGTCTTCGCCCAACATCCTGGCCAGACGGCCTAACACAAGGAGTCGATACCATGCGACACGACAGAACACACGTGCTGCTGTTCCTCATCTCTCTGGCGCTTTTCGTGCTCGGAGGTTGTTCGGACGACATCACCAAACCGGCCCTGGACACGTTTGACGACAACGCCAAGGCCAATACCAAGCAGACGAGCGTCACGGTCATCGACGGCGTCACCTGGTATGACGGGCTCATCGGCGGCACCAACGTGTACGCCCTCCTGGTACCGGAAGACTGGAACGGCGAACTCGTGGTTTACGCCCACGGCTTTGTCGACTCCGGCGAGCCCCTGGTCCTGCCCGACAAGGACAATGTCGAAGCGATGCGCGACAAGGTCGTGGATATGGGCTTTGCCTGGGCCTATTGTAGCTACCGCGAAAACGGCCTGGCAATCAAAGACGGCGCCTGGGCCACCAACCTGCTGCCGAAACTTTTTCGCGCTGCGGTCAAGACCAAGCCCAGCCACACCTGGCTGATGGCCCAGAGCCTTGGCGGACTGATCGGTGTCGAGCTGGTCGAGACCCATCCCAACGACTACGACGGCGTGCTGACCATGGCCGGGATGCTCGGTGGCTCGAAGGCCGAGCTGGACTATGTGGCTAACGTGCGGGTCGTGTTTGATCTCTTCTACCCTGGCGTGCTGCCCGGTACCGTGATCGACGTGCCTGAGGAATTCGACCTTATGACAGACATCGTCTACCCAGTCATGGGCGCCGTGCAAGCCGATCCCACCGGCTTCGCCGTCCTCGCCATGCTGAAGGAGACTGCGCTGCCAGGCACCACCAACGAGGAGCGCATGGAGTCGCTGTTGACCGCACTGGGGTTCAACTACCGCGCCATTCACGACGTTCTGGACCGCACCAACGGCGCCTGCCCGGTGGACAATTTCGACACGGTGTACGACACGCCGTTCCCGGGCATGCTGCCGCCCGATCTTCTCGCCTGGATCAACGCGACGGTGCAACGCTACGACCGCACGCGTCCAACCGACAACTTCTTCGACCGGTACTACGAACCCAGTGGCGAGTTGTCCGTGCCGATGCTGACCCTGCACAACCAGCGTGACCCCGTGACGCCGTTGTTCCATGAAGGTCTTTACGCCGCCAAGGTGGCCGCGGCCGGCAACAGCCAGATGCTCGAACAACGGGTTGTCGAGCGCTATGGTCACACCAATTTCACCGCCGACGAGGCGGCCGAAGGCTTGATGGACCTGCGCGCCAAGGTCATCACAGGCAACACCGTAGCGGTAATGAACTAGAATTCATTCAGAGGGGGATTCCAGGGGCCGCGGACAACAACGCGGCCCCTGTTTCTGCCAAGGCCTCACCGATTCAGTCGCCAGTTCCGTCTTCCCGCAGTCCCAACTCTTTCATCTGGCGATTCAATGAGCTGCGCTGGATGCCGAGCAGTTCGGCAGCCTTGGTTTGGTTGCCACAGGACATCGCCAGGGCGCGGCGATAGTGCTGCTTGCGAAAAGCCAGCTCGGCTTCACGCAGGGGCAGCAGTTCTCCGCTGTCAAACACCGGTGGCGCCGTGGGGTCTTCGCCGCGCAGGACTTCCGGCGGCAACAGATCCGGGGTCAGGACTTCGCCCGGGGCCATGACGACCATACGTTCCATGGCGTTTTTCATTTGCCGCACGTTGCCGGGCCAGCAGTAGGCCCGCATCACCGCGCGAGTCTCCGGCGCGATCCTGATCTGTGGCCGCTTGAGCTCGGACGCGAACCGTACGAGAAAGAAATCGGCCAGCAGGGAAATGTCTTCACCGCGGTCCCGCAGAGGCGGCACTTCCAGGCCGATCACGTTCAACCGATAGAGCAGGTCTTCGCGGAAATTCCCCTCGCGCACCGCCTTTTCCAGATCCCGGTTGGTCGCCGCGACGATCCGGCAGTCGACACTCAGGGTACGGGTGCCGCCCACACGTTCGAATTCTCCCGTCTCCAGGAAATGCAGGAGTTTGGTCTGCAGGCGCGGCGAGATGTCGCCGATTTCGTCCAGGAATGCGGTTCCGGAGTTGGCCGCCTCGAACCGTCCGGCCTTGCGCGCGACCGCCCCGGTGAAAGCGCCACGTTCGTGGCCAAACAATGTGCTTTCAATCAGCTCGTCACTCAGGGCCACACAGTTCACGTAGACGTAGGGCCCCTTGCGGCGATCACTCTCGCGGTGCACATACTCGGCGATCACGCCTTTGCCCGATCCGCTCTCGCCTCGCAACAGGATTGTCGCCTTGCTGCGGGCGGCCCGGCCCGCACTTTCGACCAGGGCTTTCATGGCTGGAGAATCACCGGTCACAAAAGGCGCGTCCAACGCGTGTTGTTCCTGCAGGGCTTCGTGGGCCAGGGACAGGCGCCGCGAAGCCAGCACCCGCTTGACCGTATTGTGCACCAGTTCAAAATCGGCGGGCTTCAGCAGAAAATCGGCCGCACCGGCCTTGATCGCCTCGACGGCCGCCTCCACCGACCCGTGGGCGGTCAGCACCACGACATCAGTCAAGTCATTGCGCTCCCGCATGGCGCGCATGACCTCAAGCCCGCTGATCCCCGGCATTTTCAAATCCAGAAGCACCAGGTCGTAGGACTTCTGCCCCAGCATCTCGAGGGCTTCTTCGCCCGTCGCGGCCTCTTCGGTCGTGCAATCCCAGAATTGCATGCGGTCGCTCATCGTCCGGCGCAGCATCGGCTCGTCGTCGACGATCAGAATTCGGGCGTTCAGACTTGTCATTTGGAGGCCTCCTGGACCTGTGTTTCGCGGGATGGCAAGACAATGGTGAATCTGGCGCCGCCATCCTCGCGATTGCCTGCGTGAACCTTGCCACCCATTTTCTCCACCCAGCTCTTGACGACAAAAAGCCCCAGGCCAAACCCCTGCTGAGTGGAATGCGGACTCGCCGCGCCCTGGCGATAGGGTTCGAAAATGGCGTCGAGATCCTTCAGGTCCATGCCGGGCCCTCTGTCCTCGACCACGAACTGCACCCGGTCGGACTCTGTATTGACAACCACATTGATGCGGGTCTCGGGCGGCGCATAGCGAATCGCGTTTTCGATCAAATTATCGATCACTTCCAGCAGTTTTTCCTGGTTGCCATGCACCTCGGCAACTTCAGGTGTCTTGACGACGAGGTTGAGGTTCTTGGCCTCGGCCGTGGCCCTGAGCTTCGAAACCGACTCCTCGATCGTTGCGATCAGGTTTATCTGCTGAAAGCTCACTTCGGGCAGGCCCGATTCCAGGCGCGTGGCCTCCAGCAGGTTATTGACCAGTCGCACCAGTTGGCGGGCCGAAGTCTCGATGCCTTCGAGGTAGGTTTTCTGCGGACCGGTGACCTGGCCCACCACGCCATCAAGCAGATTGCGGGCACCCCAATTGATCGAGGTCAGGGGGCTGCGCAGGTCGTGGGCAAACTGGGCAAAAAATTCGGTCCGAAAACGATTCATTTCTTCCATCCGGTGCCGGGCCACCACCTCGTCAACGAAATCCTGTTCCAGATTCATGCGCCGCATGCACAGGGCCGATTCCCGCGTGGCGGCAGCCAGCAAATCGAGATCTTCAGCCACATAGCTGCGGCCGGTGCTTTTCTCTCCGAGAGCCAGGTGGCCAAAGCGGTTGCCCTCCGCTTCGATCGCATGGGCCAGGACAAATTTCTCATCTTGCCAGACGGCCGGAAAACCTTCGGTTTCGATATCTGGGCGCGCCGTCTGACCGGGCATGGCCATGACAGACACGCCGGGCGGCAGCATTTGGTTCGACGGCTCAGAGGAATACGGCTTGCCCGACAGATACCGTTGTCCCTCATGACGCAAAATGACCGACCGCGTCGTGGGGCCGAGATGTTCAGTCAGAAAGTCGGTCAGGCTGTCGGCAATCTGCTGTTGGTCGGTGACCTCGCGCAGTTTATGGCGAAACGCCGTCAAGGCCTGGGCGTGGTCGTACCTGATCTTGAAGAAGACCCGGTCAATCAATTGGGCAAAACCCTGACGGGTCGGCGTGAACAGGATGGCCGCAATCATCGTGGCGAAGACGGGCACATAGGGGCCGGTTTCCGGCCAGCGCTCTTCAACCCGCTGCCCGATAAAAATCCCGATCACGCCGTAGATGCCCACCATCATGCTGGCCAACAATACGTACAACAGACTGCGCCGAATGATGATGTCGACATCGAGAAACTTATGCCGGATCACCACGAAGCTCATGGCGATCGGGATCACGATGGAAAACAGGCGCGCCACCTCGATGGGAAACAGGGGCTCGCGACCCATCGCCAGCGGCAGGGCAAAAAAGAAAACGAAGGGCACCGCGCCCATGGCGATGCCCCACAGCAGCCACTTCACCTGCTCGCGTTCGCGTTCCTGCTGCGAACACCGATAGCCATGGACCATGCCGCCACAACCGGTGCCAAAAAACACGGCGAGAAATACGCCACCGGCACGCCGTGGCAGATCAATCGCTTCCCAGTCGCCCGCACCTTCGAACCAGCGCATCCAGGACCAGGCTTGCCAACCGGCCACGGCCAGGCCCAGGACAATCACCGTCGGCATCAGCCAGGGGCAACGGTCCAGAATCGAGGTCCGACGAGGAAAGCTCAGGCCCACGTGAAACATCAGGATGGGCAGGACAACCAGGGCGACAATGCGCAACATTGGCCACAGAGCACCGGGCCAAAGCTTGCCCTGAGGCTGGTAAATGCCCCCAATCATCACCGCCAAGCCATACAGGAGGCAGGCCCAGAAAAGATCACGCGCCGGAACCTTGTCGATGCGCGGCGCGAAGACGATCAGGGAAACTGCGAGAAAAAACAGCCCGTTGATGCGATTGATGATGTTATGGACCGGAGTGTAGAGCTTGCGGGGCACCAGCACGACGTCGGTGGCGCCATCGAGACTGCGCAATCGCAGCGGATAAGCGTAGGGTTCTCCGGCAACCCGGGCCAGAAGCTCGGGCTCGCTATCGACCGTGTATTGTCCAACGATGACCGGGTAGGAGAGTTCGTCTGTTCGGAAGTCCAGCGGCAGGCCCGAAACCCTGGTCTGCGCCGAACCGCCCAGGATGTACAATGCGATGGCTGCCACAGCAATAGCGGTATGCAACCAGTGGGAGGTGTTCCACCCGACACGAGTCCGGCGACCTTTGGCTGGTGCTTCAGTAACGATGGTTGTCCCCCTGAATAGGCCCGGGATTCCCGCAAACACGGAGTGTTGCGGAGAGCGAGCCCGGTATTTTCTGATTCTCCCCCATCTGGCGGTCGATGTCAAACGGGCTGGCGCCAACCCGCGTCCGCGCCGCGCTGATTTTGGCCTCAGGGAATGCAGTCCCCCTCTTTCTGTTGTATGATCCCGGCTCGACAATTCCCCTTCCCATTGCAGGAGCGTTCATGCAAGTCGGCAAAACCCTCGCCCACTATGAAATCATCGACCAAATCGGAGTCGGCGGCATGGGCGAAGTGTGGCGCGCGCGCGATACCAAACTCAACCGCGAGGTGGCCCTGAAATTTCTGCCCGCCGCCTTCACCAGCGACGCCGGGCGCCATGCCCGCTTTCGCACCGAAGCCCAAGCCCTGGCTGCATTTGGCCACCCCAATGTCGCCGGCGTATACAGCTTCGAGGATGTGGACGACACCCACTTCCTGGTCATGGAACTGGCCGAGGGTGAGGACCTGTCGGTGCGCCTGCAAAACGGCCCGCTGCCCCAGGTGGCCGCCCTGGAGATCGCCTGCCAGATCGCCAAGGCCCTCGAGGCGGCCCACGCCAAGAGCATCATTCATCGCGACCTGAAGCCGGCCAACATCAAAATCGGCAGCACCGGCGAGGTGAAGATCCTCGATTTCGGCCTGGCCAAGGTCTACAGCACCGACCCGGACGACGAAGCGACCGGCCTGGGCAGCATGCCCACAGTCACGTCGGATTTGACGTTGGCCGGATCCATCATTGGCACCGCCTCGTACATGAGCCCCGAACAGGCCCGTGGCCAAACCGTCGACAAGCGCACTGATATTTGGGCCTTTGGTTGTGTCCTGTTCGAGATGCTCACAGGTCAGTTGGCGTTTCCCGGCGACACGGTCTCGGACACCTTGGCCACCCTGCTGCGGGCCGAGCCCGTCTGGGACGCCTTGCCCGCCGATACTCATCCGGTGGTGGCGCGGTTGCTCCGGCGCTGCCTGGCCAAGGACCAGCGGCAACGGATGCACGATATTGCCGACGTGCGACTCGAATTTGAAGAGGTCCTGGCGGGTGCCGAGCATGGCGTTCTGACGGCAGGTGTCGTGGAAAAACGTTCCCAGCGCGGCTACAAACGGTACCTGATCCTGGCGGTCATAGGCTGGCTACTGGTCGCCGGGCTGGCGGGCAAACACTGGCTCACGCCACCGGTGGAACACAAACCCGTCGTCGTCAAGACGCTGACCTTCAGCGGCCGCGACTGGGCACCGAACGCCTCGCCAGACGGCACGACCATCGCCTTCGTTTCTGACCGGGACGGCGTAGCGCGCATTTGGCTGAAGCAACTGGCCACCGGCAACGAAGCCCCGCTGACCGAGGGCGTCGACGAGAACCCGCGCTTTTCTCCGGACGGATCCCAGGTGCTCTTTGTCCGCAACACCAAACCCGGTCGCACGGCCTACCGCATCTCAGTCGTGGGCGGCAACCCCCGCAAGCTCATGGACGATGTGGTGGAGGCTGTCTGGTCTCCCGACGGGTCCGAGGTCGCCTTTCTGCGCATGGCTCCCGTTGAGGAAGAGAATGTCATCCACATCGGCATCGCCGATGCCCAGACCGGGGCCGAGCGCATTCTGGCCAGCGTCGAGAACCAACTGGTTTATGCCCTGCGTTGGGTACCTGACGGCCAGCATCTCTGCGTCAATGAAGGTCCCTTGACGGGAAACGCGACGGGCGCCTGTTTCATGAATCTCATTGAGGTGATGACCGGTGTTTCGTCCAGATTGCCGGTAACAGATTGGGATGGATCGTATTCTGGTGTTGACTGGTCGGCCGACAGCAAATCCATGATCGTGGGCATCAACAAGGACCTGCTTTCCTACACTTCCGGCATGCCTGCCCTCATCGTCCAGTATGATCTGGACACCGGGCAAAAACACGATTTGTTCTGGGACCAAATCCGGGTGCCGCGAGGCGGATGGGGACACTCGTCGCTCACGGCCGTCAATGACCACCAGGTCGTTTTTGACCGCTACGAACAGTATGCCGAATTGCACCTCATCCCGCTGGTGGACGGCCAGCCTGCCGGCTTGACCCGCGTCCTGACGACCAGCCTGGGGCGCGACCGTCAGCCGGTCTATTCGCCCGATGGCAAACAGCTTCTCTTTTCCTCCAACCGCAGCGGCAACATCGATTTGTGGACAGCCAACCTGGAAACCGGCCGCCTGTACCAATTGACCGATGACCCGGCCCACGACTGGGATCCGGCCTTCTCACCGGACGGACAACAGATTCTTTGGAGCACGAACCGGAGCGGCAACATGGAAGTCTGGGTGGCCGGGGCCGACGGCAGTGGTGCCCATCAGGTGTCTCACGATGGCCAGGACGCCGAAAACCCCACCATGACCCAGGATGGCCAGTGGATCTTCTACGCCACCGCCTCCGAAGAAAATCTCGGTATCTGGAAAGTGCGGCCCGATGGCAGCGACGCCCAGATTCTGACCAGGGGAGCCTACATGCTGCCCGAGGTTTCGCCGGACGGGAAGTACTGCCTGCACCTGTTGCTCCGCAGTCTCGAATCCGTGATCAAGGTCCTGGATTTGTCCACCGGACAGCACATCGATTTTGAGATCAATATTCCGTCGAGCGAAAACGAACAGGACGTGGTCTACGGACGCGCCCGTTGGACCAGCGACGGCACCGGCATCATCTACGTGGGTCAGGACGAAGATGGCCGCAGCGGCATCCACCGCCAGGATTTCGTCATCGGCCGCGATACCAGCGACAGTCGCGTTGACCTGGCCGGTTTTTCAACCTTATTCGACACCGAATCGCTGGGCATGGCGCCCGATGGCCGCAGCATCGTGATCAGCGCCATGTTCAACCGGCGGATCCTGATGATGGCCGAAGACCTGCAGCTCGACGGGTGGGACTGATCTCAGGCTCCCCACTGTGCATCTGCCGATACGCTGCAGTGGGTTTCAGTTTTTGACCAATATGATTCTCTCGTTTCATTTTTCCATGGGTTGGCATTATGTTCGACAATATTGCCAACCCAAGGAGATCCCATGTTCCTGCTGAATCCCCGTCAGTTCAACGCCGGCAACCTCGATGAGACCTCGCTCGAGATCATGCACAAGACGATCCGATTCTTCGAAGAAAAGGGCAAGGCCCGCATCAAGGAAGACGATCATCAGCGGGTCTGGTACACCGACTTCCTGGAGTTCGTCAAAAAGGAACAGATTTTCTCAACGCTGCTGACGCCTACTGCCTACGGCGAAAATGGCCGGCGCTGGGACACCCACCGCAACGCCCGCTTCAACGAAATTCTCGGATTCTACGGCCTGGCCTACTGGTACACCTGGCAGGTTTCGATCCTGGGCCTCAGCCCCGTTTGGATGTCGGACAACGAAGGTATAAAGCAGCGCGCCGCCGAGCTGCTGCGCAATGGCGCGGTATTCGCGTTTGGATTGTCCGAAAAAGACCACGGCGCCGATGTCTATTCCACCGAGATGACGCTCACGCCCCAGACCGACGGCACCTGGCTGGCCAACGGGTCCAAATATTACATCGGCAATGGCAACGAGGCGCCCTTGGTCTCGACCCTCGGTAAGATGGCTGACACCGGCGAATTCGTCTTCTTTGCGGCCAACTTCAACCACGACAAATACGAGCTGGTCAAAAACGTCGTCGCCAGCCAGAACTACGTGGCTGAATTCGCGTTACACGACTATCCCGTGACCGAGGCTGACATCATCGCCCGTGGCGACAAGGCCTGGGACACGGCCATGAACACCGTCAACATCGGCAAGTACAACCTGGGTTGGGCCTCGATCGGCATGGCCACTCACGCGTTCCACGAATCGATCAACCACGCCTCGGACCGCATCCTGTACGGTAATCCGGTGACCGCCTTTCCTCACGTGCGCAACCTGTTTGTCGACGCCTACGCCCGCCTGGTGGCCATGCGCCTCTTTGCCCTGCGCGCCGCCGACTACATGCGGACCGGTGCGGCCGACGACCGGCGCTACCTGCTCTACAACGCCATCGTCAAAATGAAGGTCACCACCGAAGGCGAAACCGTCATCAACCTGTTGTGGGATGTGATCGCCGCCAAGGGCTTCGAAAAGGACACCTTCTTCGAAATTGCCGCGCGGGATATTCGCGCCCTGCCCAAACTCGAAGGCACCGTGCATGTGAACATCGCGCTGATCGTGAAATTCATGGCGAACTACTTTTTCAAGTCGGACGAATTTCCGGAGGTGCCCCGCCAGGATCAGGACACCGACGACGAGTTCCTGTTCAACCAGGGTCCGGCCCGCGGCCTGGGCAAGGTTCGTTTTCACGACTACAAACAGGCCTACTCGGGGTGCGACCTGCCCAACGTGCGTGTCTTCCGCAAGCAGATCGCCACCCTCAAACGCATGCTCATGGTCGCGCGACCAAACAAGAACCAGTTGCAGGACATCGACTTCCTGCTGGCTCTGGGCCAAATGTTCACCCTCGTGGTCTACGGGCAGTTGGTATTGGAGAACGCAAAGATCTGCGCCATCGATGACGATACCATCGACCAGATCTTCGAATTCATGGTGCGGGATTTTTCGGCCTATGCGTTGCAGATGCGCGACAAGCCATCGGCCACCAAATTGCAGCAATGGCATTGCAATCGGATCATGCGCCGACCCGCGGTCGATACCGCGCGCTTTGACCGGGTGTGGCAGGAGCATGTGGAGACGCTGCGTGGGTGCTATACGATGACCCCATAAGGGTCCAAAGAATCACTCGCCGGGATAGCTCATTCCCCAGCGGTTGCGGATGGTGTCCATGGTTTTCATGATCGCCAGACTTTCGTCCAGCGGCATGATGTCCGATTCGAGTTGTCCGTTCCGGATCAGGTTCATGAAGGCTTCGGCCTCGTAGGCGTAGCCGCCCCCGCGTTTGGGAAACTCGAATTCTTCTTCCCGGCCGGACTTCGTCAGCAGCCTGATGCGGTCGGTCGCCCACCAGGGAAAGCAGATCGTGATGCGGCCTTCGGTGCCCAGGATGTGGGCTTCGCGTGGCGTATCGACCCGCAGGGAGCACGATAGCGACGAGAGCTCACCCCGCGCGTGGTGCAGCAGGATCACCGATTCCTCATCAACACCGGTCGTCCCCAGGTTGGCCGTGGTCTGAATTTCAACGGGTTCGCCACACAGCATATAGGCCAGGTTCAAGGGGTAGATGCCGAGGTCCAACAGCGCGCCGCCGCCCAGGGTCGGATCAAAGAGGCGGCTCTGCGGATCATAGTCGGCCCGAAATCCGAAATCGGCATTGATCATCCGGATCTCACCGATGGCGCCCTCGGCGATCAACTCGCGCACACGAACCACGGCCGGCAGAAAGCGCGTCCACATCGCTTCCATCAGGACCAAGCCCTTTTCGCGCGCAACATTGATCATGCGTTCGGCTTGTTTGGCGTTCAGGGCAAAAGCCTTTTCGCACAGCACGGGCTTGCCGGCCTCCAGGCACAAGAGAGTATGGGCTTCGTGGTGCGAATGGGGAGTACCAATATAGACCGCATCAATTTCCGGGTCGGCCGCCAATTCGGCGTAGCTGCCATGGGCGCGGAACACTCCGTATTGCTGGGCGAAGGCCGCGGCACGAGTCTGGTCTCGCGAACCGACCGCCGCCAGTTCGGCCCCCTCGGAAACCTGCAAAGCGCCCGCAAAGGCGCCTGAAATTTTGCCCGGACCGAGAATTCCCCATCTGATGATCTGCACCCGCGCACTCCTCTCCCCGACCAGCCGCCCGCTCAGGCAAACAGCGCCAGAGTCACCGATAACGAGACAAAAGACGCCAACGTCGAAAGCACAATGATCACGGAACTGAGATTGGCGTCGCCATCCAACTGGGTCGTCAAGACGTACATGGCCGTCGAGGTCGGCATGGCAAAGAACAACATCGCCGTCAACCGGTCCGGACCCTCAACCCCGGCCAGGCCCAACAGCCACCAACCGATCAACGGCAGACCGGCGACCTTCAACACTGTTGCCACGACCGCCGGCACGATCCTCTCTCGCAACCCCACAAAAGTCAGCGAGCCGCCGATGGAGATCAGGGCGAAGGGCAGAGTAAGAGAGCCACCCAACCGCAGCGAATTGTCGACCACCGCCGGCCAGGCCGGCAACAGGCGAGCCCAAATCATGCCAGCCGCACAGGCCAGGATCAGCGGGTTGCGCACAATTGCTCCCAGCGTCAGGACAATCCGCGCGCGACGGCCGACCGACTCCCGGGAGAACCAGATAAAAGTCATGACCGCCAGGACGTTACACAGCGGAATGGCCAGACCCAGCAGTTCACCCAGTCGGGCCACGCCCAGGTCGCCCTGAACGTTGAAGACAATGGCAATCGCCACGAAGGAGTTGAAGCGGAACGTGGCCTGGGTGAAAGCGCCCGCCTGGTAGGGGCGAATCCGCAGCAAAGCGATCAGCAGCAGACAAACCAGCCACATGAGCAGGATGGCCCCCAGCCCGGCCCCCCACAGCCGCCAGGGGAACGCCGCCTGGGCCGGCGCCCCGCCGATTTTCCAGAACAGAAGAATTGGGAAAAAGACGTAGTAGACCAGACGATCGCCGGTCCGCAGAAACGAAGCGTCCACCAAACCCCGTCGACACAGCAGAACACCCAGAGCGATCAGGGCGAAGACGGGAAAGACACTGCTGATGATCATCGCCAAAATCATGGCCCCTTACGAGACAGCCGCGTTGTCATCAAAGTCCGCCGGGTCGAGACTGCAAATCGGCGCGCTGATCCGCGCAGGTTGCCTTTCGGCATGCCGACGCAAGGCCGCCGATACCAACCTCCGGGCGAACCCTTCATGCCCTTCGGGGTCCCTCAACAAACAAAGATCGGCACTGCCCGGATCAGTCGGCGGATAAAACACGCCGCAGTTGGGATTGATCTCCAGCATGTAGGGCGTGCCGTCTTCGCCGACCCGGATATCACATCGTCCAAAACTGGTGCCCTTCAAGGCGACAAAAAACCGCGCCGAAATGTCGCGCAGTCGAGATTCAAGGCGGGAGTCCGTGACCGGAAAGGAACACAAGGCGTCGTAGTCAACCCACTTCATCTTCGCATGCTTGAAATCTTCACCAGCGGGGAACCGGTATTGCATCGGCATGAAAGTTTTGGGCCGCTGGGCGTCAAACGGGTTTTCGGCCACCAGCACGGTGCATTCGGTGCCGCTGATGTACTCTTCGATCAACGCTGCGCCATGCCGGGACATGATCTTGCGCGCCTGCCGACGCAACCCGGCCGGGGTCTGCACCCGCGAGGCCCGACTGATGTCCACACTGGCGTAACTGCTGTAATGTTTGACAAATAGCGGGAATTTCATGGTCCAGGCAGCCCGCTCCACATCTTCCAGGGTGTGGGCCGTGAGGTGTCTGGGCGTGTGAATTCCCTGGGCGTGGCAAGCGTCCTTCATCTGTTGGCGGGTGGGCTCATAGAATTCCGAAGTGGCGCCGGTGAATGGCACCTGCATGCGCTCCAGGGTCTGCACAACCTCGATGCCCGGGATGTCCTGATCGGCCGCCCCGTCACAGAGATTGAAATAGACATCGAAATCCTTGGCCGCCAGGCGGGCCACTTCGTCGGCGCAGTCCTTTTCTTCCAGCGTCGCCACATGCCACGTCGCTTCGGGAATGAAAGGCCGCGGATCGCAGGGCCAATCATCCTTGGGAAAGGGATCGGCATCGAGATCCTGTGTGGTCAACAAACAGATGCGCAAAGCGGGAAGCCTTTCAGCAAGAGATCCGTCCGGTGTTGTCGTTCCATCACTCAACAAAGTTGTTCCAGCCGAATCATACTACGAATGCACTTGTTGTGTCCATGGAGTTGGAACAGAACGATCTCTCTTGCGCAAAAAAGGGGAAGCCTCTACCATGGTGGTCGTGAACCCACAACGCCTCATTGACTGGGCCCCATTCTGCCCAGACTTGTCTGAAAAGGAAGTCCCTCATGAAACAACGCCTGATGATACTGTTCCTGCTGGCCACCCTTTTGACCCCCTGCCTGGCCCAGGCCCAGAAGCCCTCGAACTGGGTGCCTTCACGTGAGGGCAAATGGGAATTCTCCCTGCAGACCCGCTACACGACCTCGAAGGAATTCTCTGGTGAAGGTGGGTCCAAGCTGAATTTGAACGACGATCTGGGTTGGGGCTTCGGCTTCAACTACCACCTGAACAAGAAGTTCGACCTGGGCATGCTCTTCAGCTGGCGGTCCATCGGTTACCAGGCCACGGGCGTTGATGGCATTGATCCCGGCACCACCATCGACTACAGCAACAACCTGAGCATCTCGACTTTTGCCTTCAACGGCGACTGGAACATCCTGGAAGGGCCGTACACGCCCTACATCAGCGGTTCCTTCGGCTGGACCATGATTGATACCAATATCACCTCCGGGCTGTCCAACGGTTGCTATTGGGATCCTTGGTATGGATATATCTGTGGCACGGTGCCAACAACCTACGGCAAGAACGTTCTCTCCTACGGCATCGGAATCGGTGGCCGCTTCCAGGTGGCCGAAAGCTTCTTCCTGCGGGCTGGCTATGAATACGCCGGGAACGACAGCGATAATATCGACGGCACCAATATACTGCGGATCGATTTTGGCTTCCTGATGAACTAGCGGATATACAGACCGCAGTTTTCGACAAAAAACCCCGTCACTCCAAGAGCGACGGGGTTTCATGTCATCAACCTGTGGGCTGACGGGTCAGCTTACCAACGGCCGCCACCACCGCCACCGCCGCCACCGCCACCGCCGCCACCGCGG
>CAZLUL010000076.1:0-17549 GCA_964562635.1 uncultured Fibrobacteraceae bacterium | reverse complement strand
GACCACTTGACCAGATAGCCGAAGAAACTGGGCATCGGAATACCCGACTCCTCGGCGATGGCCTTGACCATGAAGTTCGGCGCGTTGCCGATGTAGGTCAGCGCGCCCATGAATACCGCACCGGCCGAAATGGCCGTCAGATCACTGACGAAAATTTCACTTTTCAGTTCTGCACCCAGATAGCCGAGCATGCCCGGAATCTCGGCTTCAACCCGGCCCAGGTCACCCAGGGCGGCGTTGAAGAACGTCAGGTAGGTTGGCGCATTGTCCAGGAAGGCAGACAAGATGCCGGTGGCCCAGAAGTAACGCACCGGGCCGTGCACGGAGTTGGTCAGGTCGGCCAGGGCACCGGCCGAACCGGCCTTGAGAATGGCCAGCGCCGGGATGATCGTCATGAAGATGCCGGCAAAGAGGTAGGCCACTTCCTTGATGGGGAACCAGCTGAAACCATTTTTCTCGCGCAGGGCCTTGGCGGTGGTGCGGAGACTGAGGATTCCCATCGCGATGATGATGAAGTCTTTCAGCCAGTTCTGCAACGGCACCTGGACGGCGTGGCTGCCGCCACTGTAGATCGTGACCGAGTCGAGTTTCAGCGAACCGGACATCACCACAGCGACTATGACACCGAGCAGGAAGAAGAAGTTGTGCCAGCCTTCAATATGGATGCCTTGGGCGTTGGGATCGGCCTCGGGCGGCTTATTCTCTTCCCTGCGCGCGAAGAACGTATCAACGGCGAAGAAGACGATCAGCACCATGAAGGCCGTGAACAGCATTTCGTCCATGATTCCGGTCGTGACCCAGAAGAAGGGCACGTTGTGCAGGAATCCCAGGAACAGGGGCGGATCACCCAGCGGCGTGAGACTGCCGCCAATATTGGCGACCAGGAAAATGAAGAAAATGACCAGATGCACCTTGTTGCGGCGCCAATCGTTGGCGCGCAGGATGGGCCGGATCAGCACCATGGCCGCACCAGTGGTTCCGATCAGCGAGGCGAGGAAGGTTCCGATCAGCAGCAGGATGGTATTCACCTTGGGGGAACCCCGCAGTTCGCCACCGACGTAGATGCCACCCGAAATCGTGAACAGGCCCCAGAGCAGTATGATGAAGGGGAAGTAATCCAAAAAATAAATGTGCAGGATTTCCTGGAAGGCCTCGCTCGTATTCCAAATCAGGAACGGCACCGCAAAAAGCATCGCCCAGAAGGCCGAAACCTTGGGGAAGTGTTTGTGCCAAAAATGGGGGGCGACCAGGGGCCCCAAAGCGATGGAAAGCAGAATGCCGGCAAAGGGGATCGCCGTCCACAGGGGGAGCAGGCCGACGGGGCTGGCGTGGCCGCCGCCTCCGTGACTTTCACCGTGCTCTTCTACTGCAGCAGCAGCGCCATGGGCGGCGTCGGTGGTGCCGTGATCCTGAGCCACCGCAGCCATGGAGAATGCACCGAGCATGCCCAACGTCACCAAAGCAATCAGCAGTGGGCGTTGGAAAGAACGAAAATCACTGACCATGAGGAAGCCTCCGTGCAACAAGGTTAAGTTACTTGTTGGTCTGGTGTTGACCGTAGGGTACCTTTTCTCGTATGTCAACTTGGGTGTGCGCTTGAGGGCATACGAACGCTTGCGGCCATACTAAGCCAACTGGAGTGGATTGCGAGTACTAAACATTTCTCAGATACCCGGGATTCCACAATGCGCATCGTTCACCTCAGCACTTGCCTTGAATATTATGGTGGCGAAGTGTGTTTGGCCAATTTGGCGTGCGGATTTGCCGAACAGGGCCACGAGGTGAGCTGCCTGGTGCGGCCCGAAAGCGCCTTGGCGCAAAGATTGGCCGGCCGTCCGGTCGAGGTTGTGCCCCTGGCGATGATCGATTGGTTTGATCCCGGCACGATCGTGCGCGTGGGCCGTTGGCTGCGCCAGCACCAGGTTGATGTCCTGGCGACCCATCTGCCGCGGGACTATTTCATCGCCGCTACGGCGACCCGCGGTTTGCCGATTTGCAATATCGCAACCCGGCATCAACTCAAACCGTTGTCCCTACCAGTGTTGAAGCGCCCTTTTCTGCGGGGATTTGGCGCGGTGATAGCGGTGAGCGAAGCGGTGGCGGCCGGCGTGCATCAGGCGCGCCTGGTGCACCCCGCGCGGGTAGTGACGGTGCCCAATGGGGTCGTGGCGCCGATATTCGCCGGCACCCGATCAGAGTTGCGCCGCCGCGCGGGCCTCAGTCAGGACGATCTTGTGATCGGCCTGGTCGGCAAGCTGTGTCCCGAAAAAGGGGCGGACTTTTTGTTGCGGGCGGTTGCTCACCTGAGGGAAAGGAATCCGGATCTGCACGTCATCCTGCTGGGCGATGGTGGCGGGGGAAACGGGTACCGGGCGCACCTGGAGGATTTGGTGCGAACATTGGGGCTGACCGACCGGGTCCATTTCCCGGGCTTTGTCTCGGAGGTGGCCCCATGGGTTCAGCAATTTGATGTGCAGGTGGTCGCTTCGCAGGCCGAACCCTTTGGCCTGGTCACCCTCGAGGCGATGGCCGCCGGGGTCCCGGTCGTGGCCACCAATACCGGCGGCAGTCCGGAGATCCTGACCGATGGCGCCGAAGGGTTCCTGGTCTCGCCCGGAGACGTGGACCAATTGGCCGACCGGTTGACCCGCCTGCTGAAGTCGCAGAATTTGCGCCGGGACATGGGCAACCGAGGCCGGGTGCGGTACAGAGACCATTTCACCATCGAGCACATGTTGGCCCGGACCGAGGCGGTTTATCGGGCAGCGCTGGAGCGCAACCGGCCAGACATGATGATCGCCGAGGGGTAACCCGGTCGGGTCAAAAAACGGGCCGGTACAAAAAAACAGGGGCCCGGCTGACGCCGGGCCCCTTTTCAGACAACACTGTGTCGGTAATAATTACCGGTACAGAGCCTTCACGGTACCAAAGGCCGCTTCTTCAACAGCCACCGCGCCGCCAGTGGCGACGAAGTCCATCGTATAGTCGCCGCAGGTGTCCGTATTCCAGCTGTCAATCACGAGGTAGACATACATGTCATTGGCCGACGCGTTGCTGTAGGCGACGGTTTCAGGATCACCAGAGAGCGTATCGTCGGCGTAGGCCAGGCAGTTGAGGGGATCCGCACAGGCATCCACGACCCACAGCGCGCCATCGGCGGTATTGGTCACCGTAGCGGTGAACTCGCTGCCGGCGGGCATGAAGATCTCATAGTAGTACTCCAGGCCATTCTCGGTGTAGACTTCGCAACCGAGAGCCGACACGTTGTTCACGCCAGCACAGGTGGTGCCGGTGAAGTAGGTGCCGAACACGTCTTCCACGCTGTCGCAGAAATCCACGACCGGCGGGGGCGGAGGCAGTTCCGCGGAAGCGATTTCCAGCGTGAACGCGCAGCCAGCGCCGGCATAGCCATCAACCACAAAGTAGAAGTCGCCGGAAACCGGAACGTTGGTCACGACGCCGGAATCGACGACGATCAGGCAACCCAGGTCTTCGTCGCACTGGTCGAGCACGGCCAGGTCAAGGTCACAACCGTCGGCGGTCAGGGTGCCTACGAACATCGTGGGCTCGGACAGGAACAGGTGGTAGATAACCTCTCCGCCGGACTCGTCAAAGTCGCTGCAACCGTAGGTGCTGATGTTGTTGACCGCGCCGGTGTTGTCGCCGCTATAAACGACGTCCAGGCTGATCTCGATAGCGCTGGAGCAATCCAGCAAACCGAGTTTTCCACCCGAGGCACTGTCTTTGATCGGCGTGATCTTCGTCGTGCTGTCAAAGGCGTCAGGCGATACTCCAGCCCAGGCCGCCGAGGCCACCAGGCTAATCGCGATGGCAATAACTAACATTTTCTTCATGATGATTTCCCTTCCGGAAAATTCCAGTGGTGATCCGGACCGAATGCCCTGGACCGATGATTAACCTATGTTGATGAATACCTCCCAAGGTCCTGATGTTGTCTCTCTTGTGCTGTTCCCAGCCAGACCACTTCACAATTTCCTTCCGGTGAAGGAATCTCGTCAGCGAACCAGATTGACCGCCACCGAAGTGGTCAACTCGCCCGCTTCAAGTCGGCAGATATAGGCGCCGCTGCTGACAGCGCGCCCGGATTCGTCGGTGCCATTCCAGCGCATCTGGTTCAGGCCCCGGGAAAATTCGCCCCGCGCCAGCACCGCCACTCTTTTGCCGCTCAGGTCATAAACCGCCAGTTCACCGGTCACGTCCTGCTCCGGACTGAAGGCGATCATCACCTGGGGGTTGAATGGATTTGGATAGGCCACCAGATCAATGGGGCCAAATTGCGGCAGGTCGCCGACGGCACTGCCGCCGGCCTGCAGAATGGCCACTTCAGCCAGAGTGGCCGCGCAGGCCGTCGTGATCTGGGTGCCCAGCCCCGCCGAACCGGCGATCTGGGTCCAGACATCGTTGGTCTGATGGTAGCCCGGGTAGCTGCCGTAATCGTAATCGATGGCCAGAAAGGCCGGGATACCCGCCTGCTGGAACGGCACGTGGTCGCTGCCCCAGCTGTTGTAGTCTTTCTGGTTGGCGATGTCCGTCAGGGTGTTGACTTTGTCTTCCATCGTGGCCATGAGCCATTCCCAGGGTGTTTCGCCTTCGATGCGAACGGCATAGTTCGTATCGTAGTAGGCGACCATGTCCATGGTGATCGCTGCGATGATGTCGCGGCCCGCAAGGGTCGCGTCAGACACGAAGTGGGCGCTGCCGTACAGGCCCTGTTCCTCGGAGTCAAAAAGCACGAACTGGACGGTGCGTTCGAAATCGCGACCGGCGGCGATGCGCGCGATTTCCATGACCGCCGCGGTGCCTGAACCGTTGTCTTCGGCACCTGGCGCGAGACTTGTCGGATTGGGCGAGATCGAATCGTAGTGCCCGCCAACCACCACATATTCGTCGGGCAGCGTGGTGCCGGTCTTGGTGGCGACGATGTTGCGGCATGGCGTACCGCCGGACAGAAACGGATCAAAGGTGACCGTATAACCGTAGCCGCTCAGCTTGTTGGCCAGGTAGTCGCCGATCAGGTCCTTGTCGGCGGTGCTGTAGTAACGGGTCGAGACGGACTGGAGTCCGTTGTGGAAGAAGTAGGCGTGGCCGCTGATCTCCTCGATGGTCTGGAAGAAGGCGGGCCCGCTGACGTTGGCCACGAAGTCCTGGATCAGGGCCAGGTCCTTGGTGGGGTTCATCGTCGGTGCAACGATCGGCTGATCCAGGCGGCGATCCCAGCCCTCTGGGGGGCTGTTCAGGGCGATGTGGGTGCGGTTGATGTCCTGGGCGGCGAAGCGGTCCTGGTTGGACGTCGGCACTTCAACGACAAAGACAGCATCGCTCTGCCAGTGGATGTGTCCGAAGGCGGACAGTTGGGGCGCCATTTCGGCGGCGGTGTGGGCGTGGCACTTGCCCTGCACCAGAAAGAAATCCGAGTTCTTGTACTGAGGGGCAAAGGCCTTGCCGTAGCGGGTTTCCTGGTCCGGGGCGATGCGGTCGGCGACCAGCAAACCGCCCGGTACCTGATAGGTCAGAACCGACAGGTTGGCGCGTACGGGATGGATGTCGGTTGTCTTGGCTCCGGGGAGGAACGAGATCCCGGCGGCCTGGGCCGAACCGGCGCCAGCCAGGGCGCCCAGGATAACAAGGGCCGCGGTGCTGGAAAATTTCTTGAGGGACTCGAGTGCGCCAACCGGGATGCCGAACATTGTAACTCCTGATTTTTCTATTCTCGATCCGTCGTTCTTGCCTTGCTGATCTTGTCTTGCTGATTTTTTCTTGCTGATTTTTCCGCCCCGCCGACCCGAGGGCCGGCGGGGCGATCATCCTACCAAATGGTCAATTATTTGACCAACATCATCTTACCGGTCTCCGCGGTGCGCTCGGTCTGCACGCGGTAGTAGTAGACGCCACTGGCCGCGCGGCGACCACTGTTGTCTGCTCCATCCCACTGGTAGGTGTGGCTGGACCGGGCCAGGTTCTCATCCACCAGGGAACGCACCAGACGACCGCTCAAGTCGTAGATGCGCAGGGACACATGACCGGCCTTGGGCAGGTCAAACATGATGTTCGTGATCGGGTTGAACGGGTTCGGATAGTTGTCGTGCAAGGCGAAGACGGTGGGCAGCGAACTGGTCACCGTGACTTCGATCTCGTCGCCAAATCCAAGCACGCCACCGTCACGCACTTCACGCAGGCTGTAGTACAACACGGTGCCGACCTCAAACTCCGTGGAGTTGTCGCTGAAGGCGATGTGTCCGTCGGTGCTGCTCAGGGGCTGCTCCGTGAGCCGCACGGCATTGGTATTGGCCGTCCGGCGGTACACGTGGAAGGCCTCTGAGGTGATCGGGTTGTAGTCCCAGCTCAGCTCACGACCGCCCTGGGTCTGGTTGATCTGCAACACCGGAGCGTCGCTGGCGACGACCAGGTCGCTGACCGTCACGTTCAGGCACCAGCTGTTCAGGACACCGGTATCGCCACCGGCGTTGTCGCTGATCGCCAGGGTCCAGAAACCGATGGGGCTTTCGCCATCGAAGTCGGACATGGCACCAGGACCGTCGACGGCCGTGACGGCGTCGAAGTTGGTGATGATGTCGTCGGTCGAACTGCCGGACCGGTTGTGCAGGCGCACGACGGTACCAGCGGGACTGGTCAGCTCGAGGATCAGGTCGCCTTTCCAGGTGTGGGTCAGGTCGATATCAGCGGTGACATCGATCAGCACATCACCATCGGTGACCAGAATCTGGGTCGAGACGCCAGCGGGGTCACTGTCGGGAATCGACAGCGCAGGCTGGTCGCAGTACACGAATTCCAGTTGCGGGGACAGGCCGAAGTCGACACCCGTGCGGGCCTCACCGTCAGCCAGGACCACGGTTTGCGGTGCGGCACCAAAGCCGGCCACCGTCGCGGTCACGGTGTAGGTGTTGCCGAACATGTTCTCGATCAACCAGGAGCCATCCGGGTTGGTCAGGGTGCTGTAGCCGCCGGGGCTGGCTTCGATCAGCACGCCATCGTTGCTGCCGCCCATGACTTCCACGGTACCGGCCATGCTGGCGGTGCCACCGGCTTCGGTCGCCGTCAGGAACAGGGCCGTGTTTTCGAGCAGTTTGATCGCTTCGGCCGGATCAGCCAACACGGCGAAGTTGAAGGCGTAGTGCACGATTTGCGCACTGGCCGGGTTGGGGTTGTCGTCAAAGACCATGATGCCGGCGTTGGCAGCATCACTGGTCGTGCCCATCACGATGTAGGCGTCCGGGTTGACCTTGAAGCCATCCTGGTCGCCAAACCCCGAGTAGTTCAAGGACAGGCTCGGGGCCACCATGTTGGGGGAGCTCAGGATCGGATGACTGTCCATGCCACTGGCAGTAACCAGGGGCCCGGCGTTGTCGGCATCCCAGTCGAAGCCGTGAATCACGTTGTTGGCGTAGGTCGGGTAACCGGGGGAGCTGATGGCGTCGTAGGCCACTTCGCCACCCTCGGACAGGACCTTGCCACCACCGGCCACATAGGCCTCGATAGCCGAACGATAGGCAGCGTCAGCAACCGGGCCGGTGCTGGCACCGGACGAGGTGATGATGAAGCTGTAGCTACTCCAGCTGGCGGGGTCACTGAGACCGGCCGCTTCTTCGACGACAACCCAACCGGCGTCGGTCAAAATCGTGGCCATGCTGGTGGCCGAAGCACCCTTGAGAATGTCGTCGCGAATGTGCGGCGGCAACGGCTGTTTGTCCTTGCCGTACTTCCTGTCCGATTTGGGCGCCGTATCGTCATCCAGGATCAGCACTACGCCCAGGGCGTCGATGATCATGAACGTGTGCGGGCCGTCGACGGTCGTATTGGCCGAGCTGCTGCCGTCCACAACGGTGATCGTATACTCGAAGGTATCGCCGATCACCAGGCTGCCAGCAGCCTCGGGGAACATCGCGCTGTACATGTCGCCACCCATGTCGACCAAAGTCAGGTCGGCCTGGGACACGCCGTTCAGCGAGTAGGCTACCGAAGCCGAAGCGATGGCGCCGTTGTCGGTCACCATGGCATCCACCGAGGCGGGCCAGGTCAGCAGAGGTTGGTCGCGCACCGGGGTGTGGGCCACCACGGGGAACTGCGCATCGGGGCCGATGATGAAGCTGTACACGTCGGTCGGGGCCGTGGTCGGCGCAGCGCCCGAGATACCCGAGTCATCGGTCACGGTCATGTAGTATTCGACGGTCGTATTGGCGCCGGGACCAGGAATGCTGGCCGCCCACTCGTCGAAGTTGCCGGTCGCCGTCATGGTAACCGGGGTCCAGGCCGCGGCACCGGCGATCCGGTGGTACAGCGTCACGGCGTCAGGGGCCGTGATGGGGCTGGTGTGGCTGATCGTCGTGACCACGGAGTACGGGCCAGCGGTGTCTTCGCTGTCGCCGAGAGCCACGTGGTTGAAGTTCAGCAGGTAGGTCGCGCCAATGCCGCGACCGCCGAAGGCCTGGAAGATGTAACCCACGTGGGTTCCGCCGTACAGGGCCTGGTCGGCGGCAACCATGCCGTCGGCGTAGTCCTGGAAGGTGGCGTTGACGCCCGTGTAGAACATGCCCTCGATGATGATCTGATCAGCGATGGCCGAACCGACGAGGTTGCGGAAATCCCACCACGCCGCGGAGATGATCTCACCATCGGAGTGCACCTGACCCACGATATCTTCGGGGTAGTGCTTGGTGGTGTCGGTGCGGCGCAGGAAAGGCGGCGGGCCAGGGTTGTAGCTCACGGCATCCCACTCGCCGACGAGGGGGTTGTCGCCGTAGGTGGCGCCAAGATAATCGCCGAAGCCTTCACTGATGGCGCCGGTCTCGGCGGCGTACACGAAGCCGGGCACGATGTCCTCGTGCACCGCATGGCCGTACTCGTGCAGCACGATTTCGCCGTCGTCGGAATCGTCAACCCCGCCGTCACCGTAACGGATCCGGTCCTGGCTGGGGCTGTAATCCGAGTTGTCATCGGTGCCCTGATGCGCATAGGTGTCGGTGACACGGGCGCGGGCATTCATGATACCCAACGTGTTCTGGAAGTACTCCTGGAACTCGTTGATGTGGTAGTAGACGTTCACTTCCTGGAAGTGGCCGGCGACGATGGTCGGGACGTAGGTGTAGATCAGGCTGGCTTCATCGGCGCGGGGGCCGGAGCTGTTGAAAACCTGCACCCAGGGACCTTCCAGGAGGCCGCTGCCGCTCAGGTTGGTCAGGGTGACCGGATCGGTGACGCCGGTCAACTGGGGCTCGAATTCGCGCCAGGGGTAACGTTCGGGGTGGTTGTTCAGGGGGTTGGCGATGAACACTTCACCGGAACCGCTGACGGTGGCGCCTTTTTCGAGCTGGCGATCACTCTGGCGGTTGTCCACCGGCGGGGTGATGCTCAAGGGCTTCTCTTCGGGCTTGATACACACCAGCAGGTCGCGGGTCTGCAAAGCGGTGGTGCTGTTGGCATCGATGAAGATTTCCCAGTCACCATAAGGGTTGTAGGTCGGTGTCTCGGTGCGCCAGGCGAGGTGATCGCCATCTTCGGCGCGCAGGACGACCAGTTCGGCCCGGGGCGCAGCGCGGGTCACGCCGTCGCCACCGATCAGGCTCATGGCCCGGTCCAGGGCGGTTTCGCGGTCCAGGGTGGCCTTGTCAGCACTCAGGTTAAAGGTGCTGGAACCGATGTCGTTGGTCACGAACAGGACCTGGCCGTCAAAGGTCAGGTGGGTCACGACATAGCCGTTGTGGACGGGCACGCCATTGATCGTGGCCTGTTTCCAGACGTGATGACCACTGCTGGTGGTGGTGGTGCGCACGTCAACGAGGATGGCGTCGCCGAAGCGAACGGTGCCAGCCTTGTCGGCGACTGCTTCCATATCAAACAGGGTCAGGGCGTTGTCGGCCAGAAAACGGCCGGCTATTTCCGACGGCGTGCCGGTATTGGGCATCCGATGGTCGTTGAAAAGTTTGCGGACACTGCCGTCTTCGGCACGGTGAACCGTCAGGCTGATGTCTTGTCCCGCGTCAATTCCCAGGGCGGTATAGTCCGCCGCCGCAGCCGGGATAATCCCGACCATGAGAATTGCCACCACGGACAACAAGATGACTTTAGCAGGTGATCTCATTGGTTGGCTCCCCCCGGACCAATGATCACACCGTATGGTTTGGTCAATAAATTAACCATACAGTGCGCTGGCCCAGAAACTGAATGATGGGTGTTGTGTCCTTTATTCTACCCCTAGAGGCCACCCTACTTCATTGGAGGGGGTTTTGACAATCAAAAAATGAGATAGGACACGTATTTATAGCATTAGGCCGCAAATGACGGGCGAAATCCCGTCGATCAGGAGCTGCACGGCAATCACGGTGACCAGCAGCCCCATCAGCTTCTCGATCACCTTCATCCCCGTGGCACCCAAGCGATTGAGGATCACGTCGGCTCCCATCAGGATGACACCGGTGAGGACCAGAATGGCCGCCACCGCTCCCAAAACCAGGGGGATGCCCATATGGGCGGGCGCCTGGGGGGTGAGCACCATGACGGTGGTGATGCTGCCCGGCCCGGCCAGCATGGGGATAGCCAGAGGGGTGATCGAGGGGTCATCGTCCGGATCGGCATCGTCGGGAAATTCCTCGGCGTGGGTCTCCTTGTCCGCCGCAATAGCCTTCCTGATCCCGGTTCGCCAGCGGCGGGGCTTGGACTGGAGCATGTCCAGCCCGATGCCAAAGAAAATCACGCCACCGGCGATGCGGAAAGCGTCAACAGTGATACCAAAGACCTGCAGGACCTGATGCCCGGCCAAGGTGAAGACCACAAGCACTAAAAAGGCGGTTATCAAGGACTTGACCAGGACCCGGCGCTTTTGGCGGCGGTCCATTTCGGAAGTCAGGCCGCTGAAAAACGGAATGACGCCGAGGGGGTCGATGACGGCAAAGAGGGACGAAAAACTGAGAATGAGAAAGGCTGTGGTACTCATGGTATCACCTCCGGAGAAGTTGGGAACGATGGATCAAATGATCGCTTGATATCAGCGATTTCCGGCGCAACATGGTCGTTTAAATCTGGAAGTAAAGGCTAGTGATTCGGGAACACAAAGAGGACCAAAACCGGTGGAGGTGGCAACGGCCTGGCCAAATGCAGTGGCCCTAACGACTGAAGCTCCACTCGATATCGAAGTGGAGCCCAATCTCTTGCTACTATTTGTTTTAGCGCCCGATGTTGCTCTGAGCAGGTCAACCGGGCCCTGGTGGCGACCATATTCTAGATAGCCACGCCCTCCGGTTCCGGTGCGCCCAACTTCACGGGCGATTCCACCAGCACCTGGGCAATGAACCGCTGGTAATCCTCGGCGCCTCGCGATCGCGGCGCGTACTCGAAGATCGACTGCTGAAACCCGAAGGCCTCGGCCAGATCGACATTGACTCGAATAGGCGCGCACATTCTGGGGCCAAAACGCTCTCGCAACTGGCTCAGCATCTCTGCCGATTGCCGCACCCGCTGGTCCAGGAAGGTGGGCAAAAGGAAGCGCAGGTTCAGCTCGCGATTGTGCCGGCCAACGGACCCGACATGGCGCACGAAGTCCAGAACTCCGGCCATGGCCGCAGGAGTCAGTGCCGCCGGCGCCACCAAATCATGGGCGCAGCCGAGCACGTTGACGGCGATGGCGTCGAAGCCTGGTGCCGCATCGATCACAATGTAGTCATAGCGATCGAGAATCGGGGCGAGCGCTTCGGCCAAGACCAGGTGCCCGTCGTGCTCGCGGCGGGCGATGGTCAGAGCCGCCCGGGACAAATGATGGTCCGACGCGATCAGGTCCAGGTTGGGCCGGGCCTTGGTCAGGGCTTCAAGGGCCGGGGCGGTGCCTTCGAGGACTTCAGTCAACGTCAGGTCAAAGTCCGTGCCGAGAGCCTTGGCGCATTGCCCCTGGGTATCGGCGTCCACCAGCAGCACCCGGAAACCCTGCAGGGCCAGGCCATGGGAGAGATTCACCGCGGTGGTGGTCTTGCCCACGCCACCTTTGGTCATCGCAACGGCTATGATTTTCATGATTTCTCCCTTGGCTCAAGCGACTCAGATGATTCGCCGAGACAAAGGAATGATCGTGCCAACTCCGGCGCTGCCTACACAAGAGCATGTTGGGCAACACTATACGTGTGTGGCGATGAGGTTGGCCAACCCCTGCCCGTTGCACCCCGCCCGTCTCATGGTGTGAATTGCACTCTAGAGGTCCAGCGCAGCCGGCTTTTGACCCGCGGCCCATCGTGTCTTAAGATGTCGCCGAACTACTCATTGTCTCTCTGACCCAGGAGCATTCACGTGGCCCTCTCCGGCGATTTTCCCATTTCCAGTTGCGACTGCCAGGATTGCCGGGCGGCCTGCACCATCTCGCCCGGCTGGTTCATGCCCGAGCAGATCGCGCCCCTGGCTGACCATCTGGGGTTGAGTATTGAAGAATTGTTCCGCAAGAAACTCGCCGTGAGCGTGACCCGGCTGCCCGATGGCAAAGAGGTGCACGGCGTGATGCCCCACAAATTCCGGGACGGCAAAAAGCCGGGCTCGGTGTGGACGCTGATGGAACTGGCCCAGCCAGGACGCTGCGTTTTTTACGACCGTGGCAAATGCACCATCTACAAATTTCGCCCCTACGAATGCGCCCGGATGATCCACAAGAAGACCAAGGAGTCGGTGCGGTTGCGCCGGCAGATCGTGCCGCATTGGACGGGACCGGCGCTGAAGGACTACGCCGGGTTTGTGGGCAAGAAATTGATGGGCGCCACATCCCGAAAATGACAGGCGCGCGCCACAAATGAATGGGGTGTCGTCAAACGACTCCGCCGCTACTGGTGGCTGTCAGTTTCAATCCGACAATCGACACGAGCAACAGCACCAGAAATACCACCCGCCCGGCATTGACCGGTTCCTCGAACAACACCACACCCAGGATGGCCGCGCCGAGAGCGCCGATGCCCACCCAGACGGCATAGGCGGTGCCGATGGGCAGCGTTTTGGCGGCGATGCCCAGCAACCACATGCTCGCCACGATGGCCACCAGGGTCAGAGCCGTGGGCCAGGGGCGAGTGAAGCCAGCGGTGTATTTCAAGCCGATGGCCCAGGCGGTTTCCAGCAGGCCGGCGATCACGAGAAGAATCCAGGCGGACATGAGCACTCCTTGGTCGCGGGGATGAGAGAGGTATTGTGACCGTTGCGAGTCATGCCGTCCATGCGTTAAAACCCTACCAATATAGTCGGATATCTGATACAATCAGCTCCTTGTTCAGCCAAGGGAGATGACCATGCGTACCAAATATCCACTGATCTACATGATTGTCCTGTTCTCGGTGGCCGGCCTGTTGGCTTTGGCCGGCAACGGTGATAATGGCCCCACTTTGAATCCTTCACCGGCTCTGGCCGCCAATCCCACAATGTTGCCATTGCTGGAAGGCACTTGGGCCGGTTCGTGGACTGATACCCTTTATAACGTTGGCGGTGCGATGTCCTTTGTCATCTGGGCCGAAGGCAGTGACTACGCCGCGACCGGCACCATCGATGTCACGAGTATCAGCCCGGCCCTCGGGGTGTTGACCGGCGGCGCCACCGGACTCGACAGCGGTGCCTCATTGGACGTCACCTTCAACTGCACCGAACTGGGCAACGGGACGGTGGTTCTGACTCCGGTCAAGAGCGCCAACGGAATCATGAGCGCTTCGGGCAGCGGCTCGGGCAACGTGACCGGTCCGTTGAATTTTGGTCCCTTCACCTTGACCGGTTCCGCCAGTGATACCGATATCACCGGCAGCTTCGATTTCACCAGCCCCGGCGGTGGCAAGGGCGTTGCCGAGATGACCAAGACCTCCGTGGCGGTTGAACCGGCTTCCTGGGGCAGCGTCAAAGCCAAATATCGCGATCGTTGAGGCGGTCATGCGAGTAATGGCGGCCTTGATCGACACCATGTTGGCGTTTTTGTTGACGGCTTTGCTGGCCTCATCGGTGGGCTGGTTTTTTGCCGAGCGCGCTGTGATCACATTCCGGGTCTATTCGCCCGACACCCTGTGGAACGGCCCGATTCCCCTGATGCTCGGCGCCATCTCGACCCTTTCCTATGGCTTCGCTTTTGCCCTGTTGGTCGTGCTGTCCTGCGAAGGCGTATGGGGCGCTTCGTTGGGCAAGATTCTCATGCGGCGCCGGGTACGGTCCCTGGCGCGGGACGCGGCACCGTCGCGCGATGTCTGGCGGCGCTTTGCCTTGAAGACCGCTCCCTGGTCGGTCTTTTGTCTGGCCTTGCTCAGCGGCCGCTGGGAGTTGGTGCTGGTGGCCGCGGCTCTCGGGGCGTGGGCGGTGGTTGATCTGGGGGTCGCCTTGATTCTGCGCCGCCGCCTGTGGCACGAACGCGTCACCGGCACCGAGGTGGTGCCCTGGGGCGGGTCGGCTTGACATCTGCGCGGTGCGCCCCGACCATAGGGGCACTCTGAAGGCCTCTGGTGGAGATCCTCTTTTTCACCCGGCCGCAACCAACCACGAATTTTTCCAGATCTGAGACAACCGGCATGGCCCTGCTTGACCTCAAAGACCTCCACCTGAGCCTGGGCGGACCGCCGATCCTTGATGGCGTGCAACTGCAGGTCGAAAAAGGCGAGCGCATCAGTCTCGTGGGGCGCAACGGCGAGGGCAAGTCGACCCTGTTGCGGGTTCTGGCCGGCATTGTTAAGCCCGACAGCGGTGAGATCATCCGGGCCCAGGGCTTGCGGGTGGGGATGTTGACCCAGGAAGTGCCCGCGGGCCTGACCGGTACGGTGCGCGAGGTGGTGCATGGGGGGTTCGAGGCCGTTGGCATCGCGGACCCGGCCTGGGAGCAAGCTCACGTGGTGGACCACACCCTGACGCGCGCGGAACTCGCCGGCGAGGCCACTTTTGCCGAACTTTCCCTGGGCAACAAGCGCCGCACCCTGCTGGCGCGGGCCATGGTCATCGCACCGGAGATCCTGCTGCTCGATGAGCCCACCAACCACCTCGATATTGACGCGATCGCCTGGCTGGAAGACGAATTGCAGCGCTTCGACGGGACCCTGATTTTTGTGACCCACGATCGTGCTTTCCTGCGGGCGTTGGCGACGCGCATCGTGGAGATCGAACGGGGCCAACTGCGGGACTGGACCTGCGACTACACCACCTTCATCGAGCGCCGTGACGAGGCCCTGCGGGTGGAGCAGGAACAAAATGCCGAGTTTGATCGCAAGCTGGGGCAGGAGGAAGTCTGGATCCGGCGTGGCATTCGGGCCCGGCGCACGCGCAATGAAGGCCGGGTGCGCGAACTGGAAAAAATGCGCGAGCAGCGCTCGGCCCGTCGGCAGCGCGCGGGCAACGTCAAACTCGAGCTGCAGGATTCCCAACGCAGCGGCCGCTTGGTGGCCCGGGTCAAGGACCTGCATTTCCAATGGGGTTCGCAGGTGATGGTGCGCGATTTTTCGACCCTGGTGCAACGGGGCGATCGCATCGGTATTCTGGGGCCCAACGGGTCGGGCAAGACGACCCTGCTGCGCCTGTTGCTGGGCGAATTGGCGCCCCAGTCCGGCACCATCGAACACGGCACCAACGTGGCCATTGCCTACTTTGATCAGCAGCGCGACCAACTTGATGAGACCCAGACCGTGCAGGAGAACGTCACCGGCGGGCACGAAACCGTGCAGTTCAACGGCCGGCCGGTGCACGCGGTCACCTACCTGAAGAATTTCCTGTTCACACCCGAGCGGGCCCGATCGCCGATCACGCACCTGTCCGGTGGCGAGCGTAACCGGCTGCTGCTGGCGCGATTGTTCACCCGTCCGGCCAATGTGCTGGTCCTCGATGAGCCCACCAATGACCTGGACATCGAGACGGTGGAATTGCTGGAAGAACTGGTCGCCGATTTTGACGGCACGCTGTTGCTCGTCAGCCATGATCGCGAATTCCTGGACAATGTGACAACCAGCACCCTGGTGCTCGAAGGCGACGGTCGGGTGGCCGAAACCGTGGGCGGATATGCGGACTGGTCACGGGCCTCCCGGCAGGCGGCCAAAGCGGCGCAGAAGGTGGCCAAAGCCGAGGCAAAAAGGGCCGCCGCCGAGGTTCGCGAGCAGGCCCAACCCTCCCCGACAGGCTCCGGCACCGAATCACCGCGGCGGTTGTCGTGGAAAGAAGCCCGTGAGTTGGAAAAATTGCCGCCGCAGATCGAGGACCTCGAACAGGAGCAATCCGACCTGCACGCGCGCCTGGCCGACCCGGCCTTTTACCAGACCGGTGGCGACAAAATTGGCAAGTTGCAAGCCCGCCTTGAAGAGTTAAGCGATCAATTGACAGTGTTTTATGATCGTTGGAGCGAACTTGCCGAACGGGCCGAATGAGCTCTGCGGAAACTCGTTCTTATAAAAGATGATAGCTGAAAACTCGTTTCATTTTTTGATATAAAACCTGATTTCTCTGGCTTTTGGGGACCTTGGAGGGGACTTCCCTGATGGCTATTTCTGGCGTGGGGAAATTCGCTGGCATACATTTCCAAATTAAGGTTCAATGAGCCGAATTGACGCCCGATTATAGGTGTCAATACCGTTGCCTGATCCATTGCGAGGTCAGGCTGGTCCCATGACCCTACTCCCTCTCCTGCAGGCTTGTTGCCGGTGGGGTCGAGGGCGAGGAGGCGACGCAAACGTCATGTCTTCTGAACTCATCAGACAAGACGATGTCACCATCCGGTTTGTCGGAGACTCCGGCGACGGCATGCAGCTGACAGGTACCCAGTTTACCGAGACGACGCCCAAAGTCGGCAATGACCTGGCCACTTTCCCCGACTTACCCGCTGAAATCCGGGCCCCGGCCGGATCGCGTGCGGGAGTCTCCGGATTCCAGATCCACTTCAGTTCCCACGATATCTATACGCCCGGTGACGCTCCAAGTGTGCTGGTGGCCATGAATCCCGCGGCGCTGATCACCAACTACATGGACCTGCAGCCCGGCGGTATCATCCTGGTCAATACCGGGGCCTTTACCGACTCGGATCTGAAGAAGGCCGTTCTTGATTCCAATCCTTTGACCGACGGCACCCTGAGTGGTTTTCGAGTCATTGAAGAGGATATCAATCAGCGTACGACCGAAGCGTTGGCTGAATTGGGACTGGGTAAAAAAGACGTTTTGCGTTGCAAGAATTTCTACACTCTGGGCATGGTGTACTGGCTGTATAGCCGTCCCATGGAGCCTACGCTCGAGTGGCTTAAATCGAAATTCGCCACGAAGCCCGAACTCATCGAGGCCAACAGCCGCGCTCTGAAGGCCGGTTACAATCACGGTGAGCTTTTGCGCCTGTTCCAGGGCCGTTACGTGGTGCCCAAGGTCACGGACGCTCCGGCGGGCCATTATCGAAATATCATGGGTAACGAAGCCGTGGCGATCGGTCTGGTCGCGGGCGCCAAGCTGGCCAACCTGAAACCGTACCTCGGCTCGTATCCCATCACGCCGGCGACGGATATTTTGCAATACATGGCGCTGATGAAGAATCACGACGTGATCACCTGCCAGATGGAAGACGA
>CAZLUL010000075.1:0-17874 GCA_964562635.1 uncultured Fibrobacteraceae bacterium | reverse complement strand
TTGACCATCTCGCCGGCCATGACGTCCTGCAGGCCGTAGACGCGGGCGATACCATCACCCACCTGAAGGATGGTTCCGACACTCTCAACCTCAAGGTTGCGGTCGTAGTTGGTCAACTCCTGGGAAAGCACGGAGCTGATCTCTTCAGGCCTCAATTTCACTGCCCTTACTCCTCGTTTAAACCTTCAAACAGGTCCCATGGCCAGATGGCCCGGGGCCGGATTCTTAATCTTCGCGCTACCGGACCTGGGTCTCGCCGAGCTTCTTGCTCAACTCGTCCAGGTTGGTGCGCACCGTGCCGTCGAGGACCTTGTCCCCGAGGGTCACGCAGACGCCACCGATCACGGCGGGGTCGGTTTTCTTCTCCAGGATAATCGTCTTGCCGGTGTACGCGGTCAGCTTGCTTTCCAAGCCGGCAGCCAGATCATCGGGCAAGGCAATTGCGGTCACGACCTGGGCTCTGACGATACCCTGGTCCTGCTCCACGAGTTCGGCAAAAACTTCGCCGATATCCCGAGTATTCTCGATCCGGTTGCGGTCCAGCAGCAGGAAAAAGAAATTCAGCAGCACTTTTTCGATCTTCTCGCCGAAGATCTTTTGCAGCAGTTCCTGCTTCTCTTCGGTGCGAACCTGCGGGCTGTCCATGAAGATGCGCAACTTCGCGTTTTCCCGGGTGACTTCCATCACCGCGGCAAACGAGTCGGCCACCTCGGACAACGCCCCTTCAGCCTTGGCTGAAATCAGGAGCGCTTCCGCATACCGGGTTGCGACTTTGCGATCACGCATTCGTCGCGCTCCCGTCCAGACCATCGATGTACTCGCTGATCAACTTGCGGTGCAGATCGTTGTCCAACCGCTCGCCAACCACTTTTTCGGCCGCGCCAATCGCCATCGTCACCACACTGTCGCGCAGTTCGATCTGGGCCTTGTGGGCTTCCAGTTCGATATCCTGTGCGGCCTTGCTCTTGGTGTCGTCGGCGTGGGTGCGGGCCTTGGTCACAATACTGTCCGCCAGCTCTTCGCCACGCTTGACGGCCTCTTGGACCTTCTCACGCTCGATCGCCTTGATGTCGGCCAGCTTGCTCTCAAAATCACCCTTCAACTGCTCGGCATCGGCCAGGTTCTTTTCCGCTGACGCGTAGTCGTCCTCAACCTTGCCCCGACGTTCGTCGAGCACGTTGAGAATCGGACCCCAGGCAAACTTGCCCAGAATCATCACGAAGAAAATGAACCCCAACGTCGTCGTTAGCAGCTGTGGCAGTTTCGGCATCACCATTTCCATGAAAGGCACCTTCCGGGTCGAAACCTGCGGCATTTGTTTGGCGGTCCGGGGAGCAAATATTACCCCCCAGGATCCATTTCAACGCACGCCGGGTATTACCCCAATCAAAATCGAGCTCAGGCTACAGGTTGCCCATGAGCATGATGGTGGCGACCAGAGCGTAAATCGTCAGGGCCTCGATGAAGGCACAACCGATGATCATCGCGGTCTGGATCTGACCGATCGCTTCGGGCTGACGACCCATGGCGTTCATGCCACCTTCGACAGCCTTACCAAGACCAAGACCTGAACCGATGGCGGCCATACCCAGGCCGATAGGAAGAGCCAGTCCCAGAATGTTCCCGTCCATTGTCTTTCTCCTTTTAGTGCGTGCGTTGCACTCTCAAGTTCGCGGGCGAACCCGCGGTTTTCCGGGCGTGAGTGCCCGGGTTAGTGCCCGTGTGCTTCTTCACCATGACCGTGGTCATCGTGAGGCAGCCACAAGGCAATATAAACTGTCGCCAGAAGCGTAAATACCAGCGCCTGGATGGTGCTCGAAAGCAGCCCCAGGAAGTAAAAGGGCAGTTGCAGCGGAATTCCCGGCAGGAATCCGAAGACCGCAGAGTCATCGCCCACGCCCAGGCCAACGAGGCCCTTCATGGACAGATAACCGAGGATGACCATGGTGGCGACCAGGGTGTCCTCACCAAAAATGTTGCCGAACAGGCGCAGCCCCAGGCTCAGCGGCTTGACCAGTTCGCCCAGCAGATGCAGGGGGAACAGCAGCAGCGAAAAGCCCCAGTCCATAGCCGTTTTGGGCGAGCCCGCCAAGTGATGCAGGTAGCCCGGGAGGCCGTTCTCCTTGAGCGCGATGCCCTGCACGTACAGAAAAGTCAGCATGCCCAGAGCAAAAGTCGTGGTGCTGAAATTCGAAGTCGCGGCGTGCCCCAGGGGGATCATACCAGCCAGGTTGTTGCACAGAATGAAGATGAACAGCGTGCCCAGGAAGGGCGTGTAGCGGCGGGCGCTGGGGCCAATAATGGCCTGAAAGAGCGAATAAAGGCCGCCAAGGATCATTTCGGCGGCCATCTGGCGCCGTCCGGGCTTGCGGGCGCTGAGCTGCCGGCTCAGGACGATGAAGAAGATCGCCAGCAGCAGGGCCACGAACAGGGAATACAGGGGATCGATGAAGTCGGCCAGGAATTTGGCGACAGGCTCGGGCAGATAAGGGGCGATCCAGCCGGAAACCAGGTTCTGGAGATGGGGAGTGGAACTGTGTCCGCCGCCATGATCTTCGCCCTGAGCCGCTTCGCCGTGGGCCACATCTTCACCGTGAGCGGGCTCAATGTGACCGGGCTCATCGTGGGTCGTATTGGGCGGGGCGTTTTCTTCGGTGGCTTGGCCATGCCCAGGATCCTGCGCCAGAGCCGCACCGGACGCAAAAATGACCGCTCCGACAAGGAGGACCAAGACCGCCAACTGCTTCGCGCTCATTTTTTGCATCGTCCCCTTCTTATGCATGTCAGGCCGACTCGTCATTTCTGGATGTCGCGCTGGACGTCGCGCCGGAGGCCGAAAGCCGGATTTCTTCGGCGCGATGCCGCGCTCCAACCACAACCAGCACCGCCATCAGTATCGTGAACCCTACCGCGTGGCTAACTGCCGGAAACGGACGGGAAAATAACACCCAAACCGCCAGGCCGTAAACACTCAATTTGGCCAACAGCCAAAGGATGATGGCAAATTCGTTGCGGGGCGTGCCCTGCGGGACGAACGCGGCGCGAAACAATCCCTCAAGTGCCCTGAACCCGGCAACCGCCCACAGGGCCGTCAAAAAGACTCCTGCGGCAAAATCGAACGAAACCACAAACCAAAGCACGATTGCCAAGGGAAGCGCGAGTAAAATAGTCCAAACTTGGACCTTGGCAAGGATGTTTTGGCTCAAAAGGGCGGTCCTTGGTCAAAGAACAGCTTTCCACTCCGGAAAGATGGTTTATTGAGCGGGTATGTCAATGACGGGTTTGCAGATTTCCCACCAGGCAATTCGGCCCCTATTTGACCACACCTTCGGCACCAGCCAGACGCCGCAAAAGGCCCAACTGGCCCGCATGGTAGCCTTCATGGAAAACCAATCCGGCCAAAAGCGTCCCCACGGTTTCCGCGGGATTATCCGAAGGACTGAAGGGCGCCTTGGCGGCCAGCGCTTCGGTGGTCAAACCGGCCAGGCCGGCCTGCAGGCCTTCGTCGGTGGCCATAAAATCGGCCAGGATCTCGGTCAGAGGGACAGCCTCACTCGGGTTGGTAAGCGCCGAATTGCCGCGCTCGTAGCGGTCGTATTTGTCGGCGGCAAAAGGGCAGTCCTGGCCCAACAACCGCAGGGTGCTGCCCCTGTAGTTGGCGATATGGCCGGCGACCCAGTTGAGGTTGTTGCCCGCAGCCGGTTGTTCGAGGCCCTGTTCGTCGGTCAGGTCTTTCAGGTTTCCGGCCACGACCCAAGTGGTGTAGCGGAACTGGGCACGCGCGATTTTCTGGAAAGTTTTGGCGTCCATCTATGGGGCTCCCTGATCAGAATTATTGAACGAAGTGGCTTGGTCGAGCAGGCTCCACCAGGACCTCCTCAACCGTAACACAAACACGGGGAGTGGAGGGTCAAATTCCCTCCGCTCCCCGCAGCCCCGAACCGTCACTCGGGCTTACCTGACCATGCGCGCGCCATTGTATATCCGGATGGCATCACCCTGGGGGCCGTGCCCGGTGGGGAAGTCGGCCGGGTCGCCCACCTTCGGATCGCTGCGCTGGGCTCCCGCGCCATGCACGTCACGCCAACCGCCATCCATGTAGCCCATGGCCCGACCGAAATTGACATATACAGCGCTGCCCCCGGCGACCATGTTTTCGTGGGTGGTGCTGGTCCAGTAGGCGGGGTAGTCCGCCTGCCCCGCCTCGTTGGTGATACCGGTGGCATTGAACACAGCATCGATGGCCGCTGACCCGGTGGTGCCCGGCGAGCACGAATAGTCCAGGAGGCTTTGCAGTTCCTTGGCACTGGGCAGGCGCCAGTCGGCATAACCCAGATATCCCGCCGCGTTTTTGGTCGCCACCCAGGCCAGGGCGTCCTGCCAGTTGAGACCTTCAGGCACTTCGGCACCACTGTCATCCTGCGCCCACATCAAACCCGTGGCCTCGTCACTGATGGTGCCATCGCCGTTGTCGCTCAAGACGTTGAGGCCATAGTTGGAATTGCCCCGGACACAGGTGACGAAGAACGTCTTTTCGCGCCCGCCCGGCATTTGCATTCCGTAGCCCTTGATGCGGCCATCTGCGAAGTTGACCCCAAACAAGAGCGCTTCCATGCCACTGCTATCGACGTAGAGGGTGCTCGAAGCATACTGGGCGTCGATGATTCGTTCACCGGCACTCTCGTCGCCATAGGCAAAGTCAAAAGCGTCAGTATCAATGAATGGAACGAGGCCCGACGTATCACCGGTGTATCCGCTCGGATCCAGGCCGCTGAACAGGATCAGCGAGTAGAGTTCCTTGATTGTGGGCAGGCGCCAGTCCGAAAAGCCACCAAACTCCGCACCATTCAGAGCCGCCGGATAGGCCTGGCTTTGCGCCCAGGTGTATTTGTCGGCGGCGGTGATGGCGTCGTCGCCGTTGGTATCGGGCGACTTCTGCCACGTCAGGCCGCTCACTTCGTCCAGGACCGTCAGGTCGTCGGCACTGACCACGTAACTGGGCTGGTTGCCGGTGTGCTGGCCGTCCTGGCCGAAGAACGCATCGCCGGTTGACGGATCGCCGATCTGGTTCTGGTTGTCGAAGCAGACGCTCTGCGCGGTGTCGACAATGTTGTACGAACCGGTCACGATCGCTGGATCATCGTCAACAATGACCGGTTCAGTCGCCGCGTCAGAACAACCGCCCAACCCGGTGCTGGCGAACATCAAGATCACTGTCAGGAGAAAAAGGTGTTTCCGGGTCTTCATGATATCACGCTCCACATTTAGTTAGATGGCTCACCTGCTTGTCATATCCAACCAAACCCACCACCGCCCCGATCCTTTCGGACAATTTTCGGGTTCAAAATTGACGGTGCCGTTGGCGTAACCTAGAGTACGATTGGCCAAAAGATTTGAAAATCCGGCGAAAGGAATGTTCAGCCCGCGCGTTGGGCTGAAAGGACGGCATGACCGACAGGACCGACGACCAGTTGCTGACCAACTACGTCCAGGGTGACGAAAACGCCCTGCGGATCCTTGTCGAACGCTGGGAACGCCCCGTTTTTGCGTTTCTGGTGCGCATGCTCGGCTCGGCTGAGGAGGCCGAAGACCTATGCCAGGACACATTCATCAATCTGATCAAGGCCGCGGAGCGCTACGAACCCGCGGGCAAGTTCCAGAGTTGGTTGTTTCGGATTGCGGGCAACAAGGCGCGTAGCCGGTTGCGGCGGCGAAAAATTCTGCGCTGGGTGCCGCTGACCGACAATTACGACAATGCGCCAGCGCCCGAAGCCGATGCCCTCGAGGGTCTCGCCGCCCAGGAAGTGCAGCGCCAGGTGCAAGAGGCCATCGCCAGCCTGCCCGAACGCCAACGGCAAGCCCTGGTGCTCAAGCAATACCAGGAGTTCAGTTATCAGGAAATCGCCGACGCCATGGAAACCTCGGTCTCTTCGGTGCAGATGTTGCTGCACCGGGCGATGACGGCCATGCGCAAGGACCTCACGTCCCAAAGGGGTGAATCATGAGTGGCAGCAAACATCCAGCCGGCCACGTATTGCAGGCCTACCACGACGGTGAACTGGACTCGCCAATCAGTGCGGAAGTGGCGGCTCATTGTGAGCAGTGCGCCGCCTGCCAGGCCGAATTGGGTGAACTGGCGGGGATTGAGGCGATGCTCGCCAAGGCGCCGGCGCCCGAGTTGCCGCGCACGGTTTGGCACCGGGTCCGGCCCGGACGCCCCCGGGAATCGCGCCTGCGGCCCGTCCTGGCCCTGGCTGCCTGTGCCGCCGGCATGGTCATCGGTGTCCTTTTGGGACCGGTGCAACTCAAGACCGAAAATGTCATCACTGACCAGACGTGGTCGACCTCCGTCGCGGTTTGGAACAACAGCACAACGTCTTCATTGCTGGCTGTCTACCAACCCGGACAAGATTAAGGAAGCAGGCCCATGTCCCAGAAAATCATCTATCTGTTGCTGGCGGTATCGGTCGGGATCAACCTCGGTGTCGTGGGCATGACATTCATCGGTGGACCTGGCCAACAGCCTCAGCTCCCGCCGCCCGGACCGGACGGTGGGGACAACCCGGGACCACGCCCCAACCCCGAACAGATGGTGCAACGACACCTGGAGGGCATGACCCGGCATCTGGATCTTGATGCCGAACAACAACAGGCCGTGCGGCTCATCATGGAGCAACACATGCCCGAACAAGCCGAACGGCAGCTTGCGGTGGATCAAACCAGCCAGGAACTCTCACGGGCCTACGCCGCGCCTGATTTTGACGCGGAAAATTTTCGCCGCCTCACCGCCGCTGCATCCCGGGCCCGGGCCGGACTCGACTCTCTTTCAACGATCATGCTGGTAGCCGAGGCCGAAGTGCTGACACCGCAACAGCGGAAAATGTTTGCCGCCGCCGCGCCATCGCTGCGCCGCCAGGCCCAGAGTCCACCGCCCGGTCAGCGCCCCGGGGCCGGCGAAAGACCACCGCCGCGCTGATTTTTTTAAATTAGTGCGAAAGACAATCCCGCATCGGGGGTTCGGCTGGGAAAGAACAGCCACACCGTCCAACCCGATCGGAGCTTTCGTCATGAGAAACTGCAGTCTTCCCGCCCCATCAAAATATTTCCTGTTGCTGACACTCGTCATGGTCGCCGCGCTGCTGGGCGCGTGCAGCGATGACGATACCACCGCACCCATTGACGAGACCGGCATCGTTGATGATACCGATTTCGAGATCCCCGACTGGACGGCCGCAACCCACAGCAAGGGTGCCGATCCGGATTTCGATCAGGTCTTTGAAGACAATACGATCAAGAGAATCGACTTCGTGATCACTGCCGAACGTTGGGCGACCATGCTGGCCGACATGACGGACCTCTATGGCCCGTTCGGAACCGGTGGCGGCCCTCCGGTGGACACTGACGTGAACCCCGTGTTTGTCCCGGCCGAGGTGTTCTTTGACGGCACCCAATGGTACCGGGTGGGCGTGCGCTTCAAGGGCAACTCCAGCCTGCAGTCTTCATGGCACGAAGGCATCCTGAAGCTGGCTTTCAAGTTGGACTTCGACGAATTCGAAGACGACTACCCGCAAATCGACAACCAGCGCTTTTATGGCTTCAAGAAGCTGAGCCTGAAGAACAACTACAAGGACCGGTCCATGCTGCGTGAAAAAGTCGCGGGCGATGTGTTCCGGAACGCCGGCATGGCGGGCCCCCACACGGCCCTCTACACCTTGTATGTCGATCACGGTGAAGGGCCCGAATATTTTGGTGTCTACACCCTGGTCGAAGAAGTCGACGACACCGTGCTCGACACCCAATTTGACGACGACGACGGCAACCTCTACAAACCCGACGGCATCGGCGCGGCCTTTGTCGACGGTTCGTTCAGCGAAGACGTCTTTGTCAAAAAGACCAACGAAGACGAGCCCAACTGGTCGGATATTCAGGGCCTGTTTGCGGCTCTTCACGACGCCAGCAGAACCACAGCCCCCGCCGAATGGCGCGCCAGCCTGGAAACCGTTTTTGACGCGGACACTTTCCTGAAGTATCTGGCGGCCAATACGGTCATTCAGAACTGGGACACCTACGGCCGGATGACCCACAACTACTACCTGTACGGCGACTCGGCCACGGGCCAGCTGACCTGGATCAACTGGGACAACAACGAAGCCCTCGACCAGGGACTTATGGGAGGCTCGTTGGATCTGGATTTCGGAAACATGGACCAGGGCGAGTGGCCATTGATCGAGTACCTGTACGCCGATGAAGTGTACCGGGCCCTGTACGACGACTATGTGGCCGAGGTGATTGACGGGGCTTTCGAGACCGGCATGATCCAGTCCCTCTATGCGTCCTACGCGGCACTGATTGAGCCGTACGCGACGACAGAAGTTGACGGCTTCACGTTTCTGAACAACGGCAATGATTTCGCCATGGCCGTGTCTCAGCTTCAGACCCATGCGGCCGCCAGGGCGGCGGCAGTCAGCACCTATTTGTCTCGGTGATTGGCATTGGCGGCCGCGGCGCTCCTCGGGGAGCGTCGCGGCCGTTTCAGCTCAAAGATAAAGCGCCTGAACGGTTTCCAGCCTCGTCTTCAACTGCGCCACGAGATTGGTCGGCTCCACCAGCTTCGCCTCGGCTCCCAAGCCCAACACCCAATTCAGCACCTCAGGCTCACTGGTCGCCGAAAACTGAATGATCAATTTGCCGCCCTTACGCCGGGTGATTTTCTGGTCAGGGCTGAGTTTGCGCTCGGCGGTGTAACCGGCGGCCCATCCGGTCAGCTCGGCCTTCACCTTGAACCGCTTCTGTTTGATGACGCCGAAGTGTTCGTTGAACGTCTTTTCGAAGTCGTAGTCCTTCGGTTTGGTGAATGGGGTTTCGGTGAGGGTGACGGCCTGGATGCGGTGCAGCGCCAACAACGGATCGTAGGGCGCGGGCTTGAACAGCTTGCCGGGTTCCTTGGCGTACCGCGCGTGCACGTACACCGCCTCGCGGTGGGAGAAAATTTTCAAAGGCTTGATGCGCGAAGTCTTGGCCCTCTTGTCGAGCACCTTCTTGTAACTGATCTCGCAGACCAACGATTTTTCCATGGCTTCGAGCAGCGTTTGCCACTGGGTCTGGAACGGCGTGTAGTCGATGGCGCCCGGGCGATAGACACCATAGACGCGGGATTCGTCGGCGTTATCGTCACCGTCGGGCGTATCGTGAAGCAACTGCGACGACTTGTGCAGCGCGCTCATGGCGGCGTCGAATTGGTCTCGACCCAACAGGTGGCCGGTGAAGGCGCGGCACATGATCAGCGTATCGAGTTCTTCATCGGTCAGCGCGACGCGGGCTTTGGAGACCTGGGCGCGCTGGACCTGGTAGTAGCGGCGGCCGGATTTCATGGTCTTGTCCAGGTCTAGCCAGTGCAGGGTTTCGAGTTCTTCAATCAGCTTGATAACTGTTTGCTTGGAGCACTCGAGGGAGTCGGCCAGTTCGATCAGGGAGTACGAACGGCCGGAGAAAAATAGGCGGGCGAACAATGAAATGAGGTTCTGGCCGCGGCTGCGGTCAGGGTTGATTTTGCGCTGCATGGTGGGCCTTTCGCGATATAGGTTCGGATATTTTGCCAGTCATAGAAGCGGATTGTGAATGATGGGCGGGTATTCGACCAGCTTTTTGGAAGGCGCGGGTCGAAGGGGACACAATCGGGCGTGTCCTGCCGGACACAGACAGTCCCGGCGACGCTGTAACTCATTTTTTTACAACATATTGACGGGGGCGTAACGATTGCTACGTCCGGGTATGGAATGATTGTGCAAGCTTGCAAACCCTGATATCGAAAGGAAGCGACCATGACGAAGACAGCAACCCGAGAGGGCCCCGGCCGCGGCGCAAAAATTCATGAGTTTGGCGCACGATTGAGTGGGATGAAACTGATTAAACGGCTGTTGAACCCGACCGAGCCGAGCATGAAACTGAACGACGGATGGTCGCCTCAGGACGTGGAGCGCAGCTGGCAGGAGTATGGCGATGGCGGCGACAGTTGGTGGGCGGGGGCCTCCTAGCGGGCCAGCCCACCGCGGCGGCTACACCCCAGACAAATCCTTCATCGCCAACCGTTTCACCACCCGCCGCAACTTCCGGTGGCCATCAAACAAGCGCGTGAAATCCGATTCGCGCCGGCCGCCCTTGGCGCGCACAACGGCCACCAGGGCCTTCTTCTCCGCCGCCGTCCAACCCGCCACACCCGGCAAGGTCAAGACCAACGGACTCCACCGCCGCCAAGCCAACTGCTCGCCCGCGCTCCAACGCTGGCGGCTGCGCACGCCCAGCAGCGCCATCGCTTCGCGGGCGCACACCGCTTCAGCCTGCTTGCGGCGCGCACCAAAACGGTCGGCGAGATACGCCGTTACGTGCAAGCCGACATTGGCCAACGGCAACATGCCGATCACATCGGCGCGGGGCTTTTTCACATCAAAATAGACGTTTTCGGCCGCCAGTTTTTCCAGCGTGGCGATGCTCGAGCGATTTTTAGGAGCCTTCCGCATACGCCGCAACTCACTGCGCATCAGCTTCAACACGCCTTCATCGCGCGCCCGGAAACCCAACTTCTGGTAGAACCACCAGGCGCCCGAAGCCAGACCTTCCTGATTGCCGTCGCCGCCCAGTTGGTAGGGGTAGATCGTGAAGGTGTCGGCAGCAAAAACAAGCTTGAGGGCCGCCAGCAGACGGCCATACATGAAGCCCGCCTCGCCCCCGCGGTAGGTTTCGAAAACGTTGTACGCCACCTCGACCGAGCCGAACAGGGCGCTGTTGAGCACATAACCCACCGGCACGCCGTTTTTCAGGATCAGGAAGCCGTAGACCGCCTCGAAGATCAGGCGGCGTTCCGGCAACGCGCCAATGGCCGCGAACTGCAAGCCCTGCCCACAGTCGATCAGCCGCACATCGCGCGGGTCGCCATAGGCAAAAACGTCGAGGTCCCGGCTGCGGGTGACCATCGCCTCACGGGCCAGATCGATGATTTCCTGGCCCTGGCGCTCGTTGACCGCGCGCACCGACAAAGGCGGGGTTTTCAGGGCGACGCGCAGGTCCGGACGCTTCAGCTGCATGGGTTCGGTCTGGTAAAAAATCTTGGCGCCGCTGAGTTTGGCGCACGTGCGGTTTGGCCCGCCGGCACCAGCGGTGATGATCAGCGGCAAGCCCAGGCGCTCGTAGAAAAACTCGCGGGTCGGCGGGTCCATCTCCAGGTCCTTGATGCGGTTGATCACGAAGGCGGCGTCGGTTTCATCCGGGCCCTTCATCCGGTTGATCCAGTCGCGCACCGGGAAGGCAAATTCGTCCAGGCCGGGTGTTTCGGTGTAGAGCGCCAACAGGTGCAGGATCTTGTCGAGCTTTTCGCCGCTCCCCAAATCGGCCCAATCGATCTGCAGGCGATCCGGCCAGCGCTTGGCCAGCCACTGGGCCATCTGCATGAAGAATTCGTAGCGGATTTCAGTGCCTTCGATGCCGGAGTCGACCAATCCGGACCGCTTGCGCTGCAGGTCGCGGCGGCCATGAAAAGCGGCGAGCATGGTTTCGACCTGACCCAGCAGGCGCGCGTCGTCGGGATGGGCGCGGCAGAAGCAGAGCAGTTCGTGCAGGCGCAGCACGGTTTCGGCGGTGGGCAGAGATGCCGTTTCAACGCGGCGCAGCAGGTCGCACTTTTGGGCGCCGACGCCTTCACCAAAACTGTTCTTCAGGGATTCGAGCTCAGTCAAAATTGTCTTCGCGGCGGCGGGCATTGAGGCCTCCCTGGCGTTGCAGGTTTCATGCGAATTTACCGGGTTCCCGAAAAACAGACCGGCCGCAGCCCACTTCACTTAAGGGAACTGCCTCAACATCTTTACCCAGCACAAATCGCCGGCTACCTGGATACACAACCGCGACTTGGCTCAGCTCCAGATCCTCCAAAGCGTGCCCGATGGAGCGGGTCAGCCGGGGGCTGTCGGATCGCTTGCATTCCACGCCCAACAACTCGGTTCCCCGCCTGAGAATCAGGTCGACTTCTGCGCCTTGGTGGGTGGCCCAGAAGAAAGCTTCATCGTGCGGCTCGGTCGCCAAAATCTGCTCGATGACAAAGCCTTCCCACGAAGCCCCGATTTTGGGATGGGTCAGCAACGACTTGGCCGAGTCGATGCCTAACAATTGATGCAGGATGCCACTGTCGCGCACATAAATCTTGGGCGACTTGACTTGGCGCTTGCCGAGGTTGGCATGGTATGGCTGCAACTGGCGCACCATGAAGGCGTCGGTCATCAGGTCCAGATGGCGCCGCATCGTCGACTCGCTGACGCCAAGGGCCCGCGCCGGCTCGGCCGCGTTCCAGGTCTGCCCGTGGTAGTGGGCCAACATCGTCCAAAACCGCAACAGGGCCCGGGCCGGCACCCGCACTCCCCATTGGGGGAAATCCCGTTCCAACAACGTCTGGACGAAATTTCGGCGCCAAGCCAAGCTGTCGGCATCATTGTTGGCCAGATAGGAAAGCGGAAAGCTGCCCCGCAGCCACAACTCAGACTCAGCCGCGGCGCCCAGTTCGGCCAGGGAAAAACCGGACAACGTGATGCGCTCGAGTCTACCCGCCAGGCTTTCGGATGTCTGCCGCAACAGTTCGCCCGAGGCGCTACCCAGAATCAGAAACTGCGCCGGTTGGTCGGTACGGTCGGCGAGAACCCGCAGGATGGGAAAGAGTTCGGGGCGCCGCTGAACCTCGTCAATAACCACCAGGCCCTGCAACGGACCCAAGGCAGTCATGGGCTCGTCGAGACGGGCCAGGCTGGCGGGGTCTTCAAGGTCAAAATAATTGGCGGAATCGGGGTCGAGAAATTGGCGGGCAAGGGTGGTTTTGCCGCATTGGCGAGGGCCAGACAAGACGACGATCCGGCTACGGTTCAAGGCCGTTTTGATCGCGTTGAAGATGCATGGTCTTTTGATCATTTGGGTATTGTACCATGAATATCCCGCACCGCAAGAGGGTTTTTCGTGGTTTTACTTCAAGAGTTGGGTGGTGCCTCGGAGAATGTCGCTGGCCCCAAGTCAGGGCTTTTTCAGTGTAAAAAAGCGAAAAAAAGCGACTATATGAACACAATGGAGCTCGTTGAGGCCTGAATATTCAGGTAGCGACATTCTCCGGGGCACAGCCCAAGAGTTGGCCACAACGAGGCGTATTGGGCGTTCCAGTCGCTTCGAAATAATTACACGAGCGGCCGTTTTCCTGAATAACGGGCCTTGGCCAATTCGATGATCGTCGAGGCGTTGGGGATGTACTCCAGGGCAAAGAACGGCAGCGTGACGTTGCCATCGAGAAAGGTGCCCGCTTCGTAGATCTGGGCGATGCCCGGATGGCGCATCCGGGCCAGGGCCTGGGCCTCGCGTTCGAAACGGCGCAGCGCGTCTTCGGAGGCCATGTTGGACTTGACCACTTTGACGGCCGCCGGCCGGCGCGGGTTTTCCTGCATGGCTTCGTAGACGGTGCCCATGCCACCGGACGCGATCACGCGCTTGATGACATAGCTGCCGATTTTTGACGGCAGGTCATTGTCCAGACCGCGGCCCAGGTCGGCTGTTGGCTCGTCACCGCTGTTGACGGGAATGGTCTCGTCGGAATTGGTCAATGAACGGGTTCCTTGTTTTTCGGCCCAGATTCACGAGTTGTTCCGCTAAAACATAGCACAACACCATTTCCTGGCGATACTACTGCTCCCGCGGCGCACACAAACACGAACTCGACGGGCGGTCGTCAACCCGGGCCCAGGCCTGATTGGCGGCCGCCGCATATTGCGCTCCCTCTTCACTGCGACCCTGGGCTTCCAACACCTGGCTGAGCCCCAACAACGACCACCCGTTGCCCGGGTGCCGCTCCTGATCTTCCCGATACAATTTTTCCGCCTCGGCATACTCGCCGGCTTCCAGCATCAAGGCACCCATCGAGTGGCGCACCGGCAGCATCCAGGCTGGGGGCTCGTCGTAAACCAGCTTATCTTCGGCTTCTATGCCGCGGCGCAACGCGGCCCAGGCCTCGTCCAGCCGGCCTTCGCGATAGGCCGTTTCGCCTTCCAGCATGGCCATGGCGATGGGCAGCACGTCGTCGATGCGGTTGTTGAAAACCCACCACTCGGCCGGGATGGCGGCCGCCGCGGCTTCGAACTTGGTGATTTCCAGGCGCGCCTCGTCGGTGCGGTCGAGCACTGAGAGGGCAATGCCCCGGGCGTAGTAGTGCACGGCGCGGGTCACGAGACGGTCTTCAGCCGGCAACGGCTCGGCCAGGATGTCGTCCCAGCGTCCGAAGCGGATCATGACGTGGTAGTTGGACGGCATGATGCCCTCGATCAACCAGTTCAGTTCCTGCAGCACTTCAGCCGGCATCTCAGCCTCAAGTTCGCGGGCCGCCTTCATGGCCGGTTCGTAACGCGCCTCCATCATCGAGGCGTAGGCCAGGAAGTGCTGGTTGTGGGCGTAGTAGATGTAGTACATGCCCTGCTTGCCGGCCTTGGCGAAATACGCGCGGTCGGCCGCGACGGCCCGCACGTTGGCATCGGCGGCGTCACCATAGCGGCCCACGCGGGCGTAGATATGCGACGGCATGTGCACCAAGTGGCCGGCGCCAGGTACGCGGGCTTCCAGGGCTTCGGCGTAAGGCACGGCTTTCTCCGGCGACGGCCCCGCCTCCATGGCGTGGATGTAGAAATGGGTGGCCCCGGGGTGGTCCGGATGACTTTCCAGCACACTCTCGATGGCGGCGATGAATTCGATCGTCCGGCCCTCGGGTTCCCCCGCGACATTCCAATAGGCCCAGGGCTGCAGGTCCATCAATGATTCGGCATACAAGCAGGCCACGTCCGCGTCATTGCCAAATTGTTTGTACACGTCTTGCATGGCCGCGGCATAGGCTTCGTCGTAGGGGCGTTGTTCGGCCGGGGCGGGCCAGGTGTAGCGCTGGGCCACCGCGTTGACGAGCGCACGTTCGAGATCGCTTTCGTCGTCGAGCAGTGACACCGCTTTTTGGGCGGCCTCGTGCCCGATTTGCCAACGCGCTTCGGTCATATGGGGGTCGTTGATGTTCATGCCCGCAGCGTAGGCGACGCCCCACCAGGGCATGGCCGCCTTGGGGTCCAGGGCCGCGGCTTGCCGGAACGAGATGGTTGCTTCGTCGTGATTGAAGCCGTACAGCAGCACCAGTCCCTGGTCGAACCACAGCTGGGCAGACGACGAGCTCGTGGTGATGGGTTTGCTGTAGGTGTCCAGCCCGGCAATCAGACTGGACTGGGCCGGAGCAGGCTCCTTGCCGGCGCAACCGACCAATAGGAAGAGACTGAGACAGAGAACGGCGAGTAATACAGGTGTCCGATATATCACGACAATTTCCCCTTGTTGGTTTGGCATAATCGCGTGGGTACCATATCAGACATTTGTTGTCCTGTATTTGCAAAATCATTGCAGGGCGGCGGCTGGTGCTCCATGGTGAAGTGCGGGCGTGGATTAGACACCGTCAGACCAACTGAGCCCAACACCCATCCGGAAGGACCCGTCCATGAACGTGCGCAAGAACATCGCCCTGGTGGCCCACGACAACCGCAAGAAGGACTTGATCGACTGGATCGAGTACAACGTCGAGCTGCTGATCGGGCACGAGTTGACCTGCACCGGCACGACCGGCCGGCTGGTCGAAGCAGCCATCCGGGCCAAGGTGCCAGCGACAAAAATGCCGAAGGATTTCTCGATCCGGAAACTCAAGTCCGGACCCCTCGGCGGCGACCAGCAGTTGGGCGCGTTGATCACCGAAGGCGAGATCGATCTGATTATTTTTTTCTGGGATCCGATGGAGCCGCAACCCCACGACGTGGACGTCAAGGCACTGCTGCGCATTGCCGTGGTCTACAACATTCCCATGGCCTGCAACCGCTCGACAGCCGACTTCATCGTTTCTTCGCCACTGATACAGGGGCGCTACACGCCGGCGGTGAAGGACTACTCGTCCTACCTCACACGAAGTATTGTGGACGAATAAGATGCAAAAAGCGGGAGCCCATCCGGCGGCCCAAAACTAATCAACCAGCTCCCGAGTCCAGTTCTGAACCACCACGATCATCGAATCATCCAGATTGGTCAGGCGCTCGTTGACGAGCAGGCGCTCGCCGTCACCCATGACTTCAAAGATGTTGCTGGGCCGGAAGGCCGCGACAGAAAACAAGACTTCCATCTTGCCCACGCTCAGGCCCTGCCCGGACCCGTCGATATCCACCACGCAAATCTGGTCCTCATTGTCCAAGTAGAAAAGCCGGCGGCCGTCCGGGCTCCAGCGGGGGCGGTCGCCTTCGTTAGTCGATATCTGCCACTTGCCACCCGGCCCCGGGAACGGAGCCACGTAGACCTCTTCGCGGCTCGACTCATCGGAACCGAAGGCAACCCAGCGTCCGTCCGGTGAAAATCGGGGCGCGTATTCACCCAAGGGGGTCTGCATGAATCGAAACGGCTCCTCGGTCGGGTCGGTGGGAATGATCCAGATGTCCGCTAAGTCCACATTCCTGGTCGTACAAGCGATATATCGGCCGTCCGGTGACCAGTCGCTGGCAAGAATGATGGTCTCATGCGACCAGATCTTCTGCTCAGCACCGGCGCCGCTGGCGGGCTTGACATAGAGGCCGAACTCGCCATCCAAACGTGTCGTGTAGGCGACCAACGAGTCGTTCGGTGACCAAATCGGCATCATGTCGACACTCGTGGCGAAGGTCAAGCGGGTGCGGATATTCCGCTCCAGATCGCGCACCCAAATATCGGAGTGGCTGTTGTTCTGCTCAAGAATGCCGACCGCCACCCTGGTCTGGTCGTGGGAAATGGAGAAGCCAAACTGAGAGATGATATCACCCACGGGCCCGATACGTTGGCCTTGCACGTCGTACAAACGCAGACGGGAACCCGACTGCACCTCACCCCGCCGATAGACAAGATCCCCCTGCTGTGAAGAGGAAAACACCCCGCGACTCCACCCCGGTACGTAGGCCACACCCTCGGCGATGGGGAAGGCATCGCCGGTTGTTGCCAATTTTCCAGGGTCGAACGATTGCGCCATCAAGACCCCTTCGCGCACGAACAGCAACCGGCCATCCGCGAATATCGCGTTGGTTTTCCCGGGCAACAATACGCGGTATTCCGGGTCATCAAGGGCCCCGACACAGATGGCATCACCTTCGCCACCGTCGTCGCCTATCGTCCGGCTGAAGAACAGGTAATCCTCACCATTGGGCAGAAAAAAGGGCCAGCGATGGGTGTAATCATTGCGGGTCGTATCCATTACCGAAATGGCCGCGGCCGCGCCCCCTGCGGCGGCAACGCGGTGCAATGGACCCTCAAAATTGGGGGTAAAAATGATGACGTCATCCTGGTTCCAGCTGCCACCGCGGCCGGACGGCGCGTCGCAAAGAGTGAGCGAGGGGCCGCCGGTCGCCAGAACCTTTTTCAACTTGCCGTCCGTAAAGAAGGCCAGATAGCGGCTGTCCGGCGACCAGAAGGGAAACGATGCATCTTCGGTACCCGGCAACGCGATCGCCGACATGGAGTCCATGGGACGCACCCACAACCGCACCTCAGAATCGGACGAATCGCGCGCGACATAGGCCAATTTCTTGCCGTCGGGTGAAATTTCGACACCGCCGCCGCCCACACTGGCCAGAACAGCTCCGCCTTCCAAAGGCACGACCATGCGGCGCACCGGCACTTCGGTGCGGGTTGTCTGCCAGAACATTCCGCCCAGCGCCACGGCCGCCAGAACCAGGGCGGTGATCACGCCCCACTGCACCCGCTCCCGCGTGCGGCGGCGTTTCGAAACCGGCTTCGGCACGCCCGCCATGCTGCCGCCGTCGGCGACCC
>CAZLUL010000074.1:0-17893 GCA_964562635.1 uncultured Fibrobacteraceae bacterium | reverse complement strand
CCGGTCACGCCCGATGCTGTACCGGAAATGTCACCGGTATAGCTGGCCGAGACAGTAGCGCCGGACACCGGAGCGCCGCCCTCGTCCAGGATCGTCACGTCGCAACGGCCGTAATATTTCCGACCACTCTGCACCTTGTACACATTCATGTCCGCCACATACATCGTATCGCCACCAACGGTGGGCTCGGTCACGGTGATGTAGTTGGACTTCGTCACTGTATCGCTGCCAAAGGCATTGGTCACCGTCAGGGAGACCGTGTACACGCCAACGGCGTTGTAGGTGTAGCTGGGGTTCTGGGCGGCCGAGGTCCCACCGTTACCGAAGGTCCAGCTCCAGGTCGTCGGCGAGTTGCTTGACTGGTCGGCAAAGGTCACCAACAGGGGCACGTCGCCACTGGTGGGCGAGCCGGCAAAGGCGGCCACCGGAGGATTCTCAACCGGTCCACCACCGCCGGCAACGGCCGCAGCCGCGTCGACCATGCCATAACCCGAGTAGCGATCCCAGCCGGAACCGGACTCAACGTTGACAATATCTTCAGCCGTACCGGTCAGCTGCGCACGCACCTGGTCGGGGGTGTAGTCCGGGAACGCCGACTTGATCAGGGCCGCCACGCCAGCCGCATAGGGCGTCGCGCAGGAAGTGCCATTGAAGAACATGTCATAGTTGCCCGCGTCATAGCCACCGGCGCCGGAAATGTCGGTCGTCGGCACGATGGTGGGCGCGATGATGTCCACGGCACCGCGGTCGTCCTGGGTCGTCGAACCGTAGTTCGAGCCCCACCAGCGCTCGCCGTCACAGGTATAGCTGTTGGGGTCGGCGAAGACACCAGGGTTCAAGTCGGTATCGCTGCTGCTGGACCGCTTGCGATCGCCACAGGGCGAGGCAGCGCCAACACCGATCACGTATTCGTTGATAGCCGGATAGCTGATCACGCTGGCGTTTTCGTTACCCGTCGCCGCCAGGATCGTACAGCCGGCGTTGTGGGCATAAAGAAGGGCCGCGTCCGTAGCAGCATCAGTGCTGATCGCCGCGCCGAGGCTCATGCTGATCACGTCGGCTCCGTTGTCGGCCGCATAGTAGATGGCATTGGTGATCGAAGTGAAACTCATGCTGCCACGGCGATCGGCAACCTTCAGGGGCATGATCGTGCAACTGCCGGCGATGCCGACGATGCCGGTACCATTGTTCGCCACAGCGGCGGTGACTCCGGCACAACAGGTGCCGTGACCGGCGGTGCGGCTATCGTCCATCGGATTGGTATCGTTGTTGCCAAAATCGTAACCGGTCATGCAATTGAGGTCTTCGTGATAGATATCGACACCACTGTCGACGATCGCCACGATCACCGAAGGATCACCATAGGAAACATCCCAGGCCGCTTCGGCATTGCTGTCAAAACCGACCGTACCGACGGTGGGCCCGGTGTGGTCATAGGTCGCCCAGTCGTAGGAAATCATTTGGGCGGTATTGTTGTGGCCCCAGTGGTCCTGGTACAAGGGGTCGTTGGGCACGCTGGCCGGAAAGGCGAACCAGTCGGGCGTCGCATACTCAACCGCAGGGTCACGGGCAAGTTCTTCAGCCAGGGCAATCATGTCCCCGCTGTCGACGTGCAGCATGAACCAGCGGTCGACGCCCAGGTCGGTGGCCTTGGCCACATTCTTGGGCTGGTCGTACGGGCGCTCAATGCGATTGACGCCGGCTTTGGCGGCAATGGCATCAACGGCAGCGATACCTGTCAGATTGGTGGGCAGCACGGCGCCTCTGTTGAAGGGCACAGCGAGCATGGCCTTGTCCAGGTTGGCGGCGCGGAATTTCACCAGCACACGATCAGGATGATGAGTGGGCACTTCGCTGGACAGGGTGGTGAAACCAGCCTGGACCGGAGCGAACTCCCGAGTGGCGGGCACGGCCAGGGCAGCGGAGGCCATGGCCAGAATCAAAATCAAAGCGAGTAACATTTTCTGGGAACGCATGCGTTCTCCTGTCGGCTATATGGTGCGAGAAATCATATGGAGTTCTCCCCTCCTATGCCTTACCCCACACAGCGAATAGCTCTCCAGCCCTCCTTTCATGCAAACCCTACCAACACGGTAGTAATTTGTTGTATTCTAATAGCTTACAAGGTTCGTGATAATTTTAAAACTCTTTTTACAGGGAAACTCAATATTATTTGAGAAATGCCCCACATCCCTATATTCCAGGTTTTGCCAACCAGTATCCGGCATCCCCGAGGGGCGCAATCCGGGCACGAAAAAATCCCTCCGTATAGGGACAAAAACAAGCGCCACCGTTCACAGGGCGCAAACCTAAAACCGCCAGGAAACCGTCGAAGACGCAAAGACACCATCATAGGTGTAGGTGTCGATACTGCTGTCCTGTTCGCGCCAGCCCCCAGCCAGATGCAATTTCGGCCCGAGGGCCTTGCCGGTCAACGAGCGCTCCAGCGAAACATAGACATCCCGCACCGTATCGTCCCGCGTGTCCCCAAACTCCGAAGTGGCAAAGAGCATCGATCCGTAGTCGTGCTCGCCCAACGAGGTCCCCAACTCGGTCCACACCTGGTAAGGTCCCAACCATTTCACCGCGGCAAAAACATCCCAGCCATCGTGGGCGTAGGTGTCCAGCAACGGGCTGTCGAAGATGTCGTCAGCCACGTAGTAAGGGAAGTCCGACAGGGTCCAGCGTGAGTCCACCCTGCCTCGTAAACTGAGCCTGTCGGACAATCCCTGAGCAATATTCAGCCGCGCCGCCACCTGGGATGTTGAGGGGAGACTAGGGGTATCCCAGATGACGGCGGCAGCCGAGTCGTTGTAGGTCTTCAGGCCATAGCGGGCCGAAAGTCCCAGAGTCGTGCGGCTCGCAAAGAACCGCTGAAATTTCAGTTGGCCATGCGGCTCGATGTAGCTCTCTCCCAGCAACTCCCCATAGCGGCGAGCCCGCACTGCCGCGAAACCGGAAAAGAGGTTTTTTGGGCCGGAGTACCGGCGGAAGGACAGGTAGCTGTACGCCTCGCTGTAGTCATAGACTTCGTAGTAGTCTTCGTAGCCGCGGACCGAAACCTGGCCGCCGGCACTGACACTGTTGATGCGCCGATCCTGCGGACTGACGCGGCTGGTGCGGAACCATTCAAGGCCCAAACCATGCCGGATGTTGCCCAGGCTGGTATCGCTGCCAAATTGGCTGGCGTTGCCTTCGTAGCCGAGCTTAAAAGCGTTGTTGATCATTTGATCGCTGGCCGGAGCGGGAGTCAGCGTGGTCGACAGGCGCAGAGCCTGGACCAGGTAGCCGGCCGAAGTATCGTTGTTCACTCCCAGAGGATTGTCGAGGTAACCGGTGCCCAGGGTAAAACTGCCGGTGATGTCGCCAGCCGCTGCGGTGCTGAAGGTCAGCAGCGCGGCCGTCGTCATCATCAGGGCTGCCCGGGTCGTGGTCATCGTATTCTGCTCCGGTTGGGTTCGTGTGCGTTCGTCATTTCAGATCGTGGGTCACACCTGCCAATTGCCTGATGCGTTTCTTGAGCAGGAAGCAGGGGTGGTTCGGCCCCTGCTTCCCATCAGGCAGTGCTACCGCCGTCCACCGCGGCGTTCCTGCACACCGCTACCATCTTCAGTCGGAGTGCCGTCGCCGTTGCCTGCGCCCGCGCCTGCGCCAGGACCAAATGCGCCGCCGCCAGTGCCATCACCGATGCATTCGCCGGTGCCGTCGCCGGGGCCGTAGTGTCCCTGGCCTTCAGCCGGGCCACCCATGGCCACATTCTCACCAAACATTTTGCGGAACAGTTCGCCGTAGGCGTGGGCCCACTTGAACTGGTTGCCCGTGCCATCGCCAAGGCCGCCGCCGCTGCCGTCTTCAGGCTTCACGTAGTCCGGGTCCAGGCCGTTGGGAATGCCGTCGCCGTCGGCGTCAGGGGCCAGATCGTTGAAGCCGTCGCCGTCTTCATCAATGAACTGGCATTCGCCGGTACCATTGCCATTGCCAGGGCCGAAGTCCTGGGCATTTGCACCCGCGGCGATGATCAGGATCAGGGCCGAGAGCAAGGGCAGAAGAATTGTGCGTTTCATTGTGTTGCCTCCACAGGCTATAAAAGTTTTCTCCCCAGAGTCCTCAACAGGCCTGCTATTGCAACCAGTGGGCCACCTTGCCTGATTTCCTGAAATTTCCATAAACAGCGATATGGCCGTGAGTTAAAATTCCATTATTTTACCCGGACATCCGAACCGGGAGGGACACTTCGCAGATTTCTGCGAAGCCAACGGCGGACCAAGCGCAAACTTCTGCGAAAAAAAAGCCCCGCAGCCAGAGGCAACGGGGCAGAATCAATATTCACCGGTCGTCGGGCCGGTCAGCTCTCCTGTTCATCCTTCCACTTGCTCAGTTTGTAGCGCAAGCCGCTCTCGGTCAGGCCCAGATGGCGGGCCGCACTGCTCTGGTTGCCCGAAAACGCGGCCAGCGATTCCAGGACGATTTTTTTCTCCAGCGTTTCCAGCCAACGCGGCAAATCACCTTCGACCATATCAAAGGTGAGCATCTCTCCGGACTCCCGCTGGCGGCCACCCTTCAGGTTGGCCGGCAGGTCGTCCGAATGCACCACCTCGCCCCGGGTCATGACCACGGTCTGCTCGATGATGTTTTCCAGTTCCCGCACATTGCCGGGATAATCATGGCTCATGAGCGCGGCCATGGCTTCGGCACTGAAGGTGCGCGCCGGGCGCCCATAACGGGTGGCGTATCGGTCCAAAAAATGGGAGGCCAGTTCGGGGATATCATCCCGACGTTCGCTCAATCGGGGCAGGACGAGATTGACAACATTCAGCCGGTAAAACAAATCTTCGCGAAAATCCCCCGTCTTGATGCGATCCTCCAGGTCCCGATGAGTCGCCACAACGACCCGCACGTTAGCCTGGATGGCCACATCGCTGCCCACTGGAGTGAATTCCCGTTCCTGCAGAAAGCGCAACAGCTTGACCTGCACCGCCGGCGACACGTCACCGATCTCGTCCAGAAACAGCGTGCCGCCTTCGGCCTGGGAGACGCGTCCGGCGCGATCCCTTTCCGCACCGGTGAAGGCCCCACGCACATGGCCGAAGAGTTCGCTTTCCAGCAGGGTTTCCGGTAAGGCCGCACAGTTGACCGCCACAAAGCTTTCTTCCGAACGCGGGCTGAGGTCATGCAGCGAACGAGCCAATAGCTCCTTGCCCGTGCCGCTTTCGCCCCGAATCAAAACCGTGGCGTCGGTTTCGGCCGCGCGTCCAGCCCGGTCCAGCAATTCGGCCATGGGCCGCGAGCCGCCCAGCAGGCGGAACCCGACCGAGGTTTCAGCCAGCCGCCGCCGCAGGGCCTTGTTTTCCCGGGCCAGTCGGCGCACGGCCAGGGCCTTGTTCACCGCCAACTCGAGCTGGTCCAGATCAATCGGCTTGGTGACAAAATCCGAGGCACCCTGCCGCATGGCCTCCACCGCCACGTCGATCGAACCGTAGGCCGTCATCATCACCACGGCGATGTCCGGGCGCAATTCCTGGCAACGCTCCAGCAAGTCCAGGCCCGACAGGCCCGGCATGCGCATGTCCGACAATATCAAGTCAATCGCCTCGCCCTTGACCATATCCAGGGCAGCGGTCGCGTTGGCGGCCTGGCGCACCTCATGGCCCCACCCGGTGAGCACCGTGCCCAGGGTTTCGCGTTGGCGTTGCTCGTCGTCCACCACCAGGATGACGCCGTTGATCATGCCGAACCCTCTTTCTGTGGAGATTGGCGCAAGGGCAGTCGCGCCACGAAGCGCGCCCCGCGATTGTCCAGGCCCGGCGCTGCGTCCAGAACCAGCAAGCCCCCCATGGCCGAGACCATCTGCGCCGTCAGGCTCAGGCCCAGGCCGGTGCCTTCAGGACGGGTCGTATAATAAAGGTCAAAAATGCGGTCGCTGTCGTCTTCGGCCACGCCCGGACCATTGTCCGCCACGACGATCTCAGCCCAATCGCCGTTGGCGATCAGCGAAACCATCACCTTGCCACGCCCATCGAGGGACTCGGCCGCATTGCGCAGCAGGTTCTCCAGAATTTCAATGACGAACTGGCGGTCGACTTCGGCCGCCAGCCCTGGCGCGTAGGCCGAAAACGTCAAGTCGTCTGAAGCCAGGGCCGCCGCCTGCAGGTCCACCACCTCGCGCACGATCGTCGCGAGATCCACCCGCTCGAACACCGGTTCGCGGGGTTTGGCGAAAGTCAGAAATTGCTGCACGATTTCTTCAATACGCGCGCTCTCGTCCCGGATGTGCCGGGCCTGTTCACCCACTGTCTCGGGCAAATCGGGCGTGCGGCCGAGCATCTGGGCAATCATATGGATGCTGTTGAGGGGATTGCGGATCTGGTGGGCCACCCCCGCGCCCAGCGAACCCATGGCCACCAGTTTTTCGCGCCGGCGGGCTTCGGCCTCGTGGCGGCGCAATTCGGCGCTGATGCGAGCCACCTGGGTATCGAGCGCACTTTGCCGCTGCCAGGCGTAGGTCAAGGCCGAGACCAGGAACAGGCCACCCAGGAGGACCGCCAGACGCATCAAGGCCTGCTTGCGCGTATCGTCGCGCATGTCGTCCAGCAGGGTGGCGTCCAGGCCCACCCGCAGCCAGACCGCCGAGGTGCCCAGGGTCAACTTGCGGCTGACTTCGAACACACCACCGGCGTCAGTCCGGAATTCCCGACTCACCCACTGGGCTCCGGTCTCCAGGGCCGCGAGATGGGGTTCATTCAGAGCCAACGAAAAATCCAATTGGCTGGTTGAAGAAGCCTGAATGCCCGACCGATCCTGAATCACGATGTAGCGAAAAGCACGCCCCTCGCCGAGGACCTTGATCAAATGTCCGGGCCCCAGCTCCCGCCGGTACTCCAACAGGTCATCAGCCTTGATATTCACGACAATGGCGCCGCCGCCCAAGCGGGCCGCTCCGGCCAGGACCCTTTTTTCGCCGGGTAGGGCGGCGTTCTTGAAACCCAGCGCCCGAAATTGTGTCGTGCCATTCAGCAGGGGATCCAGGAATCCGTTGGGCACCCGCATGCTGCCTTCACCTTTGCCGGCAGGATCGTGACTGGCCGCTTCCAGGGATCCGTCAGGCCTGAAAACCAGAATGCGGTGCAGCCCCATGGTCTCGGCGAAGTCGTGCAAGTGGGCGTTGTCCAGCCCGCCATGGGTATCGAGCCAAACCAGCCACAGCGCGTTGTTGACCAGGCGTTGGTTGACCTCATTTTCCCACGAATTGAAAGTATTGAGACCGTGCAGACTGCTTTCGGCCACGATGTCGGCCATGGCCTGGCCCTGGCTCTCCATCATGTCCTTGAAGTGGGAAATGCGTTTGTTGGCGTCCCACTGGAAGGCCACGATCGCCATCATGACGATCAGCAAACCGGCCAGCAAGGGCAGCGAACGTCGGTTCAGGAGATTCATGAGAAATGGGTGGGCTGCCTGTGGCGCCGGCCCATGGTTAAAAGACCCGCCGTGAGACAAAAGTCCAGTCGCCGGCTTTCACTTCGACCTGGGGTATGGTCTCGGTCCGCAGGGTGCGGCCTTGGTAGTCGAGCAACTCGACCTGCAGGTCATACACACCAGGCGATAAGCTCAGGCGGGCCAAGTGCACATGCTCGGGCAGCGTCAGCCAACTGCGCGTATCGGCGCTTTCGGTCACGGCCCCAAAAATATTGGCGGCCAGCTTGGCCCATTCACCCCCGGCTTTTTCGGCCCCGCGGCTGGCCAGATATTTGGTCAGCCCGCGCAGAATCGTCTTGGCAAAAATGGAAGGCTTTTCGGCCTCAAACGTGATCCGGGCCTGCCGGTTGAGATTTTCCACCCGGTAGGTGACCGCGTGTCCACCGCCTACCCCGGCACTGATGCGCGCACCGGCGACCGGGCCGTGTTGCCCGTCCTGCAATTCGGGCGCTGCCACCGACACCCAGTATTCGACCTTGCGGCCCTTGACCAAGGCCTGGGTATTGCCCATCCCGGCCCAGATTTGCCAGGACCAATAATCCGGATCGTCATAGGCTTCGCCCTCGAAAATGGGGAAGTCAAAACGCACCTGTGTTTTCTGGGGCACGAAGCCGGCCTCCAACAGGATCACCACTTCACCCTGGCCCTGTTGCCAGCGGGAACGGCTTTCGTAGTCAGCGCGGGTCAGTGGCGTGCCGTCTTCCTGCACCTCGGCAAAGATGTCGGGATTGGTCTTGCGCAGGTCATCCAACTCGGCGCCAAAGCCCAACCGGGTGCCCACGCGGACCAGGTCACGCCCCAGACTGGGCGGAATCTCGGTGCCCACCAGGCCGGCGGTCCGCTGATAGGCCACGGCCGCATTGCGGTAGGCGATGAAGGCGTCGTTCAGCTCGCCGTCCCAGTCATAGAGCATGCCGCTGTAGTAGAGCAGGAAGGCGTTGTTGCGGATTTGTTCGAGGTCGGACTTGTCCTCGTCCCGCAGGCCATCGAGCGTCGCGTCGACATACTTGGACATCAACAGACTGGCACGCCGGGCCTCGACCTGGGCTTCGTTCGATTCGCCGAGATAAATATAATTGAGGCCCTTGAAATACGGCACCATCGCCATCTCAAAGGGGCGGGCGCGATAACTGATGGCGTTGTCGTTGGAAAAAAGCGAAAACGCGCCTTCGCTGATGGACTTGGTGTAGAGCTCATCAGCCAGGCGATCGGCCGCGGCAAAAGCCTCGTTGCTTTCGCCATAGCGTTCGGCGTAGTGCAGGATCAGGCCACGTTCGAGAAAATAGAGCAGGCGGTCCTTGCTGCCGCTCTCTTTTTCCACGGTGGCCAGGGCAGCATCGTATTGGCCCTCGGCCAGCTCCGGCCGCAGGTTCTTGAATTTTGTCGTGTAGGTGGCGCAACCGCCCAAAGCCCACAGGGTGGCCCAAAAAACCAGAAGGACAGCCATCCTGACGACGGCTGTCCTCCGGTTCCCATATGAAGTCGATTTGAGGCTACCAGCCGGCATCAGCTCTTGTACTTGCCCTTGCCCACGAACTTCTTGATCTTCTGGAAGCCCGCCCAGACCTTGGTATTGTCTTGCAGGTCAACCAAGTAGCAATCGACCTGGTAGTATTTCACCTGGGCGCCACCCTCCTGGTCAAACAGCGCATTGATCTCGCCGATGAACATGTAGTCGGCACCCTTTTCGAGGCCCCACTGCTTCATCGTTTCCTGGGACGAAAATTCCTGCTGATCGGCGCGCTCGCCACGGATCTCATCGCGTTCTTCAGCCGACGCGACCACGCGCACGCGGCCGCCGTTGATGAAGTTGCGCTCGAGGTCGGCGATGAAGGTCTTGACCGCGATGTGCTCGGGCGTCTTGTTGCGCACCGTGCCGATGATCAGGTAAGGCTTCTTGCCATTCTCGGCCCGGAAGTCTTCGACCCAGGGGCTGCCGGTGATCTGCGTCGTCAGCGCCGCGGACACCTCCTGGCTGTCGATATCATTCCACTCGCCCGACAAATCGACTTGTTCTTCGATTTCCAGCCGGGTCACTTCCTTGCCGGCGCAACCGGCCAGCAACAGCATGGCCGTCAGCATTATCATCGCGCCAAAATTCTTCCTGTTCATCATTCCGGGGTCGCCTCCTTGATTCCCCGCCAGATGCGTTCCGGAGTCGCTGGTATCCGGTAGTTCCGGACCCCGACCGCGTCGCAGATGGCGTTGATTATGGCCGGTGCGGGCCCGTCGATGGGCACCTCGCCGGCGGCTTTGGCCCCATGGGGGCCGCTTGGCTCGTCGGTTTCGACCAGGATGCTCACCAGAGGTGGCACATCCAGGGCCGAGGCAATCTTGTAATCCAGGAAATTGGGATTCAACACCTTCCCGGAACGGTCCAGCAGGACCTCTTCGAAAAGAGCGTACCCCAAAGCCTGAGCCACGGCACCCTCTATCTGACCTTCGGCCAGGCGGGGATGAATCGGAGTGCCAATGTCCACCGCCGAAACGATCTTCAGCACCTCGACCTGCCCGGTTTCCGGATCAACCTCCACGTCGGCAAATTGGGCCGCAAACGGTGGCGGTGATTCGTTCGACATGTGGCTGGCCGTGGCCATGGGCTGGATCTTGGCTTCATACAGGGCAAAGAGAGCAACTTCGGCCATGGTCTTGGTCTGACCAGCCGGCCCGGTGGCGACGCTGTCGGCAAAAACGATGTCGCCCGGATCACATTCCCAATGCGAACCCAAGACTTCGGCCAATTGCTCCCGCACCTTGATCGCAGCTTTGACCACCGCACCGCCCGAGACATAGGTCGTGCTCGAAGCGTAGGCGCCCACATCAAACGGTGTCAGGTCGGTGTCCGAACTGAGGACCAGAACCTTGGCCACGGGAATGCCCATTTCTTCGGCACAGAACTGGGCCAGCACCGTATCGGATCCCTGCCCGATGTCCGTGGCACCCACGGCCAGGTTCACACTGCCGTCGTCGTTCAATTTCACAGTCGCCGCACCCCAGTCCACGCCCGCGATTCCCGAACCCTGCATGGCCAGGGCCATGCCCACGCCACGTTTGAGATGGGGTGCCGACGGTTCCTTGGGTTCTCCCCAACCAATGGCCTGGCAACCCAGAACGATGGCTTCATCCAGGCCGGTACTGCGGATGATCCGCGCCAGCCCTTCCTTGCCCTCGCCCAGTTTAGCCGACAACGGATCGGTATCGCCCAGCTTGATGTGGTTTTTCAGGCGCAGCTCCAACCGGTCCATGCCCAGCTCCCGCGCCACTTCATCCATGTGGCTCTCCAGGGCAAAGCACCCCTGCGGGGCGCCATAACCGCGGAAAGCCCCACTGATCGGATTGTTGGTGTACACGCAGTCCACCACAAAGTGGATATTGGGCGCCGGGTACATCGGCAACACCTTCTGCCCCGTATTGCCCTGCACCGTCAGCGCGTGGCTGCCGTAGGCACCGGTGTCGGCCATCACGTGCATGCGGTTGGCCACCATGGTGCCATCGGTCATCACGCCGGTGGTCATGGTGATGCGTTGGGGATGCCGATAGCGGGCGGCGATCAATTCTTCGGCCCGGGTGAATTCCAGGCGCACCGGTCGGCCCGTGCGCAGGGCCAGGACACTGACCAGGTCTTCGACCACCATTTCCTGCTTGTCGCCGAAGCCACCACCAACCCGCGGCTTGATCACGCGGATCTGCGACTCGGTCATTTCCAGGATCCGGGCCAGAATGCGCCGCAGGTGAAACGGCACCTGGGTGCTGGTGCGCACCACCAGGCGCTGGTCTTCGTCGACCCAGGCGATGGAAATGTGCGGTTCGATGTGGCTGGCCTGCACCCGCGGCAGGTGATACACCCGCTCGACCACCAGGTCACAGGTTTTCAGGGCCGCGTCCACATCGCCGATCTGCTTATCGATGTGCGCGGCCATGTTGCTCTTGCCGCCACCGCCAATGCCCAAGGGGTCGGCCTCTTCGTGCACCAGCACATCGGTGCGGGTGAGGGCCTCGTCCATGTCGCAGATCGCCGGCAGCACTTCGTAATGGACCTCGATCAACTTGAGGGCCTGTTCGGCGATGGCCGTCGATTCAGCGGCCACCACAGCCACCCGGTCACCGATGAAGCGGGCCTTGTGCGGCATGATGACCGTATCGTAGGGTGAAGGCTCGGGATAGCTTTGCCCCGCCCGGGTGTGGGCGATGGCCTTGACATCCTTGTGCCAGATGACATCGACGACTCCCTCGAGCGCCAGCGCCGCTGTCGCATCGACTTTGATGATGCGGGCGTGGGCATGAGGTGAGCGCAGGACTTTGGCGGTCAACATTCCCGGGCGGGTGATATCGTCGGTGTAGACGGCCTCGCCGCGAGCCAGTTTGAAGGCATCGACTTTGTCCACATTGTGGCCAACAGATTTGCGGGTCCTGGGGTTGCTCATGACGCATCCCCCTGGCCACTTTTTTGGTTTTCCGCCACGGTCAGCGCCGCTTCCAGGGGTTTGACATAGCCCGTACAGCGGCAGAGGTTTCCGGTGAGGGCTTCACGAAGATTGTGCTCCGAAAGATCGCCCCCCGCCTTGAAATGGGCATACAAACTGATCAGCATGCCCGGCGTGCAGTAGCCGCACTGCACCGCTCCCTTGACCACCAATTCGTGCTGCAATTCTTTCATCAGCGGATCGCCCAGCAATCCTTCCAGGGTCGTGATCTTGTGCCCGTGGGCCCGGGCCGCCGCCACCACGCAGCTGTTGACCGGTTCGCCATCGAGCAACACCGTGCACGAACCGCAATCGCCGGTCTCGCAACCGAGCTTGACTGAAAACTGACCATTTTCACGCAAGACACTCAACAGGTTTCCGCCCGGCGCAATATTAAGGGCCACCGGTCGGCCATTCAATTCTGTTTCGATTTTCACGCCACTGTCCCTCCGCTGTCTTTCGTGATGGTTGTTTCGTCGTGCAGCGCGCGCAGGATCTGGCGGCGGGTGAGCACCCGCACCATGTCGCGGCGGTATTCGGCCGAAGCGCGATGGTCATCCCGGGGCTCGCATTCCCCCGCGGCAATCGCTGCCGCATCGGCCACCAGGTCCGGTGAAATATCAGCGACGGACTGGCCCACCAACTGGGCCTCGGCCAGGACCGCGCGCATGGGCACCGGAGCAACGGCACCCAGCGCAATGCGGGCGGTTTCGATCTTGCCATTTTCTATGCCCAGCGCCACCACCACGTGCACCAGCGAAATGTCTTCGGCCGAGCGGGTCAATTTGTAACTGGCGCAGCGGCGGGTTCCCGCCTCTGCCGGCAGAGCCAACCCCACCAGTAGGCGATCTTCGAGCACCGTGGTCCGGGGCCCGACAAAAAAGTCCGCCAGCGGCAGACTCTCCTGGCTGTCGGCGTCCGCGATATAGCACGTGGCGTCCAGGGCCAGCAGCACCGGCGCCATATCAGCCGACGGCAAGGCGTTGCAAATATTGCCCCCTATGGTTCCCGTGCTTCGCACCGGCCGGTTGCCGCAATGGGTCGCCGCTTCGGCCAGCATTCCTTCGGCAAAGTCCGCCACCAAGGGGTTCGTCGCGATATTGTGCAAAGTCGTTGCCGCGCCAAGGAACAAGTCCCCGGCGGGTGTGCGGGCAATATCGCTCAATCCTGCGTGGTTGATATCAACGACAAAATCACATTCTGCGGGGTGCAGAAAAATATCGGTCCCACCAGCGATGTACGCCCCCCTGCCGGGGCCTTTCCGCATCAATGCCACGGCTTCCTGAGCCGTCGCAGCAAATCGGTATTCTTTCAGATCCTTCATGACTTTCCCTTTCCCACTGACGTTTTTGGGGAGCCGGAGTATACTTGATCCCCTCGGGCAGTCAAACCACAACCGCCCAAACAATATAACCCCTTAGCTGCGGAGCGCGCCATGCCGGCATCAGACTTGTTTCTGCTTGAAAACGCCGCCACCCTGGTGACGATGAACAATCAGCGCGAAATTCTCAACGAAGGCTGGGTTGCCGCCTGCGATGGCCTGATCATTGATCTGGGCGCCGGGCCGGCCCCCGCCGAAATTGGCGGCCATCCCCGGGCCAGCTTCCGCCGCCACGATGCCGCCGGCTGCGTGGTGCTGCCCGGCTTGATCAATACCCACCACCATTTGTACCAGACCCGCACCCGCGCGTGGCCCGCCGCTGTCGACAGCGAACTCTTTCCCTGGCTGCAAACCCTCTACCCGGTGTGGGCCAAATTGACGGACGAGGATTTCTACCGGGGCGCCCTGGTGGGCTTCCGCGAGCTGATGCGTTCGGGTTGCACCCTGACCACCGACCACCACTACCTGTTTCCTGCCGATGCCTCACCGCACCTGATCGACATCACGATTGAAGCGGCCGCTGAAGCCGGTATCCGGTTTCACCCCACGCGCGGCTCGATGAGCCGCTCGGTCAAGGACGGCGGCCTGCCGCCCGACTCGGTGGTGCAGGATGCCGAGACGATCCTGGCCGACAGCGAACGGGTGATCAACAAGTGGCACGACAATTCGCCCGGGGCCATGGTGCGCGTCGCCCTGGCGCCCTGCAGCCCCTTTTCGGTGGACCCCGATTTGATGCGCGACACGGCGGTGCTGGCCCGCAAGCATGGCGTGCGGTTGCACACCCATCTGGCCGAAACTCGTGATGAAAACACCTACTGCGAAAAAATCTATGGCCAACGTCCCCTGGACTTCCTCGAATCGGTGGACTGGCTGGGTCCGGATGTGTGGCTGGCCCACGGCATCTGGTTCGAGGACGAAGAAATCGCGCGCCTCGGTAAAGCCGGCGTTGGTATTGCCCACTGCCCCAGTTCGAACATGCGCCTGGGTTCGGGCATCTGCCGGGTGCGCGACCTGCGCGCCGCCGGTTGCCCAGTTGGCCTGGCGGTCGACGGCTCGGCCAGCAACGACAGTTCGCACATGTTGGCCGAACTGCGGCAGACCCTGCTGCTGCACCGTGTCACCGCGGGCGCGGCGGGCATGACCGTTGACGAAGTCCTGGAAATGGCCACCCTTGGTGGCGCGGGCTGCCTGGGCCGCGATGATGTGGGAGCCCTGGAAGTGGGCCGCGCCTGCGACCTGGCCCTGTTCGATTTGCAGGCCATCGGCTACGACGGCGCCCACGATCCGGTCGCTTCGCTGTTGCTGTGCCACCCCGAACCGGTGCGGGCAGTGGTCGTCGGCGGCCGGCTGATCGACAACTTCGAGGTGCGGTAGGTGCAGCGGTGAAAAGACGAGCCACCAGATGCCCCGCCTGCCTCATCCCCCAGGCTTTTTGTATATGCCAGGTGGCAGCGCCCGAAGAACTGGCCACCCGCGTGACGGTCGTTGTGCACTACGCGGACATCGATCGGACCACCAATACCGGCAAGTGGGCACCGGTGGCCTTGACCAACAGCGAAGTTTTGATCCGTGGCCGCCGAGAATCCCCCCTGGACATGAGTCGAGCCATCCAGCCGGATTGCCACAATCTGTTGCTGTTCCCCTCAAAAGACAGCCAGCAGCTCAGCGGCGACTATGTGGCAGCCCTGACCAATCCGGTGAACCTGATCGTACCGGACGGCAACTGGAACCAGGCGGGCAAGATGGTCAAGCGCGAGGCGCAGATGGCCGCCTTGCCCCACGTCCACCTGAAGATCAACAAGCCCACCCGCTACCGGCTGCGCACCGCGGCCCACAAACACTGGATATCCACTTTCGAGGCCATCAGCCGCGCCCTCGGTGTGCTGGAAAATCCGGCCCTGCAGGCCCGTCTGGAATATTTCTTTGACGTCGCGGTCGAACGGGTGCTTTACCTCAAAGGCCAGATCGAGCGCGACGAAGTGACCGGTGGCATCAGCCAAGAGATGGTCCACCAACACCATGTGGACAATGGCGACCATCCCTATATCCAGGCCCACAAGCGGCAAGACCCCGATTCGACCCGCTGATTTCCTTATTTTCTGGCAACGAAATTCATTTTCAAATAGAGTCCGGCCAGATTTCCAGCTCCCACCCACCTTTTCTGGAGGCCACCCTGATGCGCCCAGTGCTTCGCGTGCTTCGGTACCTATCCCTGTTGTTATTGCTGGCGGTGCCGGCGACCGCGGCCACCACCGCTTTTGTCGGTGCCCATGTCATCCCCATCGAGGGGCCGGAAATACCCGACGGCACCCTGATCATCACCGATGGTGTGATCACCGCTGTCGGCCCTCGCGCTGAGGTGAGCATTCCGGATGAAGCCGAGGTCATCGACGTGACTGGCCATTTCCTCATGCCAGGTCTGGTCGACACCCACAGCCACATCGGCGGGTTTCGGGCCGCCGACAACAGCGACCCCATCCAACCGGGCGTGCGCATCAGCGACGGGCTGAATGTTTTTGACGCCGGTTATCGCCGCGCCGTGGCCGGCGGCCTGACCACTTTGAACGTGATGCCGGGCAGCGGTTTTTTGAGCAGCGGCCAGACCATCTACCTGAAGATGCGCCGCACCGGACCGGGCACCGAAATTTTCGAGCCGATTGATCTGGCCTATACCGCCGACGACGGCCAGGGCGGGCGGCGCATTTTCGGCGGCCTGAAAATGGCCAACGGCACCAACAGCCAACGCAAGGCGCCGTTTCCGGGCACGCGGGCCAAAGCCGCCTACCTGGTGCGGGAAAAATTCATCGCCGCCCGCGAGTATGCCGCCAAAATCGAAGCCGCAGGTGGCGATGCCGCCAAAATGCCCCCGCGGGATCTGGATCTCGAAACACTCGTAGAGGTCATGGCCGGGCAGCGCGTCGTGCACCACCACACCCACCGCGCCGACGACATCATGACGGTGCTGCGGTTGAAAGAAGAGTTCGGCTTCGAAGTGGTGTTGCATCACCTGAGCGAAGGCTGGAAAGTGGCTGAGCAAATCGCCGCCTCCGGGGCCGGTTGCAGCATCATCAACATCGACAGCCCCGGCGGCAAACTCGAAGCGGTCGATTTGCGTTTCGAAACTGGCGCCAGACTGGCTGCAGCCGGCGCGCTGGTGGCCTACCACACCGACGACTGGATCACTGACAGCCGCCTCTTTCTGCGCTCGGCCGCCATGGGTATGCGCGGTGGCCTGGACCGCAATACGGCCCTGAAATCCGTCACTCTCAATGGGGCAATCATGCTGGGCCTGGACGACAAGGTCGGCAGCCTGAGCAAGGGCAAGGACGCGGATTTCATCATCCTGGACGGTGATCCGCTGAGCGTGTACTCGCAGGTGCAGCAGACCTGGGTTGAAGGCCAGTTGGTCTTTGACTACACCGTGCCGGCCGACCGCCTGCACGCCGAAGGCGGCCAGGGCGCCGCTAAGGACATGGAGCCATTTCTGTGCTGCTACGACAACGGAGGTGAGTCGTGAAAAAGCTGGCATTTGCAGCCCTGTTGCTGATGATCGCCTGCTCGGCCCAGGCCCAAATCGCCGTGCGTGGCGGCATCGTCCACACCATGGACGGCGCAGCCATCGCTAACGGGGTCGTCGTGATCACCGATGGCAAGATCAAGGCCGTTGGCCCGGCCGACAAGGTGCGCATCCCGGACGGATATGAAGTGTTGGAGGCGGCCGTGGTCACCCCCGGGCTGATCGACGTGCACGGAACCGTCGGCCTGACCGGCATCCTCAATGTGCCCCACGATCAGGATCACGTGGAAAGATCGGCGGCGATCCAGCCCGAACTGCGGGCCATTGATGCCTACAACCCCCAGGAACCGCTGGTGGCCTGGGTGCGCTCTTTTGGGGTGACTACCGTGCACACCGGGCATTCATCCGGCGCGCCACTCTCCGGCCAGACGATGATCGTCAAGACCCGCGGCACCACCGTCGCCGACGCCGTGGTGCAGGAATCGACAGCCCTGGCGGTCGCCCTGACCCCGCCTTCGGCGATCTTCGGCAACAGCGGGTTGTTCACCACTCGGGCCAAGACCGTGGCATTGTTGCGGCAGGAACTGATCAAAGCCCAGGAGTACCAGGACAAACTGCAGCGGTCCGAAAAAAGTGACGACGCGCCAGCCCCCGACCGCAACCTGCACCTCGAAACCCTCGGTCGGGTTCTTTCGGGCGACCTGGCCCTGATGGTCACCGCCCACCGCGCCCGCGACATGGTCAACGCCATGCGCCTGGCCGAAGAATTTGGTGTGCGGTTGTGGCTCGACGGCGCCACCGAAGCCCACCAGATTATACCGATGATCAAAGCCGCCGAAGTGCCGGTGCTGATCCATCCGACCATGATGCGCTCGTTTGCCGAGACTGAAAATGCGAGCATGGAAACGGCCGCGTTATTGCGGGAAGCCGGCATTGCTTTTGGCATCCAGAGCGGGTACGAGGCCTATGTGCCGAAGGTCAGAGTTGTGCTGCTGGAAGCCGGCGTGGCCGCTGCCCACGGGTTGGGCTTTGACGATGCCCTGGCCGCCATCACCATCG
>CAZLUL010000073.1:1502-18141 GCA_964562635.1 uncultured Fibrobacteraceae bacterium | reverse complement strand
TCGATGGTTGCTGCGGCCCAGGATGCGGCGGTTGAGACACCCGCGCCTGCGGTCGAGAAGGAATATATGGGCCGCCCCATTTCGCTGGACGTCCAGGAAGCGGAGATCTCTACGGTCCTGCGCTCGCTGGCCGGTTTCTCCGGCGTCAATATCGTGTCTTCGCCCCGTGTGGTGGGCAAAGTCACTGTCAAGCTGGAAGAAGTGCCCTGGAAAGAGGCTTTGGCCGTCATCCTGCGTGCACACAGCTTTGACTACGTTGAAGAACAGGGTATTTTCCGCATCGACACGGCTGAAGAGCTGCGTCAGGAAACCCTGCTGACCGAGCGGGCCCGCAAGCAGGTCGAGGAACTGGCGGAGCTGGAGCTCGGCATGGCGTCCCTGAGTTACGCCAACGCCGAAGAGGTCAAGAACTCCCTGGAGAAGATGCTGACCGACCGCGGCAACATCGATGTCGATATGCGTACCAACAGCTTGCTGGTGAACGACATCGGTGCCCGGGTGGCCTTGATCACCGAGATGGCGTACGCTCTGGATACCAAGACCCCTCAGGTGGAGATCAACGCCCGCCTGGTCGATATTGATACCCGCGCCACGCGCGATCTGGGCGTCAACTGGGGCCTGAGCAACTTTTCGGCGCCGGGCGCCAACGTCAACGGGAGCGTGGCTATCAGCAATCCGGTCCAGAATCCCGCCGGCAACCTCAAGGTTGGTACGGTGCAGGACTGGGGTTCGTTGATGATGCAGGTCGAGGCTCTGGAGAACAACCAGAAGGCGACCCTGATCAGCAATCCGGTGATCACCACCACGGACAACCGTGAGGCGAGCATCCTGGTTGGCCAGAAGATTCCCCTGATCGTCGCTGATGAGGCGGGCAACGCCATCACCCAGCTGACGACCATCGGTATCCTGCTCAAGGTGACTCCGCATATCAACAGCGAGAACCGGATCACCCTGGATGTGCACAACGAGGTCAGTGACCTTTCGAGCCAGGCCACGGTGCAGGGTGGCGTGATCATCAATACCAGTGAATCCGATACCCGGGTGCTGGTGGACAATGGTGAGACCGCGATCATCGCCGGCTTGATCCGCAAGATCGACTCCAAGCTCGACAGTGGTATTCCCGTCCTGATGGACATTCCACTGATTGGCTCCCTGTTCAAGCACACCTCGGACACCAAGGTGAGCCGCGAACTGGTGATCTTCGTGACGCCGACTATCGTCGAGGGTGCCTACATGAACCGTGAAAGCCTCGTTGGCGACGGTGATGTGACCTACGTGCCCGAGAAGACGAGCCGCTTCTAGGTCTCAGATTCGTTTGACTTCATGACCTCCCGGGGATTGTCCCCCGGGAGGTCGTGTATTAATATGACCCCATGTGGACTTCATTCATCGGCTTCATGGCCAGCGGCAAGTCCGCCGTAACCCGGCGGCTGCAGACGGTCACCAACAGACCGGCCCTCGTTCTCGATCAGGCGATCGAAGAGCAGGCCGGTAGCTCTGTTGCGGACATCTTTGCCCGGCAGGGCGAAGCCGCCTTCCGGGCCATGGAAATGGCCACATTGGCCGAAATGGATGCCGACCGCCCTCTGGTGGTCGATACCGGTGGTGGCGTCATCCAGGCCCCTGGCGCGGTGGAACTGCTGCGCTCGCGGGGAGTGGTCATCTGGCTGGATGCACCCTGGGAAGCCCTGCGGGCCCGCCTCAAGGAGTCGGACCAGAGCACGCGCCCATTGATCGGGCGGCTGGGTTGGGCCGGCCTGGAGGAGCTGCACCGCCACCGGCGGCGCCTGTATGCCGGTGCGGCTGATTTCCGTCTGCGTTCCGACCACGGCTCGGTTGATGAAATGGCCGACAAGGCGATGCTGCGCAGCCTGCAGTGGGAGCGCCGCCGTGAGGAGGAGCGCCGATGAGGATCATCTCCGGCAGGTGGCGCGGCCGCCGCCTGAAGGGCCCCGCCGGGCTGGAGGTGCGCCCCACCACAGACCGCACCAGAGAAGCCCTGTTCAGCATCCTGGGTCCGCAGGTGAGGGGATGTGTGGTGCTTGACCTGTGTTGCGGCGCCGGTGGCCTGGGGCTGGAGGCCCTGAGCCGGGGCGCGGCGCGGGCCGTTTTTGTGGATCAGGCCCGCCCTTCGCTGGAAGCCACGCGGGCCAACCTGGAGTTGTGTGGGGCCGAGCCCGATACCTACCGCCTGGAAGCCGGCGAGGCGATGGCCTGGCTGAAGCGCTGGGCTGGGCCCGGCGAGGTGCCCTGGATCCTGCTTTGCGATCCGCCCTACCAAAGTGGGACCGCCGCCGCTATTATGGCCTACCTTGGGGCAACGGAAGCACCAGCGGGCCTGGTGTGCGCCGTGATCGAACACGGGGCCCAGACGCCCGACTTGCCCGAAACGGGCCCGGACTGGCAGACTCGCCGCTACGGCGCCAGTCATCTGGCCATTTACCGACCTGGCGCTGTGGCGCCGCAACCGGAAAGCGCACCATGACCCGTCATGTCCTTTATCCGGGATCTTTTGATCCGGTGACCCTGGGCCATATCGACATCCTGGCGCGGGCGCGCCAATTGTTCGACCAGGTGACCGTGGTCATCGCCGAAAACGGCAAGGCCGGTTTGTTGACTGTCGAGGAGAGAGTGTCCCTGTTTCGCGAATCGGTGGCCGACATGGACAACGTGGAAGTCCACGCCTTCAGCGGTCTGCTGGTCGATGAAGTGCAGCGCCGCGGCGCCGATGCGGTCGTGCGGGGCATCCGCACCAATGGTGATTACGAGCACGAATGGAGCCTGGCGGGCGTCAATGCCTTGCTTTCGTCCGACGTGGAATACATATACTTTCTGGCCCGGCCCACCATGGCCGCCGTCAGCAGCACTCTGGTGCGCGATGTGATCCGGCATGGGGGCGAGCTGACCCGACTTGTGCCACCGCCGGTGGCGGCGGCGTTGCAGGGCCGTAAATTCGACTAGTCTCTATGGGTTGTCCTCTGGCGGGCAACTGTCCCGGCCCGGCAACATCTGCGGGCCCGATCCGGTTGGAGTAAACCGTGTTTTTGGATATTGCCACAATCAAAGTTCAGTCCGGTCGGGGCGGTGACGGTTGCGTTTCCACGCGCCGGGAAAAGCACGTGCCACGCGGTGGTCCCGACGGCGGCAACGGCGGTCGCGGTGGGGCGGTCTATTTTGAGGCGACCGACACCATGTCCACCCTGCTGGATTTTCGTTATCGCCGCAGTTACAAGGCTGGCGCGGGTTCCACGGGCAGCGGTCGCAACAAGACCGGGGCTGATGGGGAAGACGTGGTCATCACCGTGCCTTGTGGGACCATCGTCTACGAGAAGGACACCGACCACATCCTGGCCGATTTGACCGAACACGGGGATCGCCTGCTGGTGGTCAAAGGCGGCCGCGGTGGCAAGGGCAACTGGGAATTTCGCAATTCCCGCAACCAGACACCGATGCACGCGACGGAGGGCAAGCTGCAGCAGGAGCAGGTCGTTCGACTCGAGTTGAAACTCATCGCCGACATCGGCCTGGTGGGCGAACCGAATGCGGGCAAGTCGACCTTGTTGTCGGTGATCACCGCGGCGCGGCCCAAGGTGGCCGACTATCCCTTCACAACCCTGGTGCCAAATCTGGGCATTGTTGACCTGGGCGAATTTCGGAGCTGCACCCTGGCCGATATTCCGGGCCTGATCGAAGGCGCCAGCGAAGGCAAAGGCCTTGGTCACGATTTTTTGCGGCACGTCGAGCGCACGCGGGCCCTGCTCTTGCTGGTCGACCCGTCGTACGAGAAGCCCAAGCGGGCCCTGGATGTATTGCGGCACGAATTGAAGAGGCACGGCAACCGTCTGGCGGATTTGCCCTTTGCCATTGCGGTCACCAAACGCGATCTGCTGGGGCCCGAGGCGGCAGACGAAGCCTTGGCCGAGGCAACTGCCTGGGGTCAGGAGCACGGTGCTCTCGATACGATCATGATTTCGTCGGCGGCCAATCTGGGCCTCAAGGAAGTCAAGCACCTGCTGCTGCGTCTGTACAACTCCTGAACCAGTCCTCCCGGACCGGATTGAGCAAATTGCCCCCTCAGCCAGATTCCGGCGGCGCGCCGGACGTGTTTTACATGGAATCCCCTGACCACCGTTGGCCGGCTTTGTGGCGGCATATCCCGGACCCGCCGGAATTTCTGCACGTTCAGGGGGACCCCGCCTGGCTGAACCGGCCGGCGCTGGCCATTGTCGGCACCCGCCGGGCCAGCAATCGGGGACTGGCTGTGGCCGAAGGCCTGGCCCGCACTTTGTCCCTGAGGGGCTGGGTGATCGTCAGCGGCTTGGCGCGGGGTGTGGATGCCGCTGCTCACCGGGGCGCCCTTGCGGCAGGCGGTGGCACCGTGGCGGTCATGGCGACGGGTCCCGACCTGATCTACCCGCGCAGTCACCGCAGTCTGCACCAGGAGGTGATCAACCAAGGGTGCAGCATCACCGAACATCTGCCCGGCACGCCGCCGTTGAAGCACCACTTCCCTCATCGCAATCGCCTCATCGCGGCCTTGTCCCGGGCTGTGATCGTGGTCGAGGCACCCTTGCGCAGTGGGGCCATGCACACCGCCCGGGTTGCCTTGGACTACGACCGGGAGGTTTTCGCGGTGCCCGGTCCGGTGGACCTGGACAACAGCCGGGGCTGCCACCGGTTGCTGCGCGACGGGGCGCACCTGATCGAAAGCAGCGACGATGTGGTCCGGATCCTGGGCGAGGCTGAACCAGGGGTCGCCCACGAAAAATCAGGACCTGGGGGCCCGGACCTCTTCCACGGCGCGTTGGATCCCGCTCCTCAATCGTCGGCTCGCTGGATCATGGACCGCCTGGATCTGGAGGGTGTGCGGCGAGACGAATTGCGCCTGCGCTGGCCGGGCAATGAAGAGACCTGGATCGAAGGGCTGACCGCCCTGGAATTGGGTGGGCTGATCCGGAGGTTGCCAGGCGGACGCATTGCCCGTAGGATCTGGTCCTGCCCTTGAGTTGTGCATTGGCCGGGAGAACCCGTGCAACAATGGCCCGGGGCATCCGTAAAGCGTCCAGTACGATGTCTTTGCCAATATCCCTGCCCATTTTCTCTGCGGAGGCTCGCTCTTGATTGAAGTCCATGATCTGGTGAAGAAGTATGGTTCCAAACGTGCCGTCGATGGCCTCAGTTTTGGCGTCGAGCGCGGTGAACTGTTTGGGCTGTTGGGCCCCAACGGAGCCGGCAAGACCACCACCATCAGTGTGCTGGCCACCCTGTTGCCCAATAATGGCGGACGCGCCAGCATCGGTGGCCATGATGTGGCGAGCGATCCGGCGGCTGTCCGGCGCCTGATTGGTGTCGTGCCGCAGGAAATTGCCCTCTACACCGACTTGACTGCCCGGGACAATCTCAATTTCTGGGGACAGCTACATGGTCTGGGCGGCAAGGCTTTACGTACGCGGGTTGATGAATTGCTCGAAATGGCTGATCTGGTCGAACAGTCCAGCCAGAAGGTCGAAGCCTACAGTGGGGGCATGAAACGGCGGCTGAATCTGGTGGTGGGCCTGATCCATGCGCCGGAGGTGCTGTTTCTGGACGAACCGACCGTCGGCATCGATGCCCAGGCCCGCAGTCGCATCCTCGAACTCATCGGTCGCCTGAGCAGCGAAGGGCTGACAGTCGTCTACACCACCCATTATCTCGAAGAGGCCGAACAGCTCTGTGACCGCATCGGGGTCATCGATCAGGGGCGCATGGTTGCCCTGGGCGACAAGGAACACCTGATCAGTCAGATCGGCGACACGGACCTGATCCGCTTTCATCTGGCGGCCGAGCACCGCTCCGGTTTTGCCGCGGCGTTCGAGAAGCGCCCGGACTGTCAGGAGGTGGGCGAACGTCGGGGGAAAATCGAATTGCGCACCGCCGATGGTGCCGCCCTGCTGCCCGATATCCAGGCCTGGTTGGCGGCGCAGAATCTGCCGCTGGAGCAGTTGGAAATTGAGCGCCCCAATCTGGAAACGCTGTACCTAAAACTGACCGGCCGCGGGCTGAGAGAGTAGGACCACCAATGGTGATCGCCTCCCTGGTCCGCAAGGATCTCAAACGCATTGTCAGTGACCGCAAGGCGCTGGTGGTCAACCTGGCGTTGCCGCTGCTATTGACCACCATCATGGGGCTCAGCTTTGGCGGCGGCCTGACCGGCAACGGCGGCATCAGCGCCATTCCCATCGCCATGGTCGCCAACGACATGCCAACGATGATAAAGGAAAACCTGGCCGAAGGCTTACAAGACTCCGATTTCTTCACCGTCACCTGGACCGATTCGACGGGGGCCGATGCCATGGTGCGGGCAGGCGAGGTGGCCGCAGCGGTCGTCTTTCCCGAGGACCTGACGGCCCAGTTCATCGACGGCCGGGATATCTCGGTGGCTGTGTGGAAAGATCCGGGCAGCCCCCTGAAGGCGGGCATTGTGCAGGAAATTCTTTCACGGATGATTGTGCGTATGCAGGCGGGCGAAGCGGCCTACAATTCTCTGTGGCCCGAAGACCGGGCTGGCGCGGGGACAGAAGCGGACGATGGGTTCCTGGCCGAAGATTATTTTTCCGGCGACTTCAATGATATCTGGAAACGATTTCGCAACGCGGAAAACGATCCGGTGCTGCAGAAAGCCGCCGACCGCTTCATGACCGTGATGGATCACCAGGTGGCGTTGTCCGATGGATTGAGTGTCGAACAGATCATCTTGACGGTGAACGACAAGGCGCCCGTTGGGCAGGCGGCCGAGTCCGGCGATATCAACCTTTTCGATTATTTCCTGCCCAGCTTTTCGGTGTTCTTCCTGATGTTCGGCGTGGCGGCCGGCGCCCGGGACATCCACCGCGAACGCGAACAACTCACCTTGCAAAGGCAAATGCTCAGTCCCATGACCGGCACGCAATTCATCATCGCCAAGTGGTTGTCGACCGCTCTGCAGGGTGCCCTGCAACTGGGCGTTCTTTTTATGGCCGGGGCAATGCTCTTCCAGGTGAATCTGGGGCCGGATTCCTATTCTCTGGCCCTGACGATCCTGCTGACCAGCACCGCCGCCGCAAGTGTCTTCATACTGTTGGCCTTGCTGAGCCCCACGGAGAAGGTCATGGACAACCTGAGCACCGTGGTGATTCTGGTGTCGGCCATGGTGGGGGGCAACTTCATGCCGCTCGATTCGATGCCGGTCTGGCTCAAGAGTATTGGGCACTATGTTTTTAACTATTGGGCGAACCTCAGTTTCAGCGAAGTGGTGGTCGAAAACCATGGCCTGTCCGAAGCGTTGCTGCCGACCCTGGTGCTCGCTTCGATCACCGTGACCCTGTTTGTGGTCAACGTGGTCATATTTTCCGTGCGCGCGCGCCGGGGAGGTCTGGTATGAACCCGACAGTTATTGGCGCGATGGTGCGCTTGCGCCTGGTGCGGGTTCTGCGTGACCGCATGGGACTGGTCTGGTTGCTGGTCATGCCCATGGTGTTTTCGTTCCTGATGGGCGAGCTCATGGGCGACTTTAGCTCCGGGGGAGCGGCCGGTCTCTTACCGCGCTTCATGGTCTTTGACCAGGACCAGGGCCCAGCGGCCGATGCCCTTCTGGCACCGCTGCAGGAAAACGAACGCTTCCGCATCGTGCGAGTAGACTCCTCGATCACTGGCGAAACCGCCCGAGAGCAGGTCGAGGAGCAGAAACATACGGCTGTCCTGTTGATTCCCGGCGGCTATTCCGCCGATGTTGCCGCGGGCGCCGAAGTCGAGTTGATGCTGTACTACGATTCGGACCGGCTCAGCAGCCAGACGGTCAACACCCTGTTGGATCGCTCGGTGCTGCGGGTCAATACGATCGCCGCCGCCCTGAGCCTGGTGGCCGACGACGCGATACCGGCGAGTGAAGTTTCGCGCGACAAGGCCCGCTCTTTTGACGAAGAAGTTTTCGCCGAACAATGGGAAAATCCCCGCCTGACCCTGGCTGCCAGCACCCTTGGCCGGATCGAAGAGGACGACTGGGGCCTGACCCAAGCGGCCCAACATGTCGGGCCGGCCTATGTGCTTTTTTTCATGATGATGTTCCTGATGATGACGGCCAAGGATCTGGTCGCCGCCCGCCAGGACCGCACCCTGGCCCGCCTGGTGATGAGCCGCGCCTCGTCATTGGATCTGGTGCTGGGATTTTTCCTCGGCGGCATGGCCATTGGCCTGGTGCAGTCGGCGCTGCTGTTGTTGATGAACAGCCTGGCGTTTGGGATCGACTATGGCAACTCGCCCCTGGGGCTGGCGCTGGTGGTCTTCCTATTCGCGGGCTTTGCCTCGGGCGCTGCGGTGTTGCTGGGCTGCGTGGCCAAAACCGGCGCCCAGGCCGACGGGATGGGCATGGCCCTGACGATGACCATGGCCTCGTTGGGTGGTTTGTGGTGGCCGCTGGAAATCGTGCCGGAGTTCATGCAAAAACTGGGGCACAGCCTGCCCACCGGACAGGCCATCACCGTGTTCCACGACATGATCGGTCGCGGCTACGGCGTGGCCGAACTGTCCGGCCTGCTCTGGGGGCTGAGCATCTGGTTCGTCGCCGCGCTGGCCTTGGGCACCTGGCGGCTGCGCTTGGCGACGGCAGGCTAGTTTTCGGTTTCAAACCCGATGTTCTGATTCATCTGTGGCGCGCCGCTCATCTTGATTTCGCCATGGGCCGCTTCATAGCGATCGATGTTGGCCTTCAGGTTGGCCTGCAACGCCTTGAGGGCCATGGGGGTCATGATCACCCGGGAGTGGACCTTGGCCTTGGGCATGCCCGGCACGATGCGGGCGAAATCGAGAATGAACTCAGCGGCGCTGTGGGAAATGAGCGAAAGATTGGCGTAGATTCCTTCGGCTTCCTTTTCGCCCAGATCTATGGCCACCCGCTGTTGTGTCGGCTTCTTGTCCATCTTGTCTCCCTGCCCGGTTTTGGGGCCTTCCGGAAATTGACAGCACCCGGCCCGGATGATAGCTTCCGGGCGTCCGGGACGCTTAAATACGCGATGCCATAAAAATACGGCACCATGAATTCCAGCCAAAGAAAACGGTCATGACCTCAAAAGACAAGCTGTTCCAGGCGGAACTGCAAATCATCGACAAGTTTGCCGGGCGCCGCCTGGCGGTTATCGGCGACTCCATGGTGGATCGTTTCCTGTGGGGGCGGGTCGATCGCATCAGCCCCGAAGCGCCGGTGCCGGTGGTTCGGGTGGAAAAGGAAACCGTCAAGCTCGGTGGTGCGGCCAACGTGGCGGCCAACATTCGGGCCCTCGGGGCCGAAGCCGTGCTCTTCGGCATTTGCGGACCAGACGAAGCCGGGCGCCAGCTGCGCGGATTGCTCACCGACCGCGGCATCGACGACTCCGGCCTGGTCGACTGCAGCGACCGCCCCACGACCGTCAAGACCCGCATCATTGCCCACAACCAGCAGGTGGTGCGCGCGGACCGGGAAGAAGACACTCCGGTCAGCGACGATCAAGTGGCCCAACTGGCTGAGCGCCTGCGGGACAGCGGCCCTTTCGACGGCATCATCTTCAGCGACTACGGCAAGGGCGTGCTGACGGACGAAGCCCTCAGGTTGTTCATTGAGGCCGGCCGCCAAACCGGAGTGCCAATGGTAGTAGATCCCAAGAAGGGGGATTTCAGCCAATATAAAGGCGTCACCAGCCTGACTCCGAACCAGAAAGAGGCCGAGCAAGCCTGTGCTTTGCCCATCGTTGACAGCGCCAACCTCGAGGAAGCCGGGCGCCGCCTGCTCGAGCGCACCGCCGCCGAGACGGTGCTGATCACCCGTGGCGAGCACGGGATGGCTCTTTTTTACCAGGACGGCCGCGATGGTCATCTTGACACCCGCGCCACCACTGTCTACGACGTGACCGGTGCCGGCGACACTGTGATCGCTGTCTATACCCTGGCCTTGGCCACGGGCGCCGAGTTCCTGGACGCGGCCCAACTGGCTAATCATGCGGCGGGTCTGGCGGTCCGTGAACTGGGCACCGCAGCCATCACGGCCGACCAACTGCGCGGCATTCTGCAGGCGCAGATGGACCAGGAGGACAAATAATGGGCGCCCCGGCCAAAGGCGTGGTCCTGGAACGCGCCGATCTGGCAGCCTGGGGGCAAGCCATGCGCAACGCGAACCGCACCGTGGCCTTCACCAACGGCTGCTTTGATCTGATCCACAGTGGGCATCTGGCAAGCCTGGCCCAGGCCGCCGACGCCGCTGACGAATTGATAGTCGCTCTCAATAGTGACGACTCCGTGCGCCAGCTCAAAGGAGCCGGACGGCCCATCCTGGAGTCCGCTGAGCGCGCGGCCCTCATTGCCTCCTTGCGACCGGTTTCCGCGGTCACTATTTTTGGCGAGCCGACACCACTGGAAGTCATAAACCAGATCCGGCCAGATGTGCTCGTCAAGGGGTCCGAGTACGAAGAAGACGACATCGTGGGTTCCCGGGAAGTCAAATCCTGGGGCGGCCGCGTGGTCAGAGTGCCTATGGTGCCCGGCCGATCGACCTCCCAAATCATCGAGGCCATCAGGAAATTGCCCTGATCAGTCGATGACCCGTCCCATCCAAATCCGGATGGTCGAAGGGTGTATCCGGTCCATTCTGGTCCAGAATGACCGCAAGGAGACATTATGAGCAAAATCAAAGTCATCATTCTCGGTGCCGCAGGACGCGATTTCCACAACTTCAACTGCGTCTACCGCGACAACGATACCTATGAAGTCGTGGCCTTCACGGCTACCCAGATTCCGGACATCGATGGTCGCCGGTATCCGGCCGAACTGGCCGGGAAACTGTACCCCGAAGGCATTCCCATTTTCGAGGAAGATGAACTGCTGGCGCTGATCGCCGAATTCCAGCCTGACATGTGTGTGATGTCTTACAGCGATCGCTCCTACCAGCAGGTCATGAGCCTCGGCTCGGTAGTCAATGCCGCCGGTTGTGACTTCACCATGCTGGGCGAAAGACACACCCAGCTCAAGAGCACCAAGCCTGTTATCAGCGTGTGTGCCGTGCGCACCGGTTGTGGCAAAAGCCAGACCAGTCGCCGCATCTGTGAAATCCTGCGGGCCGCTGGCAAGAAGGTCGTGGCCATTCGCCACCCGATGCCCTACGGCGATCTGCTGGCCCAGAAAGTCCAGCGCTTTGCCGAGGTCGCTGACCTCGAAAAGCACAAGTGCACCATCGAAGAGATGGAAGAGTACGAGCCGCACATCGTGGCCGGTGGCGTGATCTACGCTGGCGTGGACTACGAAGCGATCCTGCGCGAGGCCGAGAAGGAAGCCGACATTATCCTGTGGGACGGCGGCAATAACGATACGACGTTCTACAAGTCGGACCTGCACATCGTGGTGGCCGATCCGCATCGCGCCGGGCATGAGTTGGGTTACTTCCCAGCTGAAACCAACGTGCGCATCGCCGATGCCGTGGTGATCAACAAGGTGGTCGAGGCCGAATTCGAAGACATCGAAACGGTCCGCGACAACATCCGCCACATCAACCCGACTGCCGTGATCATCGATGGCGCCAGCCCGCTGACCATCGAAGGCGATTACGACCTGATGGGCAAGAAGGTGCTCGTGGTCGAAGACGGCCCGACCCTGACCCACGGCGAGATGACCTACGGTGCAGGCGTGGTGGCCGCCATGCGCATGGGGGCCGAAGAACTGGTGGACCCGCGCCCCTGGGCGACCGGCAAACTGGCCGAGACTTTCGAAAACTATCCGGACATCGGTACCCTGCTGCCGGCCATGGGCTATGGCAAAGAGCAGATTGCCGATCTGGAAAAAACGATCAACGCCGTGGAGTGCGACGCCGTGGTTATCGGCACGCCCATCGATCTGAATCGTATCGTGAAGATTAACAAACCCACGGTGCGCGTGAAATACGAGCTGCAGGAAATCGGCGAGCCGAACCTGACCCAGCTCCTGGCGCGCTTCCTTTAGGAGGCGGGCGACATTTCGTGTTTTGTTGTTAGTGTAAAGACCGGACTGGCCGGGCCCATGAGGGGCTCGGCCGGTCGGTCGTATTTCCGGGGAGGAAATGAGTGAATATTCACGAGTATCAGGCCAAGGAGATCTTCACCAGCTTCGGCCTGCCGGTGCCTGGTGGCGACGTGGCAACGACAGCTGACGAAGCTGTCGCCCTCGCCGAAAAGTACGGTATGCCCGTCATGGTCAAGTGCCAGGTGCTGACCGGGGGCCGGGGCAAGGCCGGCGGCATCAAGTTCTGCGAAACCATCGACGATGTGCGCAAGAATGCCCAGGCGATTCTGGGCATGGACATCAAGGGTCACACGGTGCACAAAGTGCTGATCACCCCTGCGGTGGACATCGAGAGCGAATACTACGTTGGCATGCTGATCGACCGCAATACCAAGCGCGTCCTGTTGATGGCCAGTGCCGAGGGCGGCGTCGAAATCGAGCAGGTGGCCAAGGATACGCCCGAGCTGATTTTCAAGGCTCCCATTGATCCTCGCTATGGTCTGTTGGATCACGAAGCGATGGACATGGGCATGCGCCTGTGCCCGGGCGATGTGAAAAAGGCCCGCCAGTTGGCCGCTTCGATGCAGAAGCTGTACCAGGCCTTTGTCCACTCGGACGCCAGCCTGGCTGAGATCAACCCCTTCATTTTCACTCCTGAAGGAAAAGGCCACGCCATCGACGCCAAGGTGAACCTGGACGACAACGCCATGTTTCGCCATCCGGGCTACGAAGCCCTGCGCGACCTGGACGCCGAGGACGCCAGCGAGCGCACCGCCCGCGAGGCCGAACTGAGTTTCGTGAAGCTCGAAGGCAATGTCGGTTGCCTGGTCAATGGCGCCGGACTGGCCATGGCCACCATGGATCTGGTGAAGTACTACGGTGGGCAGCCCGCCAACTTCCTGGACATTGGCGGCAGCTCCAACCCCGAGAAGGTTGTCAACGCCCTGAAAATCATCCTGTCCGACAAAGCGGTGAAGGTCATCCTGTTCAACATCTTCGGCGGTATCACCCGTTGCGACGATGTGGCCCAGGGCATCTTGACGGCCACCGAGTCGATGGACATCAACGTGCCGATCGTGGTGCGCCTGACCGGCACCAACGAAGCCGAAGGCCGCGCCCTGCTGGAAGGCACGAAGCTGCATCCGGCCGAGACCATGGACGAGGCCGTTGAAAAAGCCATCGAACTGGCTGGCTAAAGACCCTGAACAGGACTACTTTACGGCGCGCATCGCGCCTTTATTGAGGAGATTGGAACATGGCGATTTTTGTCGACGACTCAACCAAGGTTGTCGTTCAGGGGATCACGGGCCGGGACGGCGGTTTCCACACCAAGGAAATGCTCGCGTACGGCACCAAGATCGTGGCCGGCGTCACGCCGGGCCGCGGTGGCCAGACCTTTGACGACAAGGTTCCGGTATACGATACGGTCAAGGATGCAGTGGCTGAGCACGGCGTGAACACCTCGGTCATCTTTGTGCCGCCTTTTGGTGCCGCTGGCGCCATCTACGAAGCGGCCGATGCCGGTTGCAAGCTGATCATCTGCATCACTGAGGGTGTGCCCACGGTGGATATGGTCAAGGTCATGCCGTACCTCGAAGAACGTGGCGTGCGCCTGATCGGCCCCAACTGCCCCGGCATGTTGGCCCCCGGCATTGCCAAGCTCGGCATCCTGCCGGCCAGCATCGTCAAGGAAGGCCCCGTGGGCCTGGTGTCCCGTTCGGGCACGCTGACCTACGAAGTGGTCTATCAGCTGACGGCCGCCGGCCTCGGCCAGACTACCTGCCTGGGCATCGGTGGCGATCCAGTCATTGGCACGACCTTCCTGGATGCGATCAAGGCCTTCAACGAAGACCCCAAAACCGAAGCCTTCGTGATGATCGGTGAAATCGGTGGCGACGCCGAAGAACAGGCCGCCGAGTACATCAAGGCCAACGTCAAAAAGCCCGTCGTCAGCTTCATCGCTGGCCAGACCGCGCCTCCTGGCAAGCGCATGGGCCACGCCGGTGCTATTGTCAGCGGTGGTACGGGCACGGCGGCCGAGAAGCGCAAAGTTCTCGAAGCGGCTGGTATCCCGGTGGCCGATCGTCCCATGGACATCGTGCCCAAGCTGCAGGAAGTCTGGAAACGGTAGTTTTCTGGCGGAATTTCGACACAGCGGGCGCCCTCAGTGCTGGGTCGCCCGCTGAACTCCAAAATGCCACCGGCCGCCAAAAAGGCTGCGGGCAGACAGAAAAGGAAGATACGAAGACATGCAGAAGACCTACTTTATGATCAAGCCCGAGATTGGGGCCGCTGCCGACCAGAAGATCGGCGCCATTCTGGCCATCGTCAACCAGGCCGGATTCCGCATCACCAACCTGGAGATGCGCCAGTTGGACCGGGCTCTGGTCGAAGACTTTTATGGTGAGCACAAGGAACGCCCGTTTTTTGGCGAACTGTGTGACTACATCGTTGGCGGACCGGTAGTTACCATCGGCCTGGAGCGTGATAACGCTGTGGCGGCCCTGCGTGAACTCATCGGCGCCACCAATCCCAAAGAAGCCGCCGTGGGCACGATCCGCGACCTGTTCGGCGCTTCGCTGTCGAACAACGCCGTGCACGCCTCGGCCAACACTGAAGATGCCGCCCGCGAATTGGGCCTCATCTTCGGCGAATAAGTCGAATAAGGCAGGTGGGGGAAGAGCCCCGACTTGACAGCTTTGCAGGCGCTTATTAAAGTTTGCGCCTGCAATTGTCTTCTATTGAAAAGCTGGTTCAGTATGCAATTGGATCTCGACGGGCAGGAACTCGGCCAGTCGGAATTGGACATCGCAGGCACCCTGCAACTGGGTTTGGGCGAGGGTAAGCCGGACGCAGTTGAGATTGCCGGCACTCTGGTTGTCCAGAATGTCGAGAGTCGCTTTCTGCTGAATGGAGCCCTGCGGGCCACCGGCACCTGCGAGTGTGGCCGTTGCTTGCAGAGTTTTGCGCAGCAATGGGACGTTCCGGTAGCCTTGATGGTGCTGCGCGACGCCCACAGCGAAGAACAAGACGGGGAGATGCTGGTGCTCCACCAACGCAACGGCGTGGTGGACCTGGAAGAATCCCTGCGCGAGTGCACGGTGCTGGGTTTTCCCCAGAATCCGGTGTGCAACGAAGACTGTAAGGGGTTTTGCGCCTCCTGCGGCAAGGATCTCAACAAAGAGGCCTGCGATTGCGCAAGTGATGACTACGATCCCCGGTGGGAAGGCTTGCCTGACTAGGCAATGTTCGCCGGGCCAGAGTTGACTGGATATGTGATCCAGGGTAATGAATCAGACCAACAAACCGGAGGAATCCGATGGCAGTCCCAAAGAGTAAAACGTCCAAATCCAAAAAGGGTTTGCGCCGCGCCAACTGGCACCTCACCAAGCAGGATCCCAACAAGTGCCCCCACTGTGGCGCACCCCGTCTGCCTCACCGCGTCTGCCGCGACTGTGGCTTCTACGGTGACCGCGAAGTGCTGGTAGTGGAGTCCTAGGCCAGGTCTTTCGACTCTGACCCTTTGTGACTCAAGGCTGTTCAAAATCCGCCTCTCGGCTCGGCCGTGGGGCCCGGCAGGGAGGGCGGTTCAATGAGTGATGCGAGACCGGTGATAGCCGTTGACGCCATGGGTGGCGACCACGGACCAGCCGTGACTGTGCCCGGGGCCCTGGCTGCCTTGATGCCGGATTCCCCTTTTGGATTGGCTTTTTACGGTAATGAAACGGCCATCCAGGCTGCTTTGGACAAGGCAGTGGCTGACAACCTGCCTGTTTCCATTGTGCACTGCACCCAGGACATCGAGATGGGCGAATCGCCAGCCACGGCCATTCGCGGCAAAAAGGACAGCCCCATTGTCCGGGCCATGGCCGAACAGAAACAGGGCCAGGTGCAGGCCGTTGTCTCGGCCGGATCGACCGGCGCCATGGTGGCCGCCAGCCTGATCATTCTGGGGCGCTTGCCTGGCATCAGCCGTCCGGCCATCGCCACGATCTTGCCGACGGTCAAAGGCGAACTGGTGATGCTCGATGCCGGAGCCAATACCCAGTGCACGCCGGAACACTTGCTCAGCTTTGCCCGCATGGGCGAGGTCTTCAGCCGCGAAATTTTTGGCCACGACAACCCCACCATCGGCCAGTTGAATATCGGAGGCGAGCCCAAGAAGGGCACCGATCTCTGTATCGAAACCTACCAGTTGCTGGCAGACTCCAACCTGAATTTTGTCGGCAACATCGAAGGCAATGAGTTCATGCTTGGTCCCTGCGATGTGGTGGTCACCGACGGCTTCACGGGCAACAATACCCTGAAGTTGGTGGAGGGGTTTGCGCGCTTCATGGGCGCGCTGCTGAAACACCCGAAGATCTCGGACGCGGAAAAGGCAGGGCTCATGCCGGTCCTGGGCTTCCTGCAAAAGAACTTCACCTACGAAGTGTATGGTGGAGCCCTGTTGTTGGGTGTCGACGGGGTCAGCATCATCTCTCATGGCCGCAGCTCCGAGGTGGCCATCACCAATGCCGTGAAAGTGGCTTGGGACATGATCCGCAACGACGTGCCGGCCAAAGTGGCGGCCGCCCATACCTAGACCGCAATGAATTCAGCAATGAATTCAGCAATGAATTCAGCAATG
>CAZLUL010000073.1:0-1402 GCA_964562635.1 uncultured Fibrobacteraceae bacterium | reverse complement strand
GCAATGAATTCAGCAATGAATTCAGCAATGAATTCAGCAATGGATTCAGCAATAGCTTCAGCGAGGGAGGGCTCTGTGAGCGCCAGTTACCGCGTGCCGATGATTTTTCCCGGACAGGCTTCCCAGACCGTCGGCATGGCCCGCGACCTGGCTGAGGCCGGTGGACCGGCGGCGGACTTTTTGGCCACCGTCAATGATGCCCTCGGCGACGACCTGACCGGAATCATGTTCGAAGGTCCGGGGGAGACCCTGACTGAGACCCACAACGCCCAGCCGGCGATCCTGGCTCATTCGGTGGCCATTAGCTTGGCTCTGCGCGAAATGGACATTCTGCCCAGTCTGGTGACCGGCCATTCCCTTGGCGAATTCAGTGCCGCGGTGGCTGCCCAAGCCATCAGTCCGGCCGATGGTCTGCGCATCGTGCGCAAGCGCGGCGAGTTGATGTTCGCCGCCGGCCAGGAAGTGCCGGGCACCATGGCGGCCATCATGGGCCTGACAGGTCAGCAGGTGCAGGAAGTCTGCGCCGAGGTGGCTACCACCGCCGGCGTTGTTGTGCTGGCCAATCACAATTCCGAGGCCCAGGTGGCGATTTCCGGTGAAGTCGGCGCCGTAGAGGCCGCTGGCAAAGCCCTGACCGAGGCCGGCGCCCGGCGGGTGATTCCGCTGAACGTCAGTGGTGCTTTCCACTCGCCGTTGCTCGAAGGCGCGGCGACCGGTTTCCGGGACCACCTGGCCAGCATCGAAATCGGTGATCCCGAAGTGCCTCTGGTGGCCAATGTCACCGCCACGGCGGTTGCGACCGCGGCCGAACTCAAGACCGGTTTTGGCCAGCAACTCACGTCGCCGGTCCTGTGGCATGACATCATGTCCCTGGTGGCTGGCGGCGAAAATCCGCCCAAGGTTGTGCTGGAGCTGGGGCCGGGCCGAGTCCTGTCCAATTTGGCGCGACGGGCATTTCCAGCGACCAAATTTATTCCAGTTGGCACCGTAGCCGATCTGGAGAACATTCAGGCCATCCTGGCTGAGTTCGCCTGACTAGAAGTCACATGAAGATGTTCGTGCAGCACGCTGCACATGAAGGAGATAGCGATGAGTAAGGGAGCCGTAATTGTCACCGGGGCGAGCCGTGGGATCGGCGAGGCCATCGCTCGTGAGCTGGCTGCTGCCGGTTACGATCTGGTGCTGGTGGCCCGTTCGGTCGACAAACTCGAGGCACTGGCTGCCGAATTGAATGGCGACACCACTTGCGTGGCTTTGCCTGGCGATATCTCCAATTGGGACGATGTTCAACGTATCGTCGATGCCGCCAAAGAGCAGTTTGGCGCCATTTTTGGCCTGGTCAACAACGCCGGTGTGACCCGCGATGGCCTGCTGATGCGCATGAGCCCCGAGAATTGGCAGG
>CAZLUL010000072.1:0-18285 GCA_964562635.1 uncultured Fibrobacteraceae bacterium | reverse complement strand
GTCCCAGCGCAAGCGACCATTGTCGTCGCGCACCACCTGTTTGCGGTTCATGTCGTAGGCTGTGGCGTGGCAGATCAGGCAGTCGATGGCGTCTTTTTCGGCGGCCTGGGTCCGGTACATCGGCATGATCTCGCCCAGGGGCGCCTGGTACTGGCCGCCGATGTGGCACTGCCCGCAACCTTCGCTGAGGGTATCGCCTGCGGCGGTGATCACGAGTTCGGCCCAGGCGGTCATGGCAAAGGCGCCCGGCTTGGGGCAGGGGCGGTTCAGTTTGCCCATGGGAAAATCGTCGGCCAGTTCCCCGTTGAAGCCGTAGACGTTGGGGTGTTCGGTGGTGAAAAAGCGGTAGTGGGCCGAGCCCGTCAGGTTGTCCATCAGGTCGGTCGTCACGCTGTCGCCATCGGCCGTATGGTAGGTCAATTCGGTGTGGCATTGCAGGCAGGTGGCGGGGCCTTCATAGGTGCGGATGCCGGCCTCGCGAAAGTAGCCGACATGGTTGTATTGCACGCCATCAGCAGGCAAATTGGCCGCTAGAACTTCGAATTTGAGATTTGTTGCCGGAACTGGCGTAGGGAAGGTGATCTCCGCCGGGCGGCTGTCCGCCGGCAATTTCCAGTTGATGAGCGCCGACCAATTGGAAGCCACCAACAGGGCCAGAATGATCAGCACCGCCGGAATGGCAAATCGGCGGCGAATTCGGCGGCGGGGTGGCATACCGGGGCCTCCGGAGAATGGTGAAGTTCAGTGCCTGTCCTGTTAAATCTTCAACACATAACCCCGGGGGTCAAGTAGGATATGATTCCAGCCCTAAAAATGCGCGTTGATCCCCGGCAACCACTTCAACCCACGGGGATTGTTCGCCGCATGGTTCAACAACCCGATCTGTACACCGCGCAAATTTTCGGTGCTGTTGAAGATTCCGATGGTCAGGCCCGTGGTGGCCTGGGTTCTGGTGTAGGCGCCGGTGCCGAAGCCGCGCAGATGGTCGCCCTTGAGATAGGCCCAGGTGATGGCCGCACCATCGATCTGGTTGCCGCCGATCGTGCTGCCTAGAAAACCGCCGGTCAAGTCGTCTCCGCCCACACCCAGCCCACCGAGAAAAAGGCCCGTCAAGTCGCTGCCACCGACGCCGAGACCACCCATGAAAACTCCGGTCAAGTCGTCACCACCGACACCCAGTCCGCCCAGGTAGATGCCGGTCATCTTGTCGCCACCAATGCCGAGGCCACCGAGACCGATGCCCTTCATTTCGTTGCCACCGACGCCCAGCCCGCCGATCGCAATGCCGGAGATGTCGTTGCCACCAATGCCCAGACCAGCGATCGCCAGCCCCTGAATATCGTCGGCGCCGACTCCCAAACCACCGACCACCAGGCCGGTCACGTCGTTGGCGCCGATGCCCAGGCCACCTACGAAGATACCGTTCAGGTTGTCGGCGCCGATGCCAAGGCCGCCGAGTCCGATCCCGTCCATGTTACCGGCCCCAATGCCAATGCCTCCGACGGCGATGCCGCGCAGATCGCCGTCGCCGATGCCGATGCCGCTGAGGACCAGGCCGGTGGTGCTGCCAGCGGCGTGCCCGATCAGGTTCAGCATGACGCCGCTGTAGCGGGCATTCTGGTTATCCCGCGGGGGGCCAATAGTAATGTTGAGGCCCTGTACCAATTCCACGTCGCGGTCCGCCCAATTCAGGCGGACACCTGAAAAACGGCTCAAATTGCCAAAGCCCAGACCGACTTCCTCGCTGGGAAGGCCAAACCCACCGGCCAGGGCAGAAGAGGTGCTGATCAGAACAGCGGCGGTGATGACGAGGCGCAGGGATTTCATGGGCATCCTTTCCAACGGGGCATCTTTCCAAATGGACAGCTTGGGACTCAATCGCAAAGACGCAGGCAGGGGGCAAGAGTTACATCAAGAGTTGTATCGGAATGGCCGAGTGGAGCGAACCGGACGAAATGAGGCTAAATTGTCCTGACCCGACTTGTTGCCCCAGTGGCGCAATCCATTGGCCACAAACCTGAAGGAGCCACCATGCCTGCATTCAAGGAACACGCCCCGGGCACGTTCTGCTACGCGGAACTGGTCAGCCCGGACCCCGCCGCCTCGGCAAAGTTTTACATGGAACTCTTCGGCTGGAACCGCGATGACCAGGACATGGGCGACGCCGGTATCTACACCCAGTTCGACCGCGGCGGCGCCATCACCGCTGCCCAGTACAAGATCATTCCCGAACAGGAGGCCGCCGGCGTGCCGGCTCACTGGGGACAGTATGTCTCGGTCGAGGATGTTGACGCGTCCACCGCCAAGGCCGTTGAACTTGGCGCGGAAATAAAAATGGGGCCGTTCGATGTGGCGGACTACGGCCGCATGGTCGTCTTGCAGGATCCCCAGGGCGCGATGTTCAACCTGTGGCAGGCCAAGGCCAATTGCGGCGCCGGTGTGCTGGATGAACCGGGCGCCATGTGCTGGAACGAACTGATGACCACGGACACCGATGGTGCCGGCAAGTTCTACACCAACCTCTTTGGTTGGGGCACCGAGACTATGGACATGGGTGAGATGGGCACGTACACCATGTGGGCCCGCAGCGAAGGCCGACCGAGCGGCGGGATGGTGGCCATCCCAACGGACAAGGGCCCGATTCCTCCCCATTGGTTGCTCTATTTTGCGGTGGACGACACCGACGCGGCCCATGCGCGCACGTTGGAGTTGGGGGGTACGACCCTGGTTGCGCCGACGGATATTCCGAACGCCGGCCGTTTTGCGGTGATTCAGGATCCGGTGGGGGCCGTGTTCGGCCTTTACAAAGGCCAGAAGTAGCGCTGAATTGCTGAGCGAGGGCCGGACCATATCCGGCCCTTTTTCTTTGTTTTTGCCATATTTGGGCCGATAATTCAGATGATTAACACGACCCCCAACACCCGCTATTGGAGCTGACCCATGAAGCTATCCCGGATCCCCGCCTTTGGCCTGACGGCGACTATGCTGTTGGGCGCCGCAGTGCTGATCACCGCCTTGTCGATGTGACCGCACTGATGTTCAGACCCTGGCAAAAACTGGCCTCTTCATCACGCTGGGTCTGGCTCACGATGGCCCTGTTGTACTCTCTTGTGCAGTGGGGGCGCCAGGCTGGAGAGGTGCCTCAACTTGTGGATTGGTACTTGGCTGATCTGGTTTGCCTACCGCTGGTGCTGGGATTGGTATTGATGGCGCAACGCATTACCGGGCAATCGCTGGACTGGACGTTGCCGTGGTGGCATGGCCTGACCGGGATGGTGGCCTATGCCCTCTATTTCGAGGGTGTTTTACCGCGCCTGAATTCCGGCGCCGTGGCTGATCCGCGGGACGCGCTGGGGTATCTGTTGGGGTGGATTCTGTTTGAACTGTTGATCAACCGACGATGCGCGAAAAACTGTTCGGTGAATCCTGCCACGCGATAGTGCCACGGCCGCACCGCCCTATTTGCCCAGACTTACCTGAACATGGCCTTGAAAGATCCCCAGGCGGCCGGTTGGGTCGCCTTCAAGCCGGCGTTCGTCAAATCCTGCTGGCCCGACAGCATGCGCAAGGCTATGCGGACTTCTTCGGCCCGGTCGATCGTTGGCCCCAGGGAGGGATAGGTGAGCTGGGTCGAATTTTGCAGAAAGGTCGCGAAATCCACGTGCAACATTTTGGAGTAGGCCTCGGCGCTCATCTCTTCGAGTGCCGTGCGGAAATTGTCCATCAATTGGTTTTCGGATCCGGCGAAGGGCAGCTCCAGCGGCGGGTCCAGTTCGGGCTGGGGATCTTCGATCCCGGAATCACCGGAGCAGCCGAAAGTCGAGGTGATAGAGATGAGAATGAATACCAGCAGATACCGCAGGTGGATGTCCACAGAAGCCCCCTTAAAAACGTTTCGTGAAAGTCCGATTGTAACAGAACCGAGCCGCTTTTTTGCCCTGTTTCTCCTGCGGAAAGTTGGTCAACGTTTGTCTCATGGGCTACAAATTGCTACTCAAGGCCTTGCCAGAGTGCCCGTTTTGGCGAATCATAGGCATCAACTACCCATCAAACACCTGACCTCCGGAGGAATCATGGACCTCTTCACTGCGGCTGCCGAGCGCCGCTCCATCAAGAAATTTGATCCCGACCACCGTCTGACTGAGGCCGAAATTGAGCAATTGATGGCCGCTACTGTGCTTTCGCCGACCTCGTTCAATATCCAGAACTGGCGATTTGTTCTGCTGACGGATCCGGATCAAAAGCAGAAGGTGCGCGACGCTGGCTGGAATCAGGAACAGTTCACCCATTGTTCCCTGTTGGTGATCATCTGCGGCGACCGCAATGCCTACAACCAGGAAACCGAACGCTATTGGGCCAACGCCCCGGCCGAGATGCAAAAGGTGCTCGTGGGTATGATCCAACAATTTTACGGTGCCCAACCCGAAGCTCGCCGGGACGAAAACCTGCGCTCAGGCAGCCTGGCCGCCCAGACCCTGATGCTGGCGGCCACAGCCATGGGCTACGATTCGTGCCCCATGATCGGTTTTGATTTTGAAGCGGTGGCGAAGATCATCGATCTGCCCGAAGAGCACGACATCGTCATGGGGGTGGCGGTGGGCAAGGCTCTTGAGGCGGCCCGCGAACGTGGAGGCCAATTGCCCTTGTCCGAAGTGATCCGGCGGGACCGGTTTTGACGAGACTGGCGTGGGGACTACCTGGGCCGAGGCCGCCGCAAAACTATTTTTTAGCCCGCTTGCCCGAATTGCTCTTGGCCTTGTTCCACTCGTGCTCGGGATTGTTGAAATCGCTAAAATCCGCATGGCCGGTATTGTAGACCGTCTCGGCCCAATCGTTTTCCTGGTGGCGAACAGCCGTCGCCAGGTGAAGCATGCTGGCAGTCAGATACAGCAGCAACATCGCATCGAGCAAGGGCTCGAATGGGGTGCCCAGTTCCGTCCAATAGCCGAGCGCTCGTCCGGCAGCTTTGGTGAGCAACAAAACGGCCGCACTGCCCAGCAACAGTCGCGTGCGGGAACCCAGCCATTTCTTCTCCACCACGGCAAAGATGATGATCGCCAGCAGGCGCCCGACCGTGAAACTGATGGGGGGAATGGGGACCGCCGTGAAGGTGAATAACAGCAAGAGCAGCTGAATGCCCTGGGCCGCGTGCAGGGCGCCGACAACAAAGCCGAAGCGGGTCAGGAAAGGATGGGATCCGACCCAGATAAAGCCACCGGCCAATGACCACAAGCCCAGGATGAACAAGAGCCAGGCCACGATCGTGATCGGCGTCGAGGGCTCACCGGCACCGGCCAGGTCCTGGGCGCCCAGATTGAGCAGGGCCCCGCCAGCAGTGGCGAGGGCGCCAAGGCGCAGAATCGAACTGCCCCGAAATCCGGAATCGAGTTCGGCCCAATGGTTGACGGTCATTTTCTTTTCGCCCATGGTTTCGTTGGCTCCAGTAGTGCCTGCCGGCCCGCAGGCGGTCGTTGCGCGCTTGTTAAAAGATGTGCATGTAGGGCAATTCCAGGTCGCAATCCTTTCAACCCCAACAAGTCCGATATTTCGGCAGAAATGGCGCTGGCCTGAATCTGGACTTTCTCACTCCAAAAACCTAATTTTGACCCATGAAGCTGGCTTTCATAGGCACCCACGGCGTCGACAAGACGACCCTCTGTTTCGAACTGGCCGCGACTTTGAAGAGATTGGACCTGAGTGTCGATCTGGTCAAGGAAGTTGCCCGCTCGTGTCCTTTGCCCATCAATCGCGATACCACCGATGCGGCCCAGAACTGGATCCTGCACACCCAGGTGGCGCGCGAGATCGAGCTGAGCGACGGCTACGACGCGATTGTCTGTGATCGGGCGGTGGTTGACAACTACGCCTACATGGTGCACGCGACCGGTCGGCGTCCTGAAATGGAGCCGTTTATCCGCCACTGGATGGCCACCTACGACCTGCTGGTCAAGGTGCCGGTGATCGCCCCGCCATCGTTCGATGGCACCCGCGACACCTCGGTGGATTTCCAGATGGACATTGACGCTCTGATCGACAAATTGCTGGCCGAATTTTCCCTGGACTATGTGGAGCTGCCCGGCAGCACCCGCACGGGCTGGATGGAAATGATCCTGCGCACCTTGAAATTGCCTGACGAACCGCCGCAGTTGGACCTGTTTTGAGCCCTCGGAATGGATTTTGCGACAGATCGATCAACCGAACAATCGGGGGCCCATTCGTGCAAATTGCCCGGAACTTTCGGAACGGATTTACCGTAAGAAGGCAGAACAGAACCTGACAGGAAACTGAGAACGAAATTTGACTCGGCGGGAATAGAGACCAACTCCCTGCACGACAACGGAAACCGGGAAAAGAATGAATCCGAATTTGAACCTCCGCGTTATGACTTTCAATCTGCTGACGTCCACCAAGAAAAGGCGGACTCATCCCTGGCGCCTGCGCAAACGCAATATTGCCAAGATTTTTGAAAACCTGAAGCCCGATGTGGTGGGCACCCAGGAAGCCAACTACCAACAATTGCTGGAACTGGCGGCGCTTCTGCCGGAATACGCCTTTGTGGGCGAGGGCAATCTGGGACGGGATCAGGCCCACAGCGAAAGCAGCTGGTATTGCGCCACGTTTTACCGCAAGGACCGCCTGCGTCCGGTGGATAATGCCGACGAAGGCGTCACCGAATGGCTGTCGCCCACCCCGGAGGTGCCGGCTTCCCAGTACAATCTGGGTACGCGACCCCGCCTGGTGACCTGGAATACGTTCGAGCTGATCGCTTCGGGCCGGCAGTTCGTTTTTGGCACCACCCATCTCGAAGCCATCAATCCGAGCCACCGCAAAAAGAGTGCGGTGCAATTGCGCCAATACATTTCCCGCAAGGTGGAGCAGATGGGCTCTGAGACACCGGTTTTCCTGACCGGCGATTTCAACGCCGTCAGCAGCAGCCCCGAGATTCGTGCCATGGGCTCGGATCTGGGCGACAACCTGACGCCGATGTTCGATGCCTGGGCAGAAGCCCGCGCGGGCCGCAATCATCCGGCGGGAGACGGCCCCGAGGGCGGCACCTTCCGCGGTCTGGGTCTGCGCGACAAGGTGAGCCACAAACTGTTGGGTTCCCGCCGCATCGACTACGTCTTCTTCCGGCCGCGCCTGGCAATCCAGTCGGTCCGCCGGATCGATTTTGCCGGTCTGGAGCATCGCGAAAGCGCCTTGCCTTCGGATCACTATCCTGTCCTTGCCGAGTTTTCGCTGGCAGGGTAGGCTGGCCGCATGAGTAAAACTCCTTCAGCTTTTGACGAGGCCTTGCGCTTGCTGCCGGCTCCGGTGACGATAATCGGGGCCCGCCAGGGTGACCAACTCGGGGGGTTGACCGCCGCCTGGGTGACCCGTGTTTCCCTGGACCCGCCGTTGCTGTTGGCCGCTATCGGCCACGAACGCCACACCCACGAACTTTTAGCTGCTGCCCACGAGTTTACGGTCTCGGTCTTGCATGCCGACCAGGTGGAGACCGCACGCCTGTTTGGCCTGCAGTCCCGGCGGCAGGTCGACAAGTGGGGCGAAACGCCGCACGAACTGATGGGCGAAGGTGTGCCAGCAGTGGCTGATTGCGCCGCCCGGTATTTGTGCCGTTTGGTCGACCGGTTCACCACCGGTGACCACGATTGTGTGGTGGGGGAGATCATTTTGGCCGAGACTGTGGCCGGTGGTCCGGCCCTGCCCATGCGTAGTGCCGACTACGCGCCGCGAGCGCCAAGAGATTGAGTCGAACGGGTGGCGGCGCCGGGATACAACGGTTGCCAAACCCCGGGTTTATGTTAAACTGTCATAACCGGGCCGGGACTGCGAGTTTTGGCACGGGTTGCGCGAGCCGAACCCAATAGGAGGCCTACGTATGGAAGCTGCCAAGACCCAACGCGTCGAAAACATCCTCCCTCCCGAAATCCTTTCCCTGCCCAAAGTTGAAGTGCCCGTCTCCGGTGTGACCGGATATTCCCTGCAGGATGGCGAAAAACAGGTCGTGTTTTTTGTCTTCGAAGAGGGCGTCAGCTTTCCCGACCACAGCCATTGTGAGCAGTGCGGTATGGTGATCAGTGGCGAAATGATTATTGAGATTGAAGGCAAGTCGAACCTTTATCAGACGGGCGATCAGTATCGTGTGCCCAGCGACGTGAACCATCGCGCCCTTTTTAGTCAGAAGACTGTGCTCATTGATATGTCTGATGCGCCGAACCGGTACAATACGATATAGACCGGCGCCAGCGATGGAATCAGGTAAGCAGAGGGCGGGCCCGTTGGGGTCCGCCCTTTTGCCAACCGCGCACTTGTCAAATGCGCACTTGTCAAACGCGCTAGGGTTTGGCGGGACCCAGTTGGACTTCGTACCGGTCATCCGGTGAGAACATCCGGCCGGCCACTTCCTGCACTTCAGCCGCCGTGCAGGCCCGCACCTGCTCAATCAGTTCATTCAGGTTGTCCGGACTGCGGCCATAGATGCGGTCCCGGGTGGATCGCGAAACCCGTGAGGCGTTGGACTGGGCTGAAATCAGCATGTGGCCCAACAATTCAGCCCGGGCTCTTTCGAATTCCACCTCACCAACCGGACTGTCGCCGAGGCCCAGCACTTCCTGGACCAGAGCAGCCCGCGCTTTTTCAGCAGTGTCCGGCGCCGTCAAAACGTAGCCCATGATGAGGCCCTGGCCAAAGCCGGCGGTGCTCATCAGGCCGGTGTTGTAGCACAGGCTTTGGCGGTTGCGCAGAGTCTCAAAAAGGCGCCCACTCTGGCCGTTGAGAACTTCCTTGAGCAGAATGAGGGGCACCCGGTCGGTCGTGGTGTCGATGGGACCCGGCCAGGCCACCAGAACCACGCTCTGATTCTGTTGGCGGGTCATCGTTTCGCTGACCACCCCGCTGGGAATCTGGGCCGGGCCCGGAATCACCTGGGCCGCATTCTCACCCGCCGGCAGGTCCACCAGCAGCTTTTCCAACCGCGGCAGCAACTGGTCCGGATCCAGATCACCCGAGACCACAACTTGCACTTTCTTGGCCGTCCAGTTCTGCTTGTGCCGGGCTTTCAGATCCGCCTGTGTATGGGTTGGAATGCTGGTCTCGGTGCCGGGCAACGGCCGACCGTAGGGGTGGTCGCCAAACATCATGTGCCGCAAACGCAGCGCTGCCGCCTGCACCGGGTTGTCATCCACGGAGGCCAACTGTTCCAGGGCCAGACGTTTTTCCTGCTCGATTTCCGCTTCGGCAAAAGTCGGGTCGCTGATGGTCTTGCCCATCAAGTCGAAACCCTGATCGAGGCGGTCGGACATTGCGGAAAGGAAAAGCCCGCTGTAGTCGCGGTCGGCCTGGGGGCTGAGCGAGGCGCCATTTCCTTCCAGAATTTCATGCAATGATTCGGCATCCAGGCCGCCGGCGCCCTTGATCATCACCGCCTGGGTGAGGGCCAAGAGACCGGCATCAGTCGCGCTTTCGGCCGTGGCGCCACCGGCACTGGCCAGGCTCATCGTCAGGATGGGCACGGCCCGGTCGACGCGGTAGCAGACTTCGATGCCGTTGCTCAGATGAGCGGACTCGAAATGGGGATGTTCAGCGGAACGGCGATTCGGCCGCTTTTTGCCGGCGTTGTCGGCTGGCGCGGCCGGGGCCGGAACCGATACGGCAGCTTCGGCACCCAGCACCGGGTCCAACAGCGCCGTGAGGGCTGTGACATCGGCCGCAATACCATGCGCCGCGGCATCAGTGCCCTCGGGCAGGTAAATGACTGCGCTGAGGTTGCCGAGGCGAAAAACGCTGCGGCAGAAGTTGCGCACATCGTCGCTGGTGACGGCCGCCACCTGCTCGGGATAGTTGAACGTTCCTGCCAAGTCGTCGTTCACATCGTTGTGACCCAGGCTTGAGGCCTGGCCCTGGACGGTCTCGGCGCCGAACAGGAAACCCCGCGAAACCCGCGTGATGGCCCGCTGCAACTCGGCCTCGGTGCAGCCATCGGTCTTGAGGTCTTCGAGCACCCGAACAATTTCGACCATGGCCTGGGCCAGACGTTTGGGCCCGGTCTCGAGGTCAAACAGGATGATGCCTTCGCGGGGGCCGGTCTCGGTCATCACCGCAAAATCATCCACCAGTTTTTGCTGTTCCTGCACCTGGCGATACAGACGGCAGCTGCGGCCATCGGACAGCACGCGGCGCACGACGCTGAGAATGGCGTCCAGGCCCTGCTTTTCACCCGGGGCCGGAAAAATGAGCTTGGCGTAGGCTTTCTTGATGTCGCCGTATTCGATTTTCAGGCGCGGCGCGTCGTGATCCGGCTCGGTGGGGGGTGCCGCCACGATGGTGCAAGGCCCCGGCTCGGCCGAAAAAAGCGCCGGATCCACCTGGCCAAATTTCTCCTGCACCTGGGCGAAGACGTCGGCCGAATTCACCGCACCGACCACCACCAGGGTCATGTTGTCCGGCCGGTAGGCCGAGCGCCAGAAGGCCAGGATGTCGTCCCGGTCGCGCTCCAGCAGGTTCTCGTCACGGCCGCCGATGGGATGGCGGTAGGGGCTCATATCAAAGGTCAGTTCGCAGCCCCAACGCCAGGTCACGCCAAAGCCGAAGGGGATGTCGTCGTACATGTGGTTTTCGTGCACCAGCACCTGGCGTTCGGCATCCAGGCTGTCGGGCGCAAATTCCGAGTGGAAAAGCGAGTCGCCCAGGATGTCGATGGCCTGGTCGATGTTCCCGGACGGCAAGGTGATGTGGTAGTTGGTCGTCTCGTAACCCGTGCCGGCATTGGTGGCGCCACCGGCGGCAGCCACTTCCTGGGCAAAGTCGCCCTCATCGCGCCGCTCGGTGCCCTTGAAAAGCATGTGCTCAATACCGTGTGACCAGCCCCGCATGGGCTCGGGTTCGCGGTTGCTGCCGACCTTGACCCAGACGTTGCAGATGGCCACCTCGGTGCGGTGGTCCTCGCGAATGATCACCCGCAGCCCATTGGCCAGGCGCGCGGTGTGCAGTCCTTCAGCCAGACTACACGGTTCCAAAATATCATTGGCAACGGGAAACGGTGATTTGTTCGCGGTGGTCATGGGTTCTGCTTTCACGGTTTGGGTATGGGTACAGGAATAACCGCAGTGGCGATCTTACACAACCCCGGATGCCGCCCCACCGGATGTCATTTCCGATCGCGATCGGGGATTGACTCTCAAGGTCCAGTTCCCCAGTATTGGGCGCCTGACCACCTTTCAGACTTCAGTCAGGAGCTTTGATGGCCACGCCCCAGGCCGGTCCCGGTTTCAACCGCGTCCGGCGCGCCTTGTTTGCCCTTATAGAGCGGTTCAAACCGGATGAGACCACCCTCATGGTCGTCATCGCGGTCTTTGTGGGCCTGATGGGTGGTTTTGGGGCGATCCTGTTCCGCTTCCTGGTCGATTTTTTCCAGAATCTGGTGCTGGGCCGGGGCGAAGACACCGTGGCCCTGTTGCAGGCGGTGCCGTGGTGGCAGAAAATCCTGCTGCCAGTGGTCGGCGGCCTGATTGTTGGCCCGCTGGTGCACTTCCTAGCCCGTGAAGCCAAAGGGCACGGCGTGCCCGAAGTCATGAACGCCATGATTTTCCGCAAGGGCGTGATCCGACCGGCGGTGGCCGCGGTTAAAATTATCGCCAGCGCCATCACCATCGCCATGGGCGGTTCGGTGGGTCGCGAGGGCCCCATTGTCCAGATCGGCGCCGGCCTCGGCAGCACCCTGGGCCAGATGCTGCGCTACTCGCCCCAGCGCCTGCGCACCTTGATTGGCTGTGGTGCCGCCGCCGGTATCGCCGCCACGTTCAACGCGCCCATTGCCGGCGCTTTTTTTGCCTTGGAGATCCTGACCCGCGACTTCGCCGTGGTCACCTTCAGCCCGATCATTGTCGCCAGTGTGGTGGCCACCGCTGTCAGTCGCGAATTCCTGGGCGATACCCCGGCCTTTCCCGTGCCGGATTTTACGATCGCCGGTTACCATGAATTGCCCCTGTATCTGCTGCTCGGCCTGATCGTCGGCGTGGTGGCCATGGTCTATGTGCGCACGCTGTACGGCACCGAAAATTTCTTCGAAAAACTGAAGATGCCGGATTGGCTCAAGCCCGCCCTCGGTGGTTTGCTGCTCGGCGGCCTGTTCCTTTTCTTTCCGCAGGTCTATGGCGTCGGGTACGCCAGCATGGTCGAGGCCCTCGATGGCCGCATGGCTTTGCACACCATGGCGATGCTGGTGCTGATCAAACTGGTGGCCGTGAACATCACGCTGGGCTCGGGCTACTCGGGCGGAATTTTCGCGCCGGGGCTATTCCTCGGCGGTATGCTCGGCGGGGCCTTCGGCGCCCTGGTCGAGTTGTGGGTGCCGGGATCCCACGGGGCCATCGGCACCTTTGCCATGGTGGGCATGTGCGCGATGGTCGGCTCGGCTACCGGTGCGCCGCTGACAGCCATCCTCATCCTGTTCGAGATGACCGGGCAGTACACCGTCATCCTGCCGCTGATGCTCGCGACCATCGGGGCCACGCTGGTCTATCGCGCCATCATGAAGGAAACGATTTTTACGCTGAAGTTTGCCCAGCGCGGCCAGCAGACCGAGTTCGGCCGCGAGTCGGCCATCCTGCGCGATTTTCACGTCGAGGACATCATGGAGGTCAACCCGATCTCCATCCCGCGCGAAGAGAAACTCAGCGAAGTGATCAAGCTCTTCCTGACCCACAGCGAAGAACACTATTATGTGGCCGATGGCGAAGGGCTGCTGGCGGGGCGGATTTCCATCCACGACGTGAAGGACATCCTGCATGAGGAGAATCTGGGTGAGATCTTGATCGCCGACGACATCTGCCACGAGGTGGGCGACGCGGTTTACCGCCAGGACAACCTGGAGGACTGCCTGCTCAAACTCGGGCATCGCGATACGACGGATTTGCCTGTACTGTATAATCGTGAACATCCGGTGTTGGTGGGCCTGATCACGCGCCGGGCCATTTTCGAGATCTATAACCGCGAGGTGCTGCAGCAGCAGGATATGGGCATCAACCTGGTCACCGGCGAAGCCCGCATGCACGATTGCGTCGAGCTGCCGGAGTCCTACAAGGTGCAGATGTTCACGCCACCGGAGAGCTGGACCGGAAGCGACCTCAAGGACTTGGCTCTGCGGCCGAATTTCAATATCTCGGTTCTGGCCGTCCAGCACCGCGACCGGTTGGGCGGGTTGCACAACGAAATGCCGGACCCGGCCCGGCCTTTGGTCACCGGCGACCGCCTGATCATCGTGGGCGAAGTTGGCGACCTGGATAAACTGCTGCAAACGACCAGGCGGGGCGGCCTCAACCCTGCGGAGAGCAACGGAAACTGATGAGCGTCACCGAAAAAGCCCCGGACTATTACGGCCGCCCCCGTCGCGAGATGGTGCACCATGTGCCGACTGAGGCCGCCGTCATCCTCGACGTTGGCTGTGGCGCGGGGGCCTTTGGTGCCGGCTTGAAGCAACAGTGGCAGGATCAAGGCCGGCAGTTGGAAGTCTGGGGCGTGGAGATGGACGCCGCGGCCGCTGAACGCGCCGCCGAAGTCCTGGACAAAGTACTGGTTGGCGACGCCGACACTGTGTTGGCCGAATTGCCTGCCGGCGGTTTTGACGCCGTGATCCTCAACGATATTCTGGAACACGTGGTGGCGCCGGAAAACCTGCTGCGTGAGCTGCGCCCGTTGTTGCGCGCCGGGGGCCACATCGTTTCTTCGGTGCCCAATGTGCGTCACTTTCCCAACGTGGTGAACCTGGTGGTGCACGGCAGTTGGGAATATACGGACGAAGGCATTTTGGACCGCACTCATCTGCGCTTCTTCACCCGCTCGAGCATGATGGCCCTTTTTGAAGACTGCGGCTTCGAAGTTGCCAGCCTCGAAGGCATCAACCCGACGGGTTCCCTGAAATTCAAATTGATGAATCTGCTCACCTTCGGCCGCTGGTCGGACATGCGTTACCTGCAGTTCGCCATCCGGGCCCGAGTCAAGGGACAATAGCCATGGGTGCCAACGGAAATCCTTTTGCCGGCAACATCCTGACCGTGGATGTGGAAGAGTGGTTCCACGGTCACAATTATCTGGATCACGTGCCGCCCGCACAGTGGGACAGCGAAGAGTCGCGGGTTGAAAAAGGCACCCGGCGCTGCCTTGAGATGCTGGATCGGCACAACGTGAAGGCCACCTTTTTTGTCCTGGGCTGGACGGCCGAACGCCACCCGCAGGTGGTGGCCGAGATTGCCGAACGCGGCCATGAAATCGGTTGCCACAGCTACATGCATCCGGAAGTTTTCAAACTGAGTGCCGACGAATTCCGGGTCGATTGCCAGCAGGCGCTGAACGCCCTGGCCGCCGCTGGGGTGGAAAACGTGGCGGGCTACCGCGCACCGAGTTTCAGCATCACGCCGCCGGTGCACAGCTACCTGGAAATTTTGCAGGAGCTGGGCTTTCGCTACGACTGCTCGATTTTTCCCGTGCGCCATCCGCGTTACGGACAGCCCGGCTCGCCCCGCGAGGCCTACCGCCTTTCGGCAGCCGACGATGCCCTGGCGGTGATCCCCATGCCGACCTGGCGGGTTCTGGGCCAGAACATCCCGTTTTCCGGCGGCGGCTACATGCGCCTCTTGCCCTGGCCGGCCTACAAATTCCTGCGGGCCATGGCCAAACGGCAGAACCAGCCCTGCATCGTGTATATTCATCCGTGGGAAATGGACGACTTCAAGCCCCAGGCGGGACAATCGGCGGCCATGAGCCTGCGCAGCCAGGGTGGCCAGGAATCGGTGCTCGGCAAGTTGGAGAAGCTGCTGGCCGAGGGCGGCTTCCGGACCATGGGCCAATACGTAGACGAGCTGACCACCGCGGGCAGCATCTGAGAGAGGCGGCAACGCAAATATGAAAGCTCGAATTTTGATGGTGGCCCTGCTTGTGCTGAGTGCCCAACCCGCCGCAGCACACTTGCGCGAATTCCCGGAAGAACTGGCGGCCGCCAAGCCCGTCCTCCAGAAAGTGCCCGGATTCTCCTGGGTCGAATCCCAACTGCTGTGCGCCATGGCCCAACCCGGTGGCTCACGCTCCCTGGAGCAGGACCTGGCCTATCTGCAGGAGTCCGGCGTCACGATCCTGGTTTCGCTGACTGCCGAGCCTATCGCACCCGATGAAATGAAGAAGTTTGGCCTGACGGGCCTGCACTTGCCCGTGGAAGACTTCACGCCACCGACCATGGTCCAGATCGAACAGTTCCTGGCCCAGGTGGAAAAGGCTCGGCTTGAGGGGCGCGCCGTGGGCATCCACTGCACCGCTGGCCAAGGCCGCACCGGCACCATGCTGGCGGCCTATCTGGTGAGCCAGGGGTTGACGGCACCCGAGGCCATCGCCAAGGTCCGGCGTCTGCGCCCAGGTTCGGTGGAAACCGCAGGGCAGGAGGCCCGCGTGGCCGAATTTGCGGATCGTGATTGACGGATTATTCGCTGAGGGCTGGACCCAACCCCAAAATCAGCTGCTTCAGGAAGGCCCCTTGCAGTCCTCGTTCTGTTGGGCTGTAAAATGGGCCCGATCCGCGGCGAAATGACACTGCTTGTATTTCTTCTGGGATCCACACCAACAGGGCGCATTGCGACTCAGGTCGCGGGCCAACTCAGGCGGGGCCTGGGACCCGGAAAATAATTTCTGCCAGATACTCAAAATAACAGCCTCTTTGCTTTAGGATTGGCCGGGACCGGATTTGGTGCCAGGGTCAGTAGCGGACCGCCGGGCGGGGCTATTGGTGGGGGGAGTCAACTGGACCTTGTGCGGATTGTGGACTTCGGCGGGTGTCTCGAGCGGGGAGACGGCTGCGTTTTCGAGTTCCAGATCCCGCACGTCACCCACAGCGGAGTGGTCATAGGTGTGGTCGGTGCGACCGGCACGGCCGGCGCTCCAAACGGCTGTCAGGGCCAAGAGGGAGCAGATCAGAAGTGATTTGAGATGTTTCATAACGTCCTCCAATATTGGATTGCGATACTGAACTGCCATACTGATATCCACTCCTTGAGTTTAGCGGCGGGTCGTTGGACTGTCAATGGCCGGCGCTTTGCCTTCAGGCAGAATGGCAAAAGCTGTGGTAGATTGTGCCCTGCGTTGACCCCAACTCAAACCCCAACTCCAACCCACTGGGAAGAGCCATGAAATTCTGCCGTTCCCTGTTTCTGATTATTGTCCTGTTGCTGGTTTCGATTTCGGCCGGGTTGGCCCAGACGGACAAATTGACCTACCTGGCGGGCCGCTTGGATGAGGCTCAACTCGCCGAGCTGCAGGAATTGGCCCCCAACGTGGTTTTCCTGTCGGGTCTATCGGACGAACAGGCACTGGCCCGGGCCGCCGAAATCGACGGTGCCGACGCGCACGTCCTGACCGCGGATTTCCTGGCGGCGGCCACCAACCTGCGTTGGGTGCAGTCCTGGAGCGCGGGGGTGGACGGGTATCTGGAAATCGAGGGTTTGCGGGACAATGAGCAAATTGTGCTGACCAACATGCAGGGTGTGCACGGGCCGGCCATCGCCGAACACGTCATGGGTTCGTTGTTGGCTCTGACCCGCAAACTGCCCCAATTGCACGCCGCCCAGCGCGAGGGCCGCTGGGATCGCCAAGCCTCCGCGGGGGCCACGACTCTGTCGGGTCGCACCATGTTTGTCGTCGGCATGGGGGGCATTGGTTCGCAGGTGGCGCGACGGGCCCACGCCTTTGACATGAAGGTTCTGGCCACGGTGCGCAATCCCGACAAAAAAGAAAAGCCCGCCTACGTGGACCGGATGGGGGGCGCTGCTGACCTGGACGAATTTCTGGCCGAGTCCGAAGTGGTCGTCGTGGCCCTGCCCCTGACCGACGAGACCCGGGGCTTGTTCGATGCGGCGGCCTTTGCCCGTCTGCCGGCCGGATCCTGGTTCGTGAATATCGGCCGGGGTCCCATTGTCGATACTGACGCCCTGGTGGCGGCCCTGGAATCGGGCCATCTGGCCGGCGCGGCGCTGGATGTGACGGATCCCGAACCCCTGCCGGCTGACCATGTCCTGTGGACGATGGACAATGTGATCATCACGCCCCACGTGGCGAGCACAGCCAGCCTGACCGGTGAGCGGCGCTGGAAAATCATCCGGGAGAATGTGCGGCGGTTTGCCGCGGGTGATGACTTCGTCAACGTGGTGGACAAGAAAACCGGCTACTAGCCCAAACCCGGAGGAGTGGTTTTGCTGCGCATCATTGTCATTGGGGGGATCATGCTGGTCATAGTGGTGATCTCCGTGCTCGCGCTGGTTGTTTCGACCTCCAAAGGGGCCGAATGGAGCGAATCGGTCTGCAAATCCGACCCTAAGAAGTAGTATTGCCGCCTCGGTGAGGCTTTTTCCCACAGAAAACCAGGAATAATCCGGAAATTGGGTGGCGGGCCAAAATCTTTGTCCCTATATTCAACCCTATGGTTGAATATAATACACACGAGCTTGATCGCGTTTTTGCTGCCCTCAGCGATCCGACCCGGCGCCTGCTGATGCGGCGCCTGTGTGTCGGTCCCGCCACGGTCAGCGAACTTGCCGCTCCGTTGGAGATGTCGCTCAACGCGGTTTCCAAGCACTTGAAGGTGTTGGAGCAGGCGGGACTGATCCAGCGCACGATCAAGGGACGCGTGCACCATATCAGCCTGAACGCAGCGCCCCTGGCCGAGGCCGAGCGCTGGGTAAATCAGTACCGCCAGTTCTGGGACGCGCGCCTGGATTCACTGGACAGTTGGTTAAAACTCGACAGCAATAGGAAAGAAGAGGAAAAATAATGAGTGAACTATCGATGACCATGAGCCGGCACCTGCTGGCCTCGCCCGAGTCAGTTTTTGACGCCTGGATCACGCCCAGCAGCATGGCCCAGTGGCTGAGCCCAATGACCACCGCGGACGTGCCCCGCCAGGACTTGCGCGTGGGGGGCGAGTATCAGATCGACATGCATGGCGAGGGAGAAGTCTATGTTCATACGGGCAAATATCTCGAAATTGACCGGCCGCACCGTTTGGTATTCACCTGGCAATCCGAGGGCACCGGGCAGCAGGAAACGGTGGTGACGCTGGAAATGAAGGCTGAGGGCGACGGCACGGCCTTCACGCTGACCCACGAACGCTTTCCCAATGCCGAATCCCGTGACAATCACGAAAAAGGCTGGAATGCGATTGTGGCCAAACTTGAGGGTGTACTGGCGGGCGCCAAAGCGTAGAATCGGGCGGTAGGGATTGTCCCGGACAGAAGAAAACGAACCCTT
>CAZLUL010000071.1:0-18288 GCA_964562635.1 uncultured Fibrobacteraceae bacterium | reverse complement strand
CCCGTCTACGGCCGTGACGTCAACCTCGTCGGCAGCAAGACCTACGAAGTGCTTAAGGGTTCAGATTTTATCATCAACACCGCGGGTGTCCCCCGGGCCATGCGCCCCGACGGCACCTTCCCCAGCCGCGAAGAGCTGCTGGCGATCAACCTGAAGATCACCGATTTTGTCGCCGCTGGCATCAAGAAGTACTGCCCCAACGCCTTCGTGATTTCCATCGCCAACCCCCTGGACGCCATCGTCTACCGCCTCTTCAAGAAGAGCGGCGTCAAGCCCCACAAGATCATGGGCATGGCCGGTGTGCTGGACAGCGCGCGTTACAAGTACTTTGTCGCCAAGGAAGCCAACGTTTCGGTCGAGAACATCGAAGCAGTTGTGCTCGGTGGCCACGGCGATACCATGGTGCCCATCCGGAGCGCCTGCCGCATCTATGGCCTGCCGGTGGAACAGTTTGTCAGCAAAGGCAAACTGGCCAAGATCGAAAAACGCACCCGCGGTGCCGGCGGCGAAGTCGTCAAACTGCTGGGCAGCGGCTCGGCCTTTGTCAGCCCCGCGGTCAGTGCCCTGGAGATGATCGAAGCGATCGCCTTTGACAAGCGCAAGATCATTCCGGTGGCCGCCTACCTGCAGGGCGAATACGGCGTGAAGAAGCTTTTCCTCGGCGTGCCGGTCATTCTGGGCAAAAACGGCATCGAAGAAATCATCAAGGTGAAGCTCACGGCCGAAGAGAAGAAGAACCTGAAGGTTTCCATCAACGCCGTCAAAAAGACCTGCGCCGCGGTGGACAAGACCAAATAAGACAACTCGTTACCTGCACGGTATCGTCAAGAAAACGAGTGCGCCGGTTCCCTCGGGAGCCGGCGCTTTTTTGTCGCCCGGCCAACCTGTCCCAATTCCGTGATTTGTATTCATTTGAGCCGGGAGCCCCTTTCCTGTAGAATGATAAGTCCTGTAAAATGATGTGTTCCAATAGCGCTCAACCGAAATTGCCGCCCGCCGGAGGAAAAAATGTTCCGCTCGTTCCGTATTGTCGCCCTGGTCTGTACGCTGGCTTTGCTTATCACCGGCTCGGTTTTGGCCGCCGATGAATCCCGCACCCTGATCCGCCTGGACCTCAGCTCTCAGGCCAACGCCGATTTCGTGCGCGACAATCTGGGCCTGCTGGACGTCATCCAGGCCAAGAGCGGCCATCATGCCGATGTCGCCGCCGATGCCCGGGCCCTGGATTTCCTGGCCAACGCCGGCCACCCCTACGAGGTCCTGCAGCGCGACCTGGAAGCCAGCCTCGCCTACGCCAACAAGGGCGCCGGCTTCGGCATCTTCCACACCTACAGCGAAAACGTCGCCTTCGTCGACAGTCTGCGCCTGCTTTACCCCGACGTCGTCAGTGAGAAGTGGTCCATTGGACTAACTCTCGAAGGAAACGACATCTGGGCCTTCCGCGTTTCGGCCAATCCGGACATCGACGAGAACGAACCCGAAATCATGATCGACGGCATGCACCATGCCCGCGAAATCATGGCCAGCGAGTTTCCCATCATGTTCGCCGAATATCTGGCCAGCAACTACGGCACCGACCCGGAGATCACCTGGCTGCTGGACAACCGCGAGTTGTACATCGTGCCGATCGTCAACCCCGACGGCGTGATCTACAACGAGCTGACCAATCCTGATGGCGGCGGCTTGTGGCGCAAGAACCGGCGCGTCAACAGCCCCACCAATTTTGGGGTCGACCTGAACCGCAATTACCCCTTCCAGTGGGGCTTCGACGACAGCGGCAGCAGCCCCGATCCGGCCAGCGACATTTACCGCGGCCCTGGACCGGGCAGCGAGCTCGAGACCCAGGCCATGATGGACTTCATCGACAGCCGGGAGATCCGCACCCACGATACCGTGCACACCTACAGCAACCTGACCCTCTATCCCTGGGGCTACATCAGCACCCCCACGCCCGACGGCCTGGTCTATGACCACATGGCCGCCGAGATGACCAAGTTCAATGGCTACACGCCGGGCCAGCCGGGCAACATCCTGTACGGGGTCAATGGCGGCTCTTTTGACTGGAACTACGGGGACGAAAGCAAGCACACGCGCTTCTACACCTTCAGCAACGAAATCGGCAGTGGCAGCGATGGCTTCTGGCCTCAGGAAAGCCGGCGGCAGCAGCTGTTCCAGGAAAACATCTGGCCCCACATTTACCTGATGCGGGTGGCGGGAACCTGGGTGGCGGCCCATACGCCGGTCATTATTAATCCGGCCAAATCGGTCTTGCCGGGCGAAAGCGCCGAACTGAGCTTCACGCTGGAAAACCAGTCGGTGTACGACAGCATCCTGGGCCTGGACCTGACCATCAAGACCGACGATCCCTGGCTGCAATTCACCGCCGCCAACCGCACCATCGGCAGCCTGCCCAGCCTGGGCACCACCGATTTGTCGGCTAATCCGCTGCCTTTCAGTGTTGATGCCGGCTGCCCCAATGGCCACCAGGCCACGGTGGAAGTGGTGCTGCACCTGGCGGACGGCGATCTCAGCTATTTCCTGCAGTTCACCATCGGCTCGCCGGTTGTCATTGCCACGGACAACTTTGAAACCGGAACCGGCAACTGGACCCTGGATGGCGGCTGGGGCCTGACCGGCAGTGAGTTCCACTCGTCCGGCAATTCGTTGACCGACACCCCCGGCGGCGACTACAGCGACCAAACGGCATACTCGGCGACCCTCACCACACCGGTGAAGGCGACCCGTCTGCAGTTCTGGCACAAGTACGACCTTGAGGACACTTACGATTTCGGGCGCGTGCAGGTGAATGCCGGCGGTATCTGGAATACCGTTGCCAGCTACACCGGCGCCCAGGCCAGTTGGCAATTGGTAGACCTGGATCTGGCCCAATATGCCGGCCAGGAACTCCAGATCCGATTTGTAGTGGAGACCGACCAGTCGGTCGTGGCCGATGGCTGGTATGTTGACGACGTGACGGTCCTGGGTGATCCCGGTGGAGACGAACCCGCGGCACCAGTGGCCGTGGCACCCCTGGCCGGAGCCTCCGTGCCCGGCAATGGCCTGCTGGTGGTCAACAACAGTGTCGACCCCCTCGGAGGCACCCTGCTCTACGGTTATCGCGTCTATAGCGACGCCGAGTGCACCCAACTGGCCGCCACGGTCGATGTCGTGCCCGAAGGCACGGGCCAAACGGCCTGGGCCCTGCCCAACCTGACTGATGGCAACTATTACTGGCGCGCCTGGGCCGGACGCCTGGGCCTGCGCTCGGACCTCTCACCGGCCGAACCGTTCACCGTCACGACCAGTAGCGGCGTCGACGACGGTGCCTTCGGCCGCCTGAACCTGCGCGTACTCGATGGCGTGACCGGCTCGCAGTCCCGCCTGCAGTTGACCATGCCCGGCCAGCAGGATGTGCAACTGGAAATCTACGATACCCGTGGCGCTCGCATCCGCACGCTGCACACCGGCTCGATGGCCGGCGGCACACAGGTTGTGGTCTGGGATGGCAGGGACAACAGCGGTCGGGCGGCGGCCAGCGGGGTCTACCTCGTACGCATGAGCACCGGTCGTGAAGCCCAGACGGGGCGGGTGGTCATTGTTCGTTAGCGTCTTTGTTGCTTGAATCTTGGTTGCTTGAATCCAGGTTCCGCACCACACCAATGACGTTGGGCAATTCCGGCCCGGGAGCAGGCGCTTCCGGGCCGGCCTTGTATTGGGGATGATCGATCCAGAAGCGGGCCGGGCTGCGGCCTTCCAGATGTTGGGCCGCCACCACATTCAGCGGCAGCGCCAGCAGGATCTCGTTGAACTCGTACATCGACCAGGCCGTGCGGCAGTAGACCAACAGGGCCCGGCCCCGATGATCCTCGGCCAGGGCTGCCTCGCGCCACTGATCGGTTGCGGGCTGCCAGCGGTTTTCGCCGCCTCTTTTGATCAGCCGCAGGTTCTGCACCACGTTGCGGTAGCGGCGCAGCACCTCGTCCATGGGCGTTTCATCCAGGTCAAAAATCCGGAAAGGCGGGTCCGCCACATCAACCGGACCAAAGGCCGCCACACTCAGGTAGTCGTTGGCGAAACCGTTGATCACCTTGCCATCCACCTGGCAGAAGCCAACGTGGGTGCGCATGTCGGCCTGGTACATGCCCGCATTGATCGCTGCAATCAAGCCCTTGTCGCGACACCATTGGGCCACGTTGCGGCCAGGCTTGCCAGCCTTGCGGTCGGTGGCCAACAACTGCAGGGAAAAAATACGGGGCTCGACCCGCAGCACCATCAGGTCACCTTTGGCGCTGACGGTGCGCGTGCGCGAATCGAAGTGGGCAATCTCCAGGCCGGTTTCCAGTTCCTGCCAGACGTCGGCACCTGCCGCTGCGGTCGCCATAACGACCACCAAGGCCACCACCACCAATTGCGCTGCCCTTACCACGGATGCCACCCCCAACCCGGATACCACCGGTTGACGATCATATAGAACAGGATCGAATCGATCATCAGATGCAGGACTACAATATAGAACAATGATCCGGTGCGGCGATAGGTCAGCCCCTGGATCAGGGCGAAGCCATAGATGACCACCGGCCCCCAGCCCACAAAGGCCATCTCATGCAGGAAACTGGTGAAGAACACCGCCTGGACCAGATTGGCTTCGCGGAAGCGGAAATGCCGGCTCAGCAATACAAAAACGAAGTTGATGAAAGCCAGCTCATCCCAGATGCCGATGAAGTTGCAGCCCCAGAACAGGCGCCACATCGCTTCGGTGCGCTCGCCGGTCAACGGCAAGGGCCAACTGTGGTGCAGGGTCGGGGTCAGCTTGTTGAAGTACAGCCACATGAAAACGAAGCCGAGGACAAATCCGGCCGGCAACCAGATCCACATTTTTGGAGTCCAGCGCCCGTTGAACCAACTGTAGTCCAATGGCTGGCGCATCCAGTATTTGGCCAGCAAGGCCGGCACCACCAGAACACCCACGCCCAGCATCAAGGCCAGTTCGAGCACGTGACCATCGGTGGTATCGCCGTCGATGCGGGTGACGAACAACAGCCCGATCAGGTAGGCCAGCAGCACCGTGGTCTGCCACCACGAACGGTCCGCTTGTTTCCAGCGGGCTATCGCCACGCCGGCGATCAGCAAAGGCCAACCGAAATAGTGCCAGGGCACGCCGGCCACCGGTGGGCTATACGACTTCAGCCCGATGACCAGCACCATCGCTGCGGCCATCAACCACAGACTCAGGCGCTTGGCCCCCGAAGCGGGTACGCGAGGATCCTCAATCATGCAGCCCGTTCACCCCTTCCGGCTCTATCGGACCGAGCACATGCGTGTCAAACCAGTTCAGCATCTGGTTGTGATAAAAAACCAGATTGGCCGGATTGCGAACGCCGTGCCCTTCGTCTTCAAAGCGGATCAATCGCGACGGCACGCCGAGGGACTGCAGGGCCGAGAACCACATCTCGCCCCCGGCCACCAGGCAGCGGTAGTCGCCCATGCCCTGACTGATCAACGTGGGCGTAGTGACCGAAGCCACCTCTTCGTAGGGCGAATTGCGCAGGTAGACTTCGCGGGCTTCGGGCTCCCAGGGCCGCCCCATGAACTCCCATTCGGGGAACCATTTTTCGTCGGTCGTGCCCCAGAAAGAGATCGTCTCGGGGAACATCCGGTCCAGGGCCGCAGCCTTGAAGCGGTCGGTTTGAGTGGTCAACGCCGCGCCCAGATGGCCGCCGTAACTGCCGCCGATGACGGCCAGCCGATTGGGATCGGCCCAGCCCTCGGCCACCGCCTGATCCAACGCCGCGAGCACTTCGCGCGCCGGCCGGCCGGTCCAGTCGCCCCGCACCTCGCTCATGAATTCGATCCCGTAGCCCATGCTGCCGGTCGGATTGCAGATCACCACGCCATAGCCGAACTGGGTCAGGATGTGAAACTCGGGCAGGAAATAGCCGCCATACATCCACTGCGGGCCCCCGTGAATGCTCAACACCGTGGGCACCGGGCGGCCTTCTTCCAGATGATCCGGTTTGAAATACCAACCTTCGACAACGCGGCCTTCGACCGTGACGGCGAACGGCTCGGGCTCGACCAGGCCCACCTTTTGGCGCCAATCCCGGTTCGGATCAATCAGAATGCGCGGCCGGTGGGGGCCCATGATTTTTTCGGCCAGATCAACCTGCATGATGGCGCCGGGCAGGGTCTGCCCCACGCCCTGCAAATAGACCTGCCGGTTCACAATGTGGAACGACCAGTAGTCGTGGCCACCGTCGGTCAAGAACTCGGGTCCGCTTCGGCCCAGGCGCACCAGATCCAGGCAACCGCGCCGGCTGCCCAAAATGTAGGGCACACCGTCGGACATGGTGTATTTCCAGAAATAATTGTCGAAGTCCTCGCCGTGCAGCTTCAGGCCGCCGGCCTCACCCTGCGCGGGGTTCAGCTCGGCCACCGCGTTGGGCGCCGTTTCCCACAGCGGTTCGGTGGCCCGCAGGTAGGCGATGCTGTCGGGCGCGTGCCACTGCGGATCCCGGTCGTCGCCGGGGTTGGTTGTCAACTGCACCGGCTGGCCGCCCAGCCGCGCCACCCGCCACAAATCGTTGTTCAGGTTCAGGCCCAGATCGGCCTGGCGCTTGGCCGAAAAAACCAACTGCCGGCTGTCCGGCGACCAGCTCAGCGAGCGCACATCCAGGTCACCGTTGACCAGCCGCCGCACGTCGCCATTGGCCAGATCCATGACGAACAACTGCCGCAGCGAACCCTCACGATACCCTGCGCCCAGATGCCGGAAACCGATGTTGTCGGCCACCACGTAGTGCCCCGGATCGCCCTCATAGTCACCGGCCTGCCCACTGGCCACCCAGGCCAGGGCGGTGCCGTCGGGCGCCCAGTGCAGCGCGCCAAAGTTGCCGGCGGCATTGCTCAGGCGAACCCGGTCGCCGCCCATGTTGTCCATCAGCCAGACTTCCGTACCCTCATCGCCGGCACGCAGGTAGGCGATCGCCGCCCCATCGGGCCGGATCACCGGTCCCGACGAATTATCTTCGGGCGTGAACAGAAGCTGGTCTTTGCCTGTGACCAGATCGCGGCGGTAGAGGGTGCTCTTATTGGCGCGGGCAGCCTCGTCCCAGGCGGCCAGGCTGTACAGCAAGTAGTCACCTTCGGGACTGACGCCCAACAGGCCCACCGTGCGCATGGACAGCAGATCTTCGGGCACCATGGCGTCGGCCGGTGTCGGGGAACCAAAAATCAGGCCCGCCAGGATCACCACCAGAACGACGAACATGGCCCGCACATCTCGTTTTCGACTCATTCGAGGGGCTCCAGTTTCAGCAGAATGAAGACGGCGATGGCGTAAAACCCGACGATCAGCCAAAGTTTCGCCAACCAGAATTCGGTCTCGCTCATTTCACTCAGAACCAACAGGGTCGAAGTCTGGCTGCCAAAAAACACACCGGCCGCGGCAATGAGCAGCACCCGCGTATTGGGCACTTTCAGGTCCGCTCCGCACGAAAAACACACCACACCCCACAGGGCCCGGTTCTGCCGTGATGGGCCCAACAGCTTTTTCAGGGTGTCCCACCAGGGCAAGGCCTGCTGGCAGGCCGGGCAACGCGGATTGTTCAAGCCGGATGATCCCCTCATTGCGGTCGGGTACGGGCGTGGTCTTCACCGGGAAATTTGACCGGAAAATTTCACCCGGAAATTCGCGCCAAGCATATAACGTGAAGGCCTGTCCGTCACCAAAAGGCTCGACCGGATCACCGGCCCGGGAACCCCCGCTGCCATTTCCTGTTGTCAGGGCACGCGCGGAGGTCCATTCTCAGGCTTGGCACCACCCCGAAAAAGAGAGTCCTGATGTCGGTATTTCGCCTTCCATCAAGCCCCCAGCTCACCCTGACCGCCGCGATGGTCGGGTTGTTGCTCGTGCTGTCAGGCTGCGCCGGCTCAGGTGGCGGTGGCGAGGCCCAGGATTCGGCCCGGGTCGTGCCCGATCGCTGGCCTGCCGCTGATGGCGGCCTGAGCACTGTCCGCGCGGGCTGCGACGTGCTCGGCGAGCCGGCCGAACCCGGCGGACACTTCACCTTCGCCTTGACCGATGAAGTCCGGCCCAAACACGCACCGGTGCCCCACAACCGGGCCGAGCGGGTTGTCTTTGCCCAGTTGTACGAAACCCTGGTCAACGTGGCCTGCGACGGCACCGCCAGCGCCGGTCTGGCCGAACACTGGACCTGCACCGCCGACAGCACGACCTGGATTTTCACCCTCAGGGAAGGCGCCCGCTTTTGGGACGGCACCCGGGTCACGGCCGAAGACGTGCGCCGCGCCTGGTCGTCCAACCAGACGTCCAACCAGGCCGCCAACCAGACCGCCGACGACCGACCTGCCGGCGCTTCGCCCTGGAGCTGGATCAACGCCCGCGCCAGCAGCATCACCGCTGTCGATGCCCGGCGCCTGGCCGTGCAACTGCCCGAACCCCAGGCCCGCTTCCCGCTGATGCTGGCCCATCCGGCGGCCGCGGTGGCCCTCCGGCAACCGGGTTGGACCTGGCCCGTGGGCACCGGCCCGGCCCGCCTGCGCGCTTCGGACCCCGCGCCCCGGCCCCTGCTGGAATGCCAACCCAATACCAGCCACCCGTTGCCGCCGGCCTGGAAATCCCTCACCTTCCGGGTCACGCCCCAGGTGGACCCCCGCGATCTGGTGGCTTCCGATATCGATCTGGCTCTGGCCCGGGATCTCGATACGGTCGGCTTTTTCGATGAGGCGCCCGGGTTTTCCACCGTGCCCCTGCCCTGGGAACGCCTGTACCTGCTGGTGTGCCCACCGCAGACCAATACCCGCGGCACGGCCCATTGGGTCGGCGCTGCGGCTGACCTGCGGGTCTCGCGGGATGTGACGAGCATCTCGGCCCGCGACTGGGACCAGATCATGTTCCCGGTGAGCGGCGGCAACGCCTGCCCCCAGCTCAGCGGCCCCATCTCCATCCCCAGCGCCGTGCCCCGGGATTCGGAGCTGGCCCGATATGGCCTCGACGCCCAGACCATCGCCTACCTGAACGCCGACCCGGCCGCCGCCGAGCTCGCCGGACGACTGAGCCATTTGTCCGGCTCGGGCGCCCGCATTGCTGGACTGGGCCACGCTGACCTGAGCCTGGCTTTGCAGTGGCAAATGGCCGGCGCCTTCGTGATCTGCCAGGATCAACTCTTTCCCACCGGTTGCCTGCAACTGGCCGCCCTGATGGGACGCGCCGCCTGGCTGCAGAAAGCCGGCCTGGCCCGCCCCGAACCGGGCCCCGCCGAAACCCTGGTCCAGGCCCACAACCTGACCGCCGGTGGTGCCCGCTCGCCCGCCGAAGAACTCACCAGCGCCGGCACCGTCTACCCCCTGGCTTTGGGCCGCGACTGGCTGATCGTGCGCGGTGAACTGGCCGGCCTGCACCTCGCCTACGACGGCACGCCCCTGCTACACGACCTCGGCCGCGCGCAGGCCCCGACCGAACCGAAAGCGACCCCGTGAACCTGCGCGGACAAATCCTCATCGGCACCATCCTGCTGGCCGTCTTGCCCCTGGCCCTGGCAATTCGCGTGATCGGCACGGTCATCGAAGACCGCTTCACCGACCTGGACACCAGCCGGGTCGCCAACCAGCTCGCCCTCGCGCGCGACGACCTCGACCGCCAAAGCCTCTCGGTCGCCACGCTGCTGGACGCCCTGGCCGAGACCATCACCGCCGACAATACGTTCCGCCTGGCGGTCAGCGGCACCCGTCCCGACCTGAACATTTATCTGCGCGACTTTGCCCCACGCCAGATGTCCCTGATGAATCTGGATCTGTTGCAGATCCAGGCCAGCTCGGGCGAAGTGATCAGCTCGGGCCATTTCCCCTCGGCCCACGGCCAGATGGACCCCCGCCTGCCCCTGCTGCTGGACCGCGCCCCCGGCGGCCAGGCCTTGATCAGCGCGCGCACGCCCCAAAACAGTTTCCTGGCTCTGGGCCGCAGCCGGCCCGTCACCGTGGGCGGCCGCACGTTCCATCTGGTGGGGGGCAAACTGATGGACGCCGAACGCCTGCGCGGCCTGGACCGCGACGGTGACCTGGCCCTGGCCATCGTCTGGCCCGACGGTTTCCTGGCCACCGGCGACGGTCTGGTCAAACGTCTGGGCGAAGGCCAAGATGCACTCCAGGATGTGCTCGAGGTAGAGTACCGCCTGCGCCGCGACGGCATCATCGTGCAATCGGAACATCTGCCCTTGATCTGGGACGGCGAGCTCGACAACGCGCGCCTGCTGGTGACCCACGACCGCGCCGACCTGCACCAGCTGCTGCGCGACATGAACCTGAGGCTGGGCCTGATCCTCCTGTTGGCCGCTGGCCTGGCCACCCTGCTGGCCACCCTGCTGGCCGGACGGGTCAGCAAGCCCCTGCGCGATTTGGCCGCCCGCACCAAAGATCTGGATCTGGGCCGCCTCGACATCGAATTCGAATCCACGCGCAAGGACGAAGTGGGCCGCCTGACCCGCCTGCTGGGCGAAATGACCGTGCGGCTGCGCAACGGCGTCGCCCGCCTGCGCAGCGCCGAACAGAAAGCCACCATGGGCGAGATGGCCCGGCAGGTGAACCACGACATCCGCAACGGCATCACGCCCTTGCGCAACGTGCTGCGGCATTTGTCCGAAGTCAGCGAGAAGCAACCCGACGAGTTGACCACCGTATATGCAGAGCGCCGCGAGACCCTCGAAGGGGGCTTGGCCTACCTGGAAGAATTGGCGACTCACTACGCCAAACTCAGCGGCGGCCGCGCGCCCGAGCGTTGTCATCTCGATGAGATCGTCACCGCGGTGCTGGCCGACCCCGGCACCGGCCATCAGGCCCAGCTGGTCAATGCGGTGCCGTCGAGCCTGCCACCGATCATGGCCGACCCGATCAGCCTGCGGCGCATCTTCGACAATCTGGTGCGCAATGCGCTCGAAAGTCTGCCTGATGGAAAAGGCACCGTCACGGTCGACGCCACGGTGGATGAGGACCCGAACCTGGACGAATTGCGGATCATGGTCAGTGTTTCGGACACCGGCGAGGGCATCGGGGCCGAAAACCTGGACGCCATTTTCACCGATTTTTTCACCACCCGCGAGCAGGGCACAGGCTTGGGCCTGAGCAATGTGCGGCGCCTGATCGGCGACTGCGGCGGCACCATCCGGGTGCAAAGCGAGCCCGGCTATGGGACGACCTTTACGCTGTCTTTTCCGCCCCCTGAAACGAGTGCAGAATGAGCCTGATCCTGATTATCGATGACATCGCCGCCATGCGTGACCAGTATGCCTACGACCTCAAACGGCTGGGCGGTTTCGACACCATGACCGCCGGCGGCGGCAGTGAAGGCCTGGCCCTGATCGCCTCCGAGGCGCCCGACTGCGTGATTCTCGATTTGGAAATGCCCGGCGTTGATGGCTTCGAAGTATTGGCCACCTTGAAGCGCCAGAAAAACAAAGTGCCCATCCTGGTCTACACCGGCACCGGCAGCTACGACCGCTGCGTACGCGCGACCAAGCTTGGGGCCTACAGTTTTATCGCCAAGGACGAGCCCCTCGAGCGCGTGGTGCGCGAAGTGGAAAATGCCCTGGCCTGGGCCAGCCTGCGCAGTGAAGTGAGTCGGTACCGGCGCCAGAGCGGTGACGATTCGCCTCTCATCGGTGATAGCCGGGCCGCCAGCGCCATGAAAGACCAGATCGACAAATTGGCGACCATTCCCAGCCCGGTGTTGATCCTCGGCGAAAGCGGCAGCGGCAAAGAACTCGTCGCCCGGCGTTTGCATGATGCCGGCCCGCGCAAGGGCCGCACTTTCGTGGCCATCAATTGCGCCGCCTTGCCCGACACCATGGTCGAATCCGAACTATTTGGTCACGAGCGAGGCGCCTTCACCGGCGCGGACCGCACCCGCAAGGGGGCCTTCGAAACCGCTCACGGTGGCACACTGTTTCTGGATGAAATCGGCGAATTGCCGGCCGCGGCCCAGGCCAAGCTGTTGCGCGTGCTGGAAGACGCGATCGTCACCCGCCTCGGTTCCCATCAGGGCATCAAGGTTGATACCCGGGTGGTCGCGGCCACCAACCGCGACCTGGACGCCGAAGCTGCCACCGGCACTTTCCGGCAGGACCTGCTCTTCCGCCTGAACACCCACATCGTGACGGTGCCGCCGCTGCGCGAACGTTTGAGTGACGTGCCCATCCTGGCGGTGCACTTTCTGGGCCTGGTCTGCGAAAAATTTGGTGTGCGCGCCCGGACCCTGGCGCCCGAAACCCTGAAAAGGCTGCAGGCCCACCCCTGGTCCCGCAACAATGTGCGCGAGCTGCGCAATGTCATCGAAAGGCTGGTCATCGCCGGTACCGACGATGTGATCACGCCCGACCTGCTGCCCAAGGGCATTGGCGACGGCACGACCGAAGCGGTAACCACGGGTCTCGGCGGGGCGTCTATGGCCTTGCCGGGCGGCTCCCTGAAAGATCAGAAAATCGCCGCCGAACGCCAGATCGTCCTCACAGCTCTCGAACGCAACGATTGGCACATCACCAAAACGGCCGCCCAGCTTGGGTTGGCCGACCACAGCAGTCTGTTGAAAGTCATGCGTCGGCATGGCCTGAAAAAATAACCGGAGGGTTTCCATGAATTCCGTTCGCCTGCGCGCCGGCCTGGTGTTTGGCCTGATGCTTCTGATGGCCACCACAGCCCTGGCCACTTCGCCTTTCCTGGACTACAAAAGTGACAGCTGGTTTTTGCCCCAGAGCCCCAGTGTCACCGGCGGGCCCGTGGCCGGCCTGTTCAACCCGGCGGCCTTTGCCTTGACCGATGTGGCGGGCTCGGATTTCTGGTGGGATGACGGCAACATCCGCAGCGGCCTGGACAACTACGGCCTCGCCTTCGGGCGCGGACTCAACTTCGCCATGAATACCAGCACCTTCGGCACCCACGCCGATAGCTACAAGATCTACGACTACCAGCTTGGCCTGGCCGGCGGCGCGAGGGACCACACGTTTGGCCTGGGCTACCGCTGGTCCCAGGGCGAAACCCAACGCACGGCCCGCGAAAAAGCCCTGGTCATCGGTGCGGCCAGCCGCAAGACCAACTGGATCAGCTACGGCACTTCCGGTATTTTCAGTCTGGAATCCCAGAGCGCCCAGTTCGTTTTTGACGTCGGTTTGCGCCCATTCCAGCAGGATTTTCTGACCCTCTTTGCCGACTGGGCCGTCAACGAAGACGAAGCCTTCTTCCAGGACGGCTCCTGGAGCGCCGGCCTGGAAGTGCGGCCCACCGACGGCGTGCATCTGGGTTTCCGCGCCCGCGAACTGCCGGGCAGCAGCGACCTCGACTATTCCGTCATGGCGGGCCTGACCATGGGCTTCATCAACGCCTCGGCAGCCTTGCAGTACGACGAGGACTGGAACCGGCATACGAATCATTATCTGGTGCGCACCCACCCGCCGTTCAAGGGCCTGCCGGATCCCAATCTGATCCCCAGCAAAAAGGCCGTGTATTTTCCGCTCAACCTGGAAAACAAATTCCTGACCTATCAGAAATACCGGCTCTTTGACGACAAGCGCGTGGCCTGGCTGGATCTGTTGCCGCTGCTGAATGCGGTGCGGGACGATAGCAAGATCGACATTCTGGTGGTGAATCTGGCCAGCTTCAACGCCCGCCCGTCTCTCATCTGGGAATTCCGCCAGAAGCTGCTGGAGATCCAGGCGGCGGGCAAGGAAATCATCGTGCACACCGACCGCACCAACAGCCGCACCTACTACCTGGCCAGCGCCGCTGATGCCATCACCATCGATCCCTTTGGCCACATCGCGATCCCGGGCCTGGCCCTGAGCCGCAGCTACCTCAAGGGCACGCTGGAGAAACTGGGCGTCGGCTTCCAGGCGCACCGCTATTACAAATACAAGAGTGCCGCCGAAACCCTCAGCCGCGACAGCATGTCTGAGGCCGATCGCGAGCAGCGCCAACGCATCGTGGACGTGATCTACGAATCGCTGCGCAACGGCATGGCCGAGGGCCGCAACCTGAGCGCCGCCCAACTCGATGGCCTGATCGACAACAAGGCGACCCTGGTGGCGCGCGAAGCCAAAGAGGCCGGACTGGTCGACGACATCACCCGCTGGGATGGGCTGCTGCGCAAGATCATTGTCCAGCGCAACGCCCGCGTGGCAACCCACATCCCCAACGATTTCCAGCGACGGTACTGGGATTCGCAATGGGGCCAGCCGGCCAGAATTCCCGTGGTCTATGCCGTGGGCTCCTGCGCCATGGATTCGGGCATCAAGGGCCGGGCCACCAGTGCCTACCTGCGCAAGCTGGTCCATGATCCCAGCGTGGTGGCGGTCGTGCTGCGCGCCGACTCGCCCGGCGGCGACCCTTTACCCAGTGACCTGGTCGCCGAAGCAATCCGCCAACTGCGCGCAGCGGGCAAGCCGGTCATCGTCAGCCAGGGTGATGTCGCCGCCAGCGGCGGTTACTGGATCAGCATGGACGGGACAAAGATCCTGACCACGCCCCTGACCATCACCGGCTCGGTTGGTGTGATCAGCGGTTGGGTCTGGGACGACGGCTTCGCCGAAAAAATGGGCGTCACCAGCGATGTCGTCAGCCGCGGCGAACACGCCGACCTGTACGCCAACGTGAATCTGCCCTTCCTCGGGGGCATTCCCCGCCGGCCCCAGAACGAAGCCGAATTGGCCCGCACCGAAGAAGTCATCCGCGGCATGTATGGCGACTTCGTGGCGGCTGTGGCCAACGGTCGTGGCCTGACCACCGACGCTGTGCACGAAATTGCCCAGGGCCGGGTCTGGATGGGTGGCGATGCGGTGGCCAACGGCCTGTGCGACAGCTTCGGTACTCTTGATGATGCCCTGGAACTGGCTCGCGAGCTGGCCGGCGTCAAGGACTGGCGCGAAGTCGAAATCGTCGAATACCCGCCGCGACCGTTCATTCAATGGCCCGACTTCGGCCCCAAGCTGCCGAACCTGTTTGGCCTTGGTGAGCGGTTGAACCAGCAGTTGGCCCGCCTCTATGGTCTGGACGGCGGCGAAGCTGCCCCCGCAACGGTTGAGCTGCCCCTCGGCGCGCCGGGCCTGACCGCCTATGACGTGGAGTATCTGCAGAGCCTGACCGAAACCATGGGCGGCGCGTCATTGCTGGTCACGCCAGACCTGTTGCCCGATGGGTGGCAAGAGCAGGACTAGCCGGAGCGTTGGACAGCCTCAGGCCCCGCGGCAGCAACGCCGCGGGGCCTTTTTTGTGGCCCGCGTCACACGAACACGATGTGTCCACCTGGACACTATAGCCTGGTCACGGCTACCAGGCCGCCTCATAACCTGTTTCATATAAACATATTACAATCCACGAAAACCTTGGCCACAGACTTGCCACTGGAGGGTGAAATCGTCAACAACGGTCGCCGGATAATCCAGCACCGACCCTCGCAGAAACAAGGAGTCCCCCATGAAGAAGCAACCCACCAATACCAGTGACGAACGGAAAATGAAATTTGCCGAGGCCGGCATCCTCTTCGTACTCGTTCTGGCCATCACCGTTTTTGTCGGTGTCCGCCTCACCAGCAACTCCGGCGCCGATGATGTCGTCGAAGTCGCCGCGATCGTCACCGAAACCGAAACGCCGGTCGCCGAGATGCCCGAGATCATCGTCCCCGAAATTCCTGAAGTGGCCCCCGTCAGCGACGAGACCCTCGCGGTCGAGCCGCCCCGCATCGTGACCTACGCCATGGCCGAAAAGACCTACTTCGATGGCAACTACAGCGAGGCCGCTGACCTGTTCGACGCCTACACCGCCGACCACTCCGCCAATGCCTGGGGCTTCTTCATGCTGGGCCTGTCCGAGTGGAAAGCCGGCGAATTGGACGCCTCCGAAGAGGCCTTCATCGCCGCCCTGGACATCAAGCCCGATCACGTCAAGAGCCTGGTCAACTACAGCCGCGTGCTGATCGAGCTGGAGCGTCCGGCCGAGGCCCGCGCCCAGATCGAACTGGCCTTGCAGAGCGCACCCGAAAACGTGGACGCCAACCGCATGTACAGCCGCATCTGTCACAACGAAGGTCTGCTGGACGAGGCCAGTGATGGCTACCTGAAAGTGCTGCAGATCAAGAGCGACGACATCTGGAGCCTGAACAATCTGGGCCTGATCCGCATCGAGCAGGAACGCTTCGACGAAGCGGTGGCGCCCCTGGCCAAAGCCGCCCGCCTCAACACCGAAGTGGCCTGCATCCAGAACAACCTGGGCGTGGCCCTGGAACGCACCGGTCACTACACCGCCGCCGCTGCCGCTTTCGAAATGGCTCTCGCCGCTGACGGCAGCTACGAAAAAGCCGACGCAAGCCTCGACCGCGTCAGCGGCCTGACCGAACCGAACGACCAGCCGGCCGTTGATCTGGCCGCTTTGGCCGACGGTTTCAGCGCCTTCCCCACCGTTGTAATGAGCGAAACAGGCGTGACGAGTGAAGAAGTGGCAGACGAGCTGGAAGTCGCCTCCACCCTGGCCCCCATCGCAGTCACTGAAGATCCGCAGCAAGACGGACCTCAGGATCAGTAGGAGACTCGTTGGGACGGGGGCCGCGATTGAGTCCGATAAAATCGCGGCCCCCACAAAAAAGACCGCCGGCTCAATAACGAGCCGGCGGTCTTGATTTTTCTCTCGTGACGGAACTCAACCTTGCCAGTTGCGCTCCACCTCTTCCCAGTTGATGACACGGACAACTTCGGAGATCTCGTCGTTGTCGCGGCGCATCTGGGCCAGCATTTCTTTGGCGCCATCGAGTGAGCCACCCTTGGCCAGCAATTCGAGCCTCAACGAAGAAGCCACAAATTTGCGCGCGCAGAAATTCGAAGAGCCGCCCTTCATGGCGTGGGCCAGGATCGCCACCTGGTTCGAATCCTGGATCTGGATGCACTGCTCAAGGGTATTGAGCTGCTCCTGGGCCGTTTCCTGAAAGATTTCGACGATTTCCTGCAACAGCTCCGCGTCGCCATCCATGTTGCTCATGGCCTCGGCGAGGTCCAGAACGCTGTCCACAGCAAGGATTTCGTTCGTCATTTGAGTGCTCCCCAATACTCGGCGGATATTCCATACAGCCTACAGCGACCATCGTTTATGGGCGCGTGTGCTGCCAGTGCCATTGAATATCGTCAATCACCGATTACAGTTGAGCAGTTTTTAAGGAATTCCCCAAGCTACTTGCCCGGGGCCTTCTTGGGCCCTTTGCGAACGGCCGGCTTCTTGGCCGGAGCCTTCTTGGCGACCTTCTTTTTGGCCACTTTTTTGGTCGTTTTCGTCGCCGGAGCCTTCCTGGTCACGGTCTTTATTGCCGCCGTCTTTTTCGAAGTCGCCTTCTTGGCCGGTGCTTTTTTGGTCACCGGCTTTTTGACCGCTGTTTTCCTGGCGGGTGCCTTTTTGGTGGGCGCCTTTTTCGGCGCCGATTTCTTGGTCATTTTGCGCGCCGCGGACTTGCCGGTCGGCCGACCCATGTCCTGCTTCTCATTGGCAGCCACCGGCTGACTTGCCCCGGTGTCAGTTGGCCGTTTTGTCGCTGATTTTTTCTCGGCCGATTGGTCCCGGTCGCCGGTCGGTGTCTCGGTGGCCTTGGCCCCCTCGCTCGCCGGTCTCTCGCCACCGCCGCCACGGCCACCACGGCGGCGCCGGCGTGACGAACGGCTGGTTCCGTTGCCCGGTTTCTCCGCGCTACCCTTGGGCTCCGCCTCAACACCCGTGCCCAGGCCCTGGACCACCCAGGTGCCACCGGCCGCCGCATCCCGCTCCACGACCAACAGACCCAGCTTGCGGGCCTCGTCCAGCAGGTCGCCAAATGTCGAGAAGCCGTGGGCCCGTTCCGTGAAATCCGGTTGCTTGCGGGTCATCGTATCCTTGATCAACGACGAGTAAAGCATGCCCCGGTTTTCCACCAGCAGGCTCTGCACCGTCTTGACCAGGAAGTCGAAAAGCTCGCGCTTGTCGGCCGGCACATTGGCCGCCGTGCCGCCCAGACGCCGTTGGGTATGGCGATAGAGGTCGTCGTAGAAGATGAATTCATCGCAGTTGTTGATCAGCAGCTTGCTGCTGGAATTTTTCACGCCGATCCCGATCACGCGCTTGTTGTTTTCGCGCAGCTTCGAGACCAGGGGCGAAAAATCCGAATCGCCCGAGACGATGACGAAAGTGTCGATGTGCTCTTTCGAATAGCACATGTCCATGGCGTCAACGACCATCCGGATGTCGGCGCTGTTCTTGCCGGAGATGCGGGGCATG
>CAZLUL010000070.1:0-18426 GCA_964562635.1 uncultured Fibrobacteraceae bacterium | reverse complement strand
TCACGGCGACGCCCCAGGCAAAATCCGGCAAGGCCACCGCGCCCACGAGAGCAGGGGACCCAGGCGTCGAAATTTCGATCACCTGAAGACCTGATTCCCTATCTGCCACGTAAGTGTAGTTGCCCGCGACGGCGATGCCCTGGGCAAAGCCCGGTGTGTCCACCGCGCCGACTGATGCGAAGCAGCTCTGTTTCAAGTCAATCTGAGCGTGAGCGGATGAAAGCGGTATCGTGTAGAGCAGGAACGCTGCTGCTAAAGTAGTCATTAATATCTTCATGATTTCTCTCCCCAAAATGGTGATCAACATCGCAAGACGCGATATCAAAATTTAGCGAAACGGTAGGCAGCCTCACTCGGTGTGAAGCGACCTCCGATGTATGCGTACCTATGCCGTCCTCGCTGCAAACGACAGTGCCGTGTACTCCCTCATGCGCGGTGCACGGAAATCAGTGCACCGATATATAAAGATAGTTCAGAATTGCTGATACAGGATGATTTTGGGGCAGATTGCAGGTGCCCCGCTGCAGGTAAATCGACCGATACCACAAATCCGGTGTTCCCAACTATCTTCTCGGATGGGTCCCGGCCGCGCGACGGCAACCCCGTAACGCGTCGACCTTTACGCCCCGCCCTTTCTGAACTAGACTGGGCTTATTCCATTGGCAGCCAACCTTCGTCGAAAGCACCGGCATGATCGGCAAGTCGCTCGGCCACTACGAGATAATCGAGTTGCTCGGCAAAGGCGGCATGGGCGAGGTCTACCGCGCCCGGGACACCAGGCTGAAGCGCGACGTTGCCCTGAAGGTCCTGTCCGATAACGCGGCGGATCCCGAACGCCTCGCCCGGCTGCAACGCGAGGCCGAGGCCCTCGCGGGCCTCAATCATCCCCACATCGTGCACGTCTATTCGGTCGAAGCGGCAGACGGCATCCACTTTCTGACGATGGAACTCGTCGAGGGGCGACGGCTGGATGCCGACCTGCTTCCGGGGGGTATGCCGCTGGCGCAGGTCCTGGAGATCGGCAGTGCCGTGGCCGACGCCCTGGCCTGGGCCCACGAACACGGCATCATCCACCGTGACCTGAAGCCCGCCAACATCATGGTCACCCGGGACGGCCACGTGAAGGTGCTGGATTTCGGACTGGCCAAACATGCCCCCTACGGTGATTCGACCGGTGCCGCCGACACGGCCGACACCCAGACCCTGGAGTTGACACGGGACGGAGCCGCCGTCGGCACCGTCCCCTACATGTCACCCGAGCAGGTGCGCGGGCAGACGGTCGATCACCGCAGCGACATCTTCTCGTTCGGCATCCTGGTCTACGAACTGGCCGCCGGACAGCGGCCCTTTGCGGGCGCTTCGGGGCCCGACATCACCTCGGCCACGCTGCGGGACACACCACCGATGCTGGAAGACATCCGCTCGGACCTGCCCCACCACCTGGGGCGGATCGTCGCACGCTGCCTTGAGAAAGAGCCCGCCAAGCGGTACCAGAGTGCCAAGGATATTCACAACGATCTGGAGGGCTTGCGGGACGAGATTCGCGCGGGCAGTTCGAGCAGAATAGACACGGCGCCGCCAAGCACCGCCAAAGGCGATATACCCCGTCGGGGTCGGACTCGGTGGCTTGCTTTGGCTGGAACGATCGTCTTGCTTGCTGCCTTGGCCTACGGGCTCGGTCGTGGAGGTAAAGGAACTCCGGATGCCCCCACGTTCGCCCCTGATGCCAAGTCCGTTGCCGTACTCGCTTTCGTGAACATGAGCGACGACCCGACGCAGGAATATTTTTCCGACGGCATCTCCGAGGAGCTGCTCAATCTCCTGGCCCGGATCCCGGAACTGAAAGTGATCTCGCGCTCCTCGGCTTTCTCTTTCAAGGGACGCAACCTGAAGCTGTCGACCATCGCGCGGGAACTGAACGTTTCCCACATCCTGGAAGGATCAGTCAGAAAAGACGGCGATCGGGTGCGGATCACCGCTCAGCTGATCGATGCACGCTCCGACGCCCACCTGTGGTCCGAAACCTACGATCGCACCCTCGGCGATATCTTCGCGATCCAGGATGAAATCGCCGCCGAAGTCGTCGCGCGCATGCGACTGACCCTGCTGAATGAGGCGCCCAAGGTCGTGACCACCGATCCGGCCGCCTACGCCCTGTACCTGCAGGCCCGCTATCTCGGCAACCTGTTCACCGCTGAAGGCTGGCAGCAGTCCGACGACTTGTATCAGCAGGCTCTGGCCATCGATCCGGACTACGCCCCGGCCTGGGATGGCCTGTCCGGCAACTACACCAACGAAGCGAACAAAGGGCTGCGGCCCGTCACCGAAGGATTCCAGCTGGCCCGCGAGGCGGCCTACAACGCGCTGGCCATCGCTCCGGACTACGCCCCAGCCCATGACAGTCTGGGTTGGATCGCGCTGTTCCGCGACGACGACCTGACTGCCGCGGCCCACCACTACGAACGCGCTCTGGCCCTCGACCCTGCCGATCCGCGCATTCTGGGCAATGCCGCCTCGCTGCTGACCACCCTCGGCCGGCTTCACGAGGCGATTGGTCTGCAGGAATCCGGCGTGGTCCGCGATCCGATCAACGCGGCCGGATTCTACAACCTGGGCCTGAACTATCTGCTCGCCGGCCGTTGGGACGAGGCGATCTCCACCGCCCGGACCACACTGCGGCTCAGCCCCGAGTACATCGGTGCCCGCTACCTGATCGGCACCGCCCAGCTCTACCAGAACTCACCCGAGACCGCCCTCGAGGAGTTCGCGCTGGAAGTGGGCGACGAAGAATCACAGGTCAAGGGTGCGGCGTTGGCCCTATACGACCTGGGCCGGCAGGCAGAATATGAAGCTAAACTCGCCGAACTGATCAGGCGCTGGGGCGAGGAATGGCCCTCGGAAATCGCCCATGTGTACGCCTACACCAACCAGGCCGACGAGGCGTTCGCCTGGCTGGAGAAATCCCTGACTCAAGGGGAATTTGGATTCAATTATCAGCTGCTGAACCAGTTCTATGGGTCAATCCACAATGACCCTCGCTGGGCGCTGCTGCTCGAGCGGGCCGGCGTGGCTCCAGAACAACTGGCGGCCATCAGATTTGCCGTGCCACCACCCGGCTGACCCTGATGGTCGCAGATCAGTGGACTTCCCCCACTACCATGGACATTCACTGACCATCGTTTGAAGCACCAAAGAAAAAGACCCCCTCCGAAGAGGGAGCCTTTCCAATTTGGTAGCCCCAGGGGACAGTGTGCGACCCATACCGAAGTCCTTCGAATTGGACCGTTGTCCGTTGCCTTCTTCCGTTTTCCGGATCCAACACACACTGCGGATTCTGTTCGAAAGCGCAAAAGACGCCTCGACATCAGGCTTGTCGAATCGGAAACATCCAATCTGACTCATCGCGATGCCTCTAAACTCCGAGTGTAGCCCATTTGAAATGTCGGAAATTGGCAGGCAAGACCAAGAAGAAAAACACAATTTCGGAGGCACAACCAATCAATCACCCTCCCGCGCAAGGAACAGCTTCTGGGTGGGATAGGCGAATTCGATCCCCTCGGCCAGAAAACGCTCTCGAATCTTCAGGTTGATATTCTCCTGGATCGACATGTAGAGATTGTAGTCGGGAGCCAGCACGTAATAGACGGTTTCGAAATTCAGGGCGAAATCCCCAAACTTGGCAAAATTGGAACGGTCGAATCGCGTGCTGTCCTGTTCTTCGATGGCTTCGCGGATGATGCCCGAAACCTCGACCAGTTTTTCCTGTGGAGTCTGGTAGGTCACTCCCAGTTGGAAGACGACCCTTCGTTCGTACATGCGGCCGAAATTCCGGATGCGGCTGCCCAGGAGATCGGAGTTGGCGAACACCAACTGCTCGCCGGAAAGGCTGCGCAGACGAGTGGTCTTCAACCCCACGTGCTCGACTGACCCCAGATGTTCCCCGACAATGATGAAATCTCCGATCACAAAAGGCTTGTCGAAAACGATGGACAAGGAGGCGAACAGGTCGCTGAACACATTCTGCAGAGCCAGCGCCACGGCGATGCCCCCAATGCCCAGCCCGGTGATCATGGCGGTGACGTTGACACCCAGGTTGCTCAGGATGATCAGGAGCGCCATCGTCCAGATCGCCACCTGCGCCGCGAAGGAGATGGCGCCGACAGTAGTGGCCACCGCCCTATCGTCCTCAAGTTGCCGGGATCGGTAGTGATCCAGCCAGGCAACCACAGCGTAAGAGACCCACAGTCCCGCCTGGATCATCAGGACGACCACCAGAAAGCGATGCAGGATCAGGTCCGCCCCGGGAGGAAGCACCAGGGTTCGTGCCGCCACGGCCAGTCCGATCGCCAACAGGGTCACCTTGTGAGTGCGGCCGAAGGCCTCGACGACCACGTCATCGAGGTGGTTCTTGGTAAGTTTTGCCAGCCGGCCCAGGCGTGACTTCAGCAAGGCCAGCACCAGACGCAAACCCACCGCGACCGCCAGGCATACTCCCAAGGCGATCACCCAACTGCGGACAGGGTTTCCCCAGAAAATTTCATCAAGAAGATACATTGCAGACGAAGTTCCTCTCTTGGAAAAAAGCTACCCGACCACTGGCACGACCGAGGCGGGGCGAGGCGCCACCGAGCGCCTTATTCTGCGGGACCGGTCATGGCGGTCGGATCCACGACCTCATCGAACTCGGAGGCGGTCAAGAGATCCATCCCGAGCACCGCTTCGCGGAGGGTCAGGTTTTCCTTGAGTGCCTTTTGCGCCGCTTGAGCGGCCCTTTCGTAGCCCACCCGGGGCGCCAGCGCCGTCACCAGCATCAGCGAACGGTCCAGGTGGCGGGAAATGTTTTCCCGATCGGGCTCCAGGTGAATGATGCAGCGCTGGGCAAAAGAGCGGCAGGCATCGGCCAGCAGACGGATCTGCTGCAGCACGCAGTGGGCGATCAGCGGTTTGTTGGCATTCAGCTGAAGGTGGCCTGACATGCCACCGACGGCGATTGCTGCGTCGTGACCGATGACCTGGGCACAGACCATGTGCAGTGCTTCGGCCTGGGTCGGGTTGACCTTGCCCGGCATGATGGAGCTGCCCGGTTCATTGGCCGGCAGTCGCAATTCCCCCAAACCGCAGCGCGGGCCCGAGGCCAGCAACCGCACATCGCTGGCGATCTTGATCAAGGCAACGGCCAGGCCGCGCAAGGCGCCGCTGGTCGCAACCAGCGCGTCGTGGCTGCCCTGGGCCATAAAGGTGTTGGTCACCGGACGGAACGGTTGGCCGGTGGCCGCGGCGAGGCGTCGTATGGTCTCTGCGGCAAATCCAGGCGGGGCATTCAGGCCCGTGCCCACAGCCGTGCCGCCGAGTGTCAGCTCGAAAAGGTCTTCCAGGGTGCCGGCCAGCCGGGCCCGCCCCGCAGCGATCTGGCTCTCCCAACCGGAAATTTCCTGGCCCAGGGTCAAAGGAACGGCGTCCATCAGGTGGGTCCGCCCGATCTTGGTCACCTCGCCAAAAACCGAACGACGGTTCGCGAAGGCCGCGATCAGTTCCGTCAGCGCCGGCAGCAGATCGTCCGTGAGGCGCCGGACCGTGGCCACGTGCATGGCGGTGGGAATGACGTCGTTGCTGGACTGCCCCAGGTTGACGTGGTCGTTGGGGTGGACTGGCGATTTCCCACCGCGGGGCTCACCGGCAAGTTCGTTGGCCCGACCGGCGATCACTTCGTTGGCGTTCATATTCGTCTGGGTTCCGCTTCCGGTCTGCCAGACCGGCAGAGGAAAATGGACGTCGAGTTCCCCGGAGGCCACTTCGGTGGCGGCCTGGACGATCAGCTTTCCCAGGTCTGGCTCCAGGTTGCCCTGGGACAGGTGGGTTTCGGCCGCGCAGCGTTTGATCAGGCCGAGGGCATGGATCATCGGCTCAGGGATGCGTTCGGTCCCGATCGGGAAATTGGCCAGCGCCCGGCCGGTCTGGGCGCCGTAGTAGACCGTGGCAGGCACGGAGACCTCGCCGAGGCTGTCGGATTCCTTGCGGTATTCCATGAATTCCCTTTCGGTCTCTTGGGCTGCAGGGTGTCGCACGGCGACGGTCAGGACGCCGTTTCTCCACGACCCGGGAATAGGGGTCAGCTCAATCACCCAAAAAGTCCGACAAACCCGCCGCCGCGAAGATCGATTGGACCCAGTGGTGCACATCGCTCTCACGGATAACGCCACGCAAGTGCTGTATGCGCCGCTTGCGTTCACCGACAGACAAGGTCAATCCCTGGTAGATGGCGTCGGCGGTCTTGTCCAGGTCGAAGGGATTGACCAAAAGAGCACCTTCGCCCATTTGTTCGGCCGCGCCAGCAAACTCGCTCAGCACCAGCACGCCGCGATCATCGACACAGCAGGTGACAAATTCCTTGCAGACCAGATTCATGCCGTCTCGCAGTGGCGTGATCAGGGCCATTTCGCAGGCGTGATAACGCCCCAGCAATTCGCGACGATTCAGATTGCCATAGGCATAGTGGATCGGCACCCAGCCGGCCTCCGAAAAGCGGCCGTTGATCTGCCCCACCAGCATCTCAATCTGATTCTTGAGGTCCTGATAATCGGCGACACGTGTGCGGCTGGGCACCACGCACTGGTAGAGGCAGACTTGCCCTTGCATGTCCGGGTATTTTTCCAGGAATCGGGCAAAGGCCTCGAATCGTTCTGGAATACCCTTGGTGTAGTCAAGACGGTCGAGTCCGAAAATAATCTTGCGGTTTTCGAAGTGTTCATGAAACAGCCAGGATTCCTTATCGACCTCTTCGCTCTTTGCCGCCTGATAGAATTCGTCAAAGTCGATACTTATTGGCCAGTCACCCACCCGCACCTGGCGGTCGCCGAAGAAAATCGTCGATACCGCATCGTGTTGACGCACCCCGACATCATCAAAAACCCAGCACGCCGTCTCCACAAAATTGTCGCGGTCCCTGGCCGTCTGCACGCCGATGGTATCGTAGGCACAAAGAGCGTCTATCAGTTCCCGCCTTTGGGGCAAGCGCCTGAACAAGTCAGGAGAGGGGAAGGGAATATGCAGAAAGAAAATGATCGGGTTACGAAAGCCTTTGCGCTTGAGGTACTGTCCGACCAGGCAGAGCTGATAGTCGTGGACCCAGATCACGTCATCCGGCCCGGCCGCCTCGATGATCCGATCCGCAAATCGCTCGTTGATGGTGCAGTACATGTCCCAGGTGGCGCGATCGAACTTGCAGTAGCCGAGAAGGTCGTGAAACAGGGGCCACAGGGTTTCGTTGGAATAACCACGGTAGAAGAGTTCGACTTCCTCCTCAGTCAGGGGTACGGACCGCAGCTGGCAGGGGGCGCTGGCACTGGCCTGTTCCAAAGCCGAATCCACTTCATCGTCGTGATCAGCTCCGTTCCAGCCCACCCAGACGCCGTTGCTGCGCTCGAGCACCGGATTCAGGGCGGTGACCAGCCCGCCGTGGCTTGGGGCGACCTCCCAGGTGCCGTCGGTCTTGGTCATACTCACTGGCAGGCGATTGGAGACCACAACTAGCCGCCGGGAAGTGGTGTCGTCCCGGGGAGGCACGCCTGAGCGGAGACTCTCAGGCTGGCCAGTGGTCATGTCACGCCACTGCCCCAGAAAATCGAGCAGTTCGTCCGGCGGGGTCAGCCAGAGATCCGCTCTGGTGCTGCGTTTTTCGGCCCTCACCAACACGGAAAGCCCCTCGCGCGCCAACGCCGCAAAGGCGTCTTCGTCTGTCTGGTCATCGCCCAGATAGGCTGCTGCTCCCTCGGCGCCAACTTCCGCCATGACTGTCCGCACAGCATTGCCTTTGTCCTGGCCCAGAACCCTCAATTCCAGCCCGCCGTCAAATGGCGCCAACTCGATCGACTCCACGGTCGTAAAAGGAGTCCAGGCAGCGAGGGCCGCCTCGCGCAGTTTCTGGCGCTCGGGTTTCGGCAAACCGCGCCAATGGATCGTGACGGAGGCGGGTTTGATTTCACTCTGCGCTTCCAGACCGTTCTGGATAATCCAGAATCTGGCATCTTCGATGGCCCCCTGTGCATCGGACGGAAGCGGAAAGGTAAACCGAGTGCCGTCCGGGCTTCGCCTCTCCCAGCCGTGGGATCCAAAAACTTCCGGCATCGGGTCGAGAGCCAGCAGCGGCATCAAGTCGTCAATGGGGCGTCCCGAGACGATGACAAGCCGGGTTCGGGTCGAGGTCATGATCTCGGTCAGGATCTCTTTCACGCCGGGGTAGGGAAAAGCCTGGTCGCGCTCGACGGAAAACGGGGCCAGGGTGCCGTCATAGTCGAGAAAGAGCACTGGCTGCGGCGAGCGCATGACCGATTCCATCCGGTCATCCACGGTCTGTTTATTCGTGAGAAATTCCACAGGTCCCTCTCTAGTCTGGTAAATTGTTGGCAGGGTCAATCATCTCGTCGACCGCAGGAACGTCGGGCAAGTCGCCACCGGGCGGGACCAGCCGAAACCAGTAGAAGCCGTAGGGGCCCAGAGTCACCAGATATGACAGTTCACCGACTCTGGGAAAAATGATTTCTCCGAACATGTCCACCGGAGTCCAGCCGTCATAGCGCCGGAGATCGAGTTCAACGTACTGACTGTACCGCGACAGGTTGTTGACGATCATTACGGTCTGCAGGGAATCGCCCAGGCGCAGATAGGCGATCACCTTGTCGTTGGCGGGGCGCAGAAACTCAATTTCACCCCGACCAAAGACCGGATGAAGTTTGCGAACCGCCAGGACTTCCTTGACCCAACTCAGAAACGAAGAATTGCTGCGCTCCATGGCCTCCACGTTCAGCCCCTGAAAGCTTTGCCCGGGATCGGTGATCACCGGCAGAAACAGTTTGCTGGGGTCGGCGTCGGAGAACCCCGCATTGCGATCGCCGGTCCACTGCATGGGTGTCCGGCACCCGGCGCGATCACCCAGGTAGATGTTGTCCCCCATGCAGATCTCGTCGCCGTAGTACAGGATGGGGCTACCGGGCAGCGTCAGCAGGAGGCTGTGCAGCAATTCGATGGCGCGCCGGTTGTTGTTCATCAAGGGAAACAGTCGGCGACGAATGCCAAGGTTGATGCGCATGCGCGGATCCTTGGCGTACTCGCGCACCATGTAATCGCGCTCCTCGTCGGTCACCATCTCCAGGGTGAGCTCGTCGTGGTTGCGCAGGAACATGGCCCACTGCGCGCCAGCCGGCGTATCGGGCAACAGGTTGATGATGTTTTCGATGGGCCTCCGATTTTCCTGCCGAATAGCCATGAACAAGCGGGGCATCAGCGGAAAATTGAAGGCCATGTGGAACTCAGGCTCCTCCTCGGTGCCGAAGTAGGACACGACATCCTGCGGCCACTGGTTGGCCTCAGCCAGCAGAACCGTGCCGGGATGCTTCTCGTCGACGAAAGAGCGCATCTTGCGCAGGAACTCGTGGGTCTCGGGCAGGTTCTCACAACTGGTTCCTTCACGGACAAACAGATACGGCACGGCATCCACCCGAAATCCGTCCAGCCCCTTGCTCAGCCAGAAATCGACGATTCGCAACATTTCTTCCTGCACAGCCAGGTTGTCGAAATTCAAGTCAGGTTGATGGCTGAAAAAACGGTGCCAATAGTACTGGCCGGCCTCGGCGTGATAGGTCCAGTTCGAGGCTTCGGTGTCGCAGAAGATCACGCGAACATCCTGATAGAGGTCCGGCGTGTCGGACCACACGTAGTAGTCACGGTATGGGGATTCGCGGTCCTGCACCGCTTCCTTGAACCACGGGTGCTCGTTGCTGGTATGGTTGATGACCATATCGGCAATGACCCTGATGTCGAGTTCATGGGCGGCGGCCAGGAACTCCTCAAAGTCGCGCATCGTGCCGTAGTCTTCGTGAATATTGTAGTAGTCGGCGATGTCGTAACCATCGTCCCGCAACGGCGAGCGGTACATGGGCAAGAGCCAAAGACAGTTCACGCCAAGGTCGGCCAGATACGGCAGCTTGTCGCGCAGACCGGCGAAATCGCCGATGCCGTCCTCGTTGCCGTCCTTGAAGGAACGGACAAAGAGTTCGTAAAAGACCGCATCCTTGTACCAATCCGGCTGATTCATATGAGATACCTCTCTCCTTGTCGTGCTGTTCGATAGAACTACACTAACATCACTTGGGGCGATTGTCGAAGTTAGCTCCACCCGACTGTGGGATCTGTGGTTTCTTCCTCTCTTTCATGGACACAAGACGCCCCGCCACTCATAGAGCGGCGGACTTCTCCCACTATCGTGGACATCCAAGAGCCGGCGTTTGAGGTTCAGACAAAGAGGCTCCCATCGCTATGGGAGCCTCTTTGGAGTGATAGCCGCCGGGGGACAGGGTGCGAGCCAAACAAAATCACTCTTCGATAGTCCGTCGATCCAAGTTTTATTCCGTAATCTTAGCGTTTTCCGGCCATTCGTGGGCCTGATTCTGCGGTGCCCATCCCGCCACCTGTTCGATCTGAGTCACTACGGAATCACCGGCAAAAGCTCGTCGCGCAAGGCCGCTTCGGTCAAGTTGCCGGGATGGCCGTTAAAAATGACGAGGCCATCGGCATCCAGCAAAACGGCATCTGGAATCGCGGAGACATTGTAGGCGCTGATGACGGCGTTGCTGCTCAACACGCAAGGGAATGTCCAACCGTTGCTCGACAGGTATGTGCCCGCTCTCTGGGCACTCTCCCCCACGTTGATCGACAGGATGGTCAGGGATTCGCCAAAGGTCTCATGGAAACCTTGAATCCGGGGCGATTGCACGGTGCAGTTGGGGCACCACGAGGCCCAGAAATACAGCAATACGGGCTTGCCGCGCCGGTCGCTGAGCGTCACGTCGACACCCGCGGTATTGCTGAGCGTGAAATCGGGAGCCTGCTCGCCCAGATCGACTCCGATCGTGGGGGTCGGTGGGTCCGGGTCGACTTCAGGTTGCAAATCGCCATCGCCGGAGACGACCGCCGGGTCACTTGGAGACGAGCACCCAACGGCCCAAACTGTTAGTAATAGAATCAATGAAGCCGTCAGGAACGTCTTGTGGCACATCGCAAACCCACCTTTGTCGTGCTAAAAACCATGGTTTGGTATTCCGGTGTGCTGGTATTCAAGAAATGGACCAGAGCCGATGGGATCCAACCCGTATCAGCAAGTTGTGAACCATAGGGCGATATTTGACTTTGTGGAACACCTTGTGCCATGATGACCCCAATAACTTTTGGGTGACGCAGTTCTGAGTTCAAAGGCCAATGTATTGATCGTTCGAAATCGCCTCGCCGCCATTTTCACTTTGGCCCTGGCCCTTTTGGTTCCCGTCCTACCGGCTCTGGCGGCATCACCACCGCTGGAGCCCCGTGCCGAGGGACTCCCCAGGATCCACTTCGGATTCAAGGGCGGGATGTCTCTGGCGCAGCATCAGGGCATCGAACCCCGCGACCTCGAATACACCGTTTCCAGCACCATGCGCAAAGGTCTCGCCGGCGGCGTGTTCATCGTCCTGCCGGTGACCGAGCGGTTCGGCATCCAGCAGGAAATCCTCTACGTGCAGAAGGGTTCGCGCCAGAAGATCGGCGCCGATGTCTTGACCGTGCCGGTGACCATGGACGTCACCTACGACATGGACTACCTGGAAATCCCCGTCCTGTTGCGCTACCACTGGATCACTGGCCGGGATGTCGGCCTTTATTCGCTGGCCGGGTTCGCCTTTGGCCTGAAAATGCAGGATCGCTACAGGCTGTCCGCCGTTCTCGATGACGGCGTGGACCAGGTGCCCATCAAAGCCGACAGCGACATGTCCGAGGTGGATCTCTTCGACTTCGCCTTCACTTACGGCATTGGTCTCGAATTCCCGGTGGGGGACAACTGGCTTCTGCTCGAATACCGCTTTGATCTGAGCCTGGAAGCCCTGCCTCTTCCCACCTACGCGTACGTTCCCTTCGGCGATGAAGAGCTCCTGGTCGACAACGACCCCGTACCGCTGCGCAACCAAGCCCACATGTTGATGATCGGGATACGATTCTAGGAGAAGAAATAGAATGCGAAAAACCACTGCTGCTATCGGTCTGATTCTCGTGCTGGCCGCCAGTTCCGCGACGGCCTTCACCTTGTGGAACGACACCCGTTCCAGCGCCCTCTTGCCCGACCAGACTGTGGTTTTGCGCACCGAGAACCCCAGTGGAGGCGGAATCACGAATTCCGTTCTGTACGCTGATGGCGGCAACCAGGAGAGCCCCCTGGCGCCGGTGTTGGATGGGCCAGCCACGCTCGAAGGCCTGCCACTCGGCCCGGTCGCCGGACCCCGCTGCTATGGGTTTCGGCTGGTTCAGCCCGGGCAGATCGAAGTCCTGGCCGTGCGGGCTGTCAACGGATCAGCGCCCACGAAGGCGGACCACTCGCTCCTGACGACCGACCCGGTCGGGGACGCCGGGTTCGGGTTGTCCTTCCTCGACCTCACGGAAGTCCGTCTCACCCGCGATGACACCCGGCTCTATGCTGCCTTCACCAACAACGGCGGCGGATTCCCGGTCAACCAGGGGCTGACCTTCTACAGTTACCTGTTGGGCATAACCAATCCTGCCGACGCGGAAGCCGACACGGTGTTTGGCATGATCCAGACCATTTCGGCGGCCGGCATCATCGGACCCGGCCTGTACCAGATCAACGGCACGGGCGTGGGCGATCTGGTCAAACTTGGGGACATCACCGCCACCGAGTATCCCGCCGACAATACCCTGGTGCTTTCCTGTCTGCTGGCGGATCTCGAGACCAATGCCCTGTTCCAATCCTGGTACGATCTTGCCGATCCGCGCATTGATGTGGCCGGATTCACCCAGCGGATCTCCCTGCTCAGCGGAACCCAGGAAGCCGACCGGACCGACGGTGGCGTCTGGCATCTGCGCGAACTGGCACTGAACGGCGGGCCGAACCAATTGCCCCAGTTGGCCAACCTGAATCTGCCGGACCCCGGGGTGGGCACCTTCGCCAGCGTCACCTACGACGATCCCGACGGACATTGCCCGGTCTATGCCGAGCTGGTCCTGGACGGCAGCCAGGTCTTCGCGCTCCGTCCCCAGAGCCTGGACTATGCGGGGCCGGTGGAATACCGCAGCGCCACAGGGATTCCCGCGCTCGACAACGGGAACTGGACCACGGCTCTGGTGCGATTCAGCGACAATCAGACCGATGAGGTCACACTCGAAAACACCGTTTCTGCCGTTGGCAGCCCGGGATTAGGATTGGCCGTCACCGCATCCCCCAACCCGTTCACAGGGCAGACCCAACTGGCTTTCGCCCTCGTGCGGGGACAGCAGGTCCAACTGACGATCTACGATCTGGCCGGTCGCCGGATCCGGACGCTGGTGGCATCCGATCTCTCGGCGGGAAGTCATTTTCACAGCTGGGATGGTCGCGACGATCAGGGGCGCCGCCAGCCGGCGGGGGTCTATTTCACGATGTTGCAGACCAAGGACCAGAAAGTGGTGCGCCGGCTGACGCTTGTGCGGTGATGTTGCGCTTCTGCGGGAGCGACGACTGGACTTCCCCCAACTGGCGTGAACACCTGTGGAGGAAGTCCAGAGACAACCGATGCCCTTACTTGAGCAGCGTCATCGGCCGGGTGACCCGGATGCCGCCTGCAGTCAGGCGAGCAAAATACTTCCCCGTCGGCACCCCGCGGCCCTGTTCGTCCCGGCCTTGCCAGACAACCTGGTGGCGGCCGGTCGGATAGACTTGGCCCGACCGCAGCGTGCGCACCCGGCGTCCCGCCAAATCGAAGATCTCCAGATCCACTGCGCCCGCTGTCGCCAAGACGAATGGTATCGCCGTGCGGGGATTGAAGGGGTTGGGCATATTCTGGCCGAGGGTGGCCGGGGCCAGCGGTGGCCCCTCGCTCACGTTGCTGGGCACCTGGTTCAAAAACACACCCGAGTCCGAAGTCCAGGTCACTCCCGGCGGAGTCCACAGCGTCGTGATCTGAATGCCCTCACTGAAGTCGTCGGTGCCGTGGCCGGTGGTCCAGCCGTCGCCGGGATTGATCCATGCTGATGAGGTCCAAGCGCGGTGGATATGAGCCCGCACTTCCCGGGTGTAGGAGCTCTCGGAGGCGAGAACCTGGCCCGGCGCGACCAATTGCTGCCGGCAGGCAAAGAAACGGGTAAAAGGCATCGAACCCGTCTCCGCGTTTCCGATCGCTTGCAGGCCCGTCTCAAACATATCGGCGCCGAGGTTCGCGTAGCACGACACTTGAGCACTACCACCCACCACTGAAGAGATCGAACCGGTGAGCCATCCGTGCAAGCGCACTTCAACGCCGTCGGGGTAGGTACCGGCCGGCACGGTGAAGGTGATTTCGTCCTTGAAGGCGACGTGCTCGACACGGCCGGTGCCGGACCAATAGGAATAGGGCTCTTCGTAGTGCCCCGTGGCGTTGGTGAAGGCGGTCACCTGGCCGGTGGATATGTCGGCCATGAAGGCGGCGTGGCCCAGGTTCTGGTTGCCGCCGGTTTTGGTGTAGTCTCCGGCGCAATAGGTCGTATCCCAGAGAAAGGCCTCACCCATCACGGGTATGCCGTCGGTGCCTGAGGCGTAGGCGTAGTAGTCGTATTGCACATAGTGAGCGGCTTGGGCGGGCTGAGCGATCAGCAGAACCGGGACAATGGAAAGGACCACCCAGAGGCGGCCCCGAAAAAATGAGTACGCGCACTTCATGACTTTCCCCGTCGTCAGAGTTTGCCTCCTGCAGTTCTGACAGCGTATTATCATTTGTCCGCAACGGCAACAAGCGGGGCGTTGCGGAGACTCATTTCAACACCATCTGGCTACACAGTTGTGGCCCATTCGAGATGTCGGAAAATGGCAGGCAAGTTCACCGCACCAACTGCATCCCCCGCACCTCGACCCTCTGCCCAGCCTGTAGCCGGTACAAATAGGTGCCCGACGCGGCCGCGCGTCCGCCGCTGTCGCGACCATCCCAAACTGCTGTCCGACTGCCCTCTGCCTGATGTTCGGCAACCAGCGTGCGCACCCGGCGCCCACGCAGGTCCATGACTTCGAGTTGAACCAGGGCCCCGCCCGGCGGCACCTCATAGTTGATGCGAGTCATGGGGTTGAACGGGTTCGGGTGATTCTGGGCCAAGAGGGAACCCGCAAGGGCAGGAGTTCCCACGGCGGCGGCGGCCAAATCGGCCAGCCAGATGTCGCCCCCGGCTTCGAAAGCAATGAGGTGGTTGTCGTTCATCTTGCTCGCGTGGCCGGGAAAAGGAACGATGCCCTGATTCGTCAACTGGGTGAAAGTCGAATCGCCGGGGTCGAAGTAGTAGATCTCGTCGGCCCAGAAGCTGATGGCGCCGCCAGTGCCCAACGAGTTGCGGTCGACCGAACCGATGCTGACCGGAAAGTCAGGCAACGTCGACAGGTACCAGAAGGTTTCGTCGGCGGCGGTGAAGCGAACCAACTCGTTGCCGCTGGAGATGGCGATGTCACCGGCGTCGTTGAGTATGGCGGCCGGCAGTCCGGTGCCCGGCCCGCCGGGCAGGTCGGTGATGTTCCGGCTCGTGCCATCGCTCAGGCTGTAGATGAAGATGTCCGCACCACCGGAGTAGGCCACCTGGTCAGCGTTGTTGATGCGGCAGTCGCGGCCGCGGGTGGCCGCGCCGGGCAGGTCGGTGATTTTGCTGAAGCTGCTGTCCGCCGGATCGTAGAGGAAGATGTCGCCGAAGTTGAGATCGCCCGAGTGCAGAGCAAGTTTGCCGCCGTTGTTCATATCGAAGGCCCCGTACAGGTCGTGCAGTTCCGAGGTGCCGGGAAAGTTCGGCAGGGTGGCGAGGTCGGAAAAGCCACTTGTCGCCGCGTCGAAGAGCCAGACATGCCGATCGTTCGGGTCGATGAAGGCCACGTCACCACTGTCGTTGAGGCGTGGGTGCCAGCCGCCGGTAGGTGCGCCGGCCAGGTTCATCAGATTGATGAACCTGCTGCCCTGCCGCCGGTAGACGTAGATTTCGTTGTCCTTCATGAAGGCGACATCGCCCCAGCGGTTGATCGTCGGCAGGGCCCCCTGGCCGGGACCGCCCGCCTGGTCGGTGACGTTGACGTAGCTGAATGTGGCTGCTGCGGCCGAGACCGCAGTCAGCAAGAGGCAAGCAATCACAATAGAAAAAATCGGCAGGAGGCGCATATCGGGTCCTTTCCAGAATCATTTTTGGGATACCGGACAGTCTGCATTTTCAGGGCCAGAGGCAAAGCGGGCGTGGCCGGGAGTCTGGTGGCGCAGCGTTTCTATTGGCTTCTGGGTGCGTAAGCTTACCCAGTATCGCTCCTTTTCGAGATTTTTCCGGACTCTTCCTTGCTATCGGAAAAGCGCCTTCACGCTCCCAAACGACGCCCCCTCCACCGCTTTCACGGGCTCCCCGGTCAAATCAAACTGCCCCTTCATCTCATAAAAAACCTGCTCAGTCCCATTGTGGAGTGAGTCCCGCCCCGCCACATAGAACTTTATCATCCCCTCAACTCTCATGGTCGAGTATCCCACCCGGTCGAAATAGATCATCACGTCATAAAACGCGGACCGCGTATGGGGAATCGGATCGTTGTCCGGCGTATCGACCCAAGCCCCCTGCCTCGCAAATACCGGGAAAGCGATACCGGAAATCCCCGGCACCAGTGCACCGTCGGGGTCGGTCACGGGCACACCGCCGAACATGCGCTCGGCAATCCGCATTTCCTCGGCCAGATCCAACGTCTGCCCAAGGTCGGGGAACTCCTCAATTGTGCTTTGCTGCAGCAACATGATGAAATCCGGATGCATGAGTTCATCGAAAGATGCGAAATTCATCTCCTCGTATACGTTGCGGAAGTTCGCCATCAACTGGTCTTCGGTGCCGGCAAACGGCAGGGCCGGCTCTGGCGGCAAGGCAACGTAAACGCCATCAAAAGTGACCACACCATCGGCAACCAAAGTCTGGGAATATCCCGCCGGCGCATCCCACCCGTCGATCGGTCCCCACGAGACCCAGTACTCGCCGGGCACCATATCGACCATCTTCACATCGCCCTGACCCAAGAGGTCCAGGCCTTTGGGACCCAGCAGGAGCCACGGCGATTCCAGCTCGTTCGGCTCGCAATTGATCACAACTGCTCCGCCCCCCAACGGCGTGAAGTCACCGCCGAGCGCCAGGATGGTGTCCCCGTTCAAGACCCGGGTCTCGCTCGCCGGCTTTTTCCTGCCGGCCACGTCGGCCCAGACAATCGTATAGGTGCCGAGGGCCAGATCGTTGAGCGTCTCGGCGCCCGCACCGCGTGCCCTGAAGGAGTCGGGTCCCGTCAGGGTCCAAGGCGTGGCCAAGGCATCTGCAGCGGGACTGATTTGAATGGTACCGGTGGGATTCGGAGACACCGCTTCATCCCCAGCGCAACCGGCAAAGACGAGCAGCGCAAACAGGAGAAACATCAACGGGTGGCGAAGATCAGATCTCTTGAACATGGGAGTTCTCCAGAGTTTTGGGGAAATATGCAATTGCAGACTCCACGGTGTTTTCTACGGCATATGCCGTTCAATTCGTAACATATTGGATAGGGGTTCAGCCATTGTAGCACAAACGATCGTCCGAAATCACCTGTCATGCTGACCGGGCCGGGTGGACTTCCTCCGCTTTTGTGGACACGCGCGGATCGAAGTTGGAGACCCGCCTTTTGCGTTGACATACAATCAGCGGTGTTATAACATATGTAATACACAATCAAGATAAGGACAATCCCATGGTAAAACTCACAATTAGACGCGTTGGCAATTCACTCGGTTTGACTTTGCCCACCGAAGCCGCCAAAGCTCTCCATGTCAAGGAGGGCGACGCTTTGTATCTCACCAAAACGCCCGAAGGCTACCAACTGGTCGCCCACGACCCCGATTTCGAAAAGACCATGGCAGCCGCAGAAGGATTCATGAGTCGTTACCGGAACGCTTTGCGTGAGCTTGCCAAATGAGTCAACCCCGGATTGAACCGACATGGCTTTCCAAACCCGCGCTGCTGGCCATCCACGGCTTGCTGCTGGCCGAACACGGTGGCGCTACCGGTCTCCGTGATGAAGGGCTGCTTGAGTCGGCGATGGCTGGCCCGCTGAATCATTTCCAATATGGAGAGACCGACATTTACCAACTTGCCGCTTCCTATTCCTTTGCCCTGACGAAGAACCATCCATTTGTCGATGGCAACAAACGCACTGCGTTCGTTGCTGCCGGTGTATTTCTTGAATTGAATGGCCATCAATTGAGAGCTTCGGAGCCCGATGCAGTGCTGGCGGTCCTCGCCCATTCGAAAGGCGAACTTAATGCAAAGGAATTTGGGAATTGGCTGCGGATTTCTTCGGTGGAATTGATTGAAGAGACAAACGATTCGGAGAAATGAGCTCTGCTGAGATACCGACCTCCCTCC
>CAZLUL010000069.1:0-18477 GCA_964562635.1 uncultured Fibrobacteraceae bacterium | reverse complement strand
CAGCCTGTTGGATATCACGCTACTGACCGGGCGGAAGAACCAGATCCGTGTCCATTTTGCTGAGGCTGGACATCCCGTCGCCGGCGATGCGAAGTATGGAAAGAAAGGCGATCGAGTCGCACAGATGGCGCTGCATGCTCGAACCCTTTCCTTCCCTCATCCCCACCATGACCGGCTGATGGTGTTCGAAGCTCCGGTGCCGGCGGCGATCCTGGGATTGGTGAACTCGCCCGGTTAGAATGGGTCAGCCGGTGAAGTCGTTTAGGGGGCTTGTGTTAACCAGGAGAATCTCAGAATTTCACGACCCAAGCAACGGGCCTCCGCTAACCCTTCGATTCCAAGCGCTTTTAGAACCAAAACCACGCGTTCATCAAACCCCCTAAACTCTCAACAAATTTTCCCGGTCCAAAAACTCGGCTCGGCGGGTGGGACTGTAAAGGAGAAACGAGCACCAAGACTATGGGATTGACTGGATCAGCAACGTTGTAGCACATTCGAGATGTCGGAAATTGGCAGGCAAATTCAGTCTTAAATACCCAAATATTGGCCGGATGGATTAAATGGTAGGCACACCTGCGAAACATATTTCACTTTCGGTCAAGCGCCTCGATCCCGCTGAGGGTCAGGAACTCATATCCCGCCGCTTTCAGGTCGGGAATCAGCTCCTCCAGCAGCGGCACCACGTAGTCCCGGTCGGGCCCGCCTTCGTGCAGGATGACGATCGCCCCGGGAAAAACCCGGTCCATCACCTCGCTGTGGATCCAGCCGGGACGGCGCAGCTTGTTGTCGAAGGGATAGATGGATCCCAGGCAGCATCGGTAGCCGACATCGTGGGCGACCTTCACCATGTCCGGGGAAAACCAGCCTGACCCCGGACGGCACCACTTCTGGTCCCCCAGGGGTCCGATCATCTGCTCTACGGCCAATAGTTGCTGTTCGAATTCCTTGTCCGACAACATGATGGAGGCCTCGTCCCGGCCCAGGTGGTTGCCCAGTTCGTGCCCTTCGGCCTTCATCCGTGCGATGAGATCCTCGTTACCGGTGATGTTCTGGCCGAGGACAAAAAACGTGGCCGGCACCTGATGCTCCGCCAACACGTCAAGAATGAGGGGGGTCAGCACACTGTCCGGCGCATCGTCGATGGTCAGCGCCAGGACCTTCTGTTCGGTTTCCACATAGAAAAGGACACTCGGGTTGCGTTCGGCCAGTTCGCGCAGCAGGAACCGGGGCTGGAACCAGAACAGGGCCCCGACCACCAGGGCCACCAGCAGGATGCCACCCGACGGCACCGTGACCCGGCGTCGCAACAGCAGCTTGGCCACCTTGTTCATGGTTCTTGCGACCCGCCTTACTTGATGAGGTTTTCCTGCAAAGTGCCGTAGGGCGTTTCCCGGTCCATTCCGTAATGGATTTTCTTCACCTTGCCGTTTTCCAATTCCAAAAGGCCCGCACGTTCGAGCTGCTTAGGAATCTTCTTGGGAAAGGCCTGGGGATTCTGCCGCAGGTAACGCACCGCAGCCGGGGCCCGCATGAAGATGCCCTTGAGATCCGTGCTGGCCAGATCCGTCATCCACTTTTCCTCCCGGCCCAGATCCGGAAGCATCCGGTTGTCGAGGTCCAACCCGTCGGTGTGGCCGGCCGCCACCAATCGATCCACGGTCACGTTGATGGAATACAGGGCCATGGTGGCGCAGGACCGCAGCAGGGTCTGGTAGGCCATGTCGCGGTCATCCAGATTGTACTGGGTATCGTTGGTCACCGTTTTGGGGGCCACCACTTCGCGCAGTTCCTCCCATTCGATCAGTTTCCCCACCGAGTCGGCATCGCGGTCCGGCCCGAAGTTCAGCCAGTCCTCCCCGCCCTCATCCAGGATTTTCGAGACCGTGTGCCGGGCCACCCCGTCACAAAGGGCCAGGTTGGTTTTCAACAACTCGACCAGGCCCGCCTGTCCGTTGGGCATCCGCAGCCTGTAGGAGAACCAGTCCCGATGGCCCAGGGCGTCGTCCAGGAACCGGGTGGGGCCCGAAAACAACCGCGGCGACAAGAGGTAGGCCGAAGGATCCATGCCCGTGATGACGTCGTAGCCTTCATCCGGCGGCCGCCAAGCCTCCCAACTGATGACCAGATCGCGAAGATTGCGGTCGCTGCCGATTTCCTCGCCCCCGTAGTTCAGGAGTTTGACCTGCTGATCCTCGGCAAAAACAAATCGCAGCTGACCGTGCTGGACCAGTCCTTCTTTGCCGATCTTATCGAGGGGCAGCAGAATGAACTCCGCGGCCTCGACCCCGTTCAGGGGCACCCGGGCCGAACAGAAAACAGTGGTGCCGTCGACCGGGTTTCCACCGTGGTTCAGGTTATGAATGATGACGAAAGGATCATCGCCCCAGGGATCGCTGGCCTCCCAGTCGATCAACACCGGAGCCATGGCGGCGGCGTACCCGCCGGGCAGAACGTCCACCGCGGTGCGCATCCGGATGGGCTCGTCCCGCTGCTGCAGGCGGGTCAGGAGTTGCTCGGCCGAAATCATGCGGGTCTTTTTCACGGGGGCCATGCCGGTATCATCCTTTTTTCGGGAAATGGTCATGAAAATGGTGGCGGCTGCAGCCAATACCAGCAAAGGGATCAGGATTCTACGCACGAAGGCCCCCTTTTCTCGGTCAGGATTCCAGTTTTTCCGCAGACATATCCAAGGCCGCCTCGGCCGCCTCGAAGCCCGCATCTGCCGCTTCTTTGTATCGATTCATATCTTCGGTTTTGAGATCCGGATCCAGCCTGGGCCGCACCAGGATTTCGGGAGGATTGAGCGCCAGCCGGGATTCGGTCAACATGGCGGCCGGAATATCGAAGGCCTTCATGTACATCTCGAAAGGCAGTGGGCGTTTTTTCCCTGCAATGATGTCCTTCGCCCTCTCCGCCAGGGAATCCGCCACCGGGATGTGCCGGTTGGGCGGCGAGGCTACATCTATGGCCAAGACCGGAGCGTTGGTCAGGGAACGAATCACATCAACGGGTAGGTTGTTCAGAAGGCCGCCGTCAATCAGATAATGGTCACCGTAAGGCTCAGGGCTGATGATGCCCGGAATACTGCTGGTGCCCCGCAAGGCTGGATGCAGCGGCCCTTCGCTGAAAACCACCAGTTTTCCCTCCTGAAGATCCACGGCGGTCACCGCCAGGGGGATTTTCAGTTCCTCGAAGGTGGCCGGCAGATATTTATCCATTACATGCGCCATGCCTCGCCCGCCGATGAGCGAACCCATCCGCCCGATATCCAGCAGGCTCCAGGGTTTGACCGCGGCCACGATATCCAGAATTTTCCCGGACTCATAACCTGCAGCGATCAGGGCCCCCACGATGCCACCCATGGAACAACCCGCGATGGCCACGGGCTCGATGCCCCGTTTCTCCAGGGACTTCAGGACCCCCACGTGGGCAAAGCCGCGGGCGCCTCCGCCACCGAGTACCAGACCGATTTTCATGCTTATTCCTCCGAATACGACCCCGCCAAATGGACTGTGAAGACTATAAACCGAATCCCGCACCGTCACAACGGCATAAGAATGGACCGGTCACCCGGACGTCGGCACCCCGGATCTTGTTGCGCACCGAACCGCTGCCGGTATCGATGAGCATATAGCCAAACGCGTGTCCATAAATCCGGGTCCCCGGGTGATTCGGTAACAGGGAAAACGAGTAGCAAGACTGTAGGGCTGACCGTCTCAGCACCGGTTGCATCACATTCGAGATGTCGGAAATTGGCAGGCAAGTTCAGTCTCAAATACCCAAATATTGGCCGGATGGATTAATTGGTAGGCACAGGCCCATTCAAGCCAATGAAAAACAAGGCCCGCAACGACAGTAGCGTGCGGGCCTATTCCCAACTCGACGAGAGACGATCCAGAAATATCTCAGCAGAACAACCGCGTCGGCGGCCCCGCCTCATTGCCCAAGGCCTGATTGCGTTGCCGAATCAGCTCGTCCATATCCTTGTCGCCACGGCCGGACAGATTGACGATGACCAACTGGTCGGCGCCAAACTTGCCCTTCAGGCGCTCCAGATAAGCCAGCGCATGGCTGGTTTCCAAGGCCGGAATAATCCCCTCAAAACGGCACAGGCTTTCGAAAGCCAACATCACTTCCTTGTCCTCCACCGCCTCGTACTGCACCCGGCCCAGGTCCTTCAGATAGCTGTGCACCGGTCCGATGCCCGGATAGTCCAGGCCCGCGGCAATGCAATGGTTGCCGCCCGCGGTGACCGTGCCCTCTTCAATGCAATACGTGTTCATGCCATGGATGACTGCCGGTTTGCCCGTCGTCAAAGTCGCCGCGTGGCGGTTGGTTTCCACACCACTGCCGGCCGCCTCAACACCCACCATTTTGACCGCATCATCGCCCAGAAAAGCGTGGAACAACCCGATGGCATTGCTGCCGCCACCGACGCAGGCGGTGATCATATCGGGCAACCGGCCGTACTGCGCCAGGACCTGCTCACGGGCCTCGCGCCCAATGACCGATTGGAAGTGCCCCACCATTTCCGGATAGGGGTGTGGACCAACCACCGAACCCAACAGATAAAAAGCCGTATCGGCCTCGGCCACCCAGGCGCCGATGGCTTCATCAACCGCATTGGAAAGGGTCTTGTCGCCACTGGTGGCCGGCACCACGCGCGCGCCCATGAGCTGAATCCGCGTCACGTTCGGACTTTGCCGCCGCATGTCCTCTTCGCCCATGTAGATGTCGCACTCCAGCCCCAAGCGAGCCGCCACCGCGGCGGTTGCCACGCCGTGCTGCCCGGCACCGGTCTCGGCAATGATCTTCTTTTTGCCCATGCGCTTGGCCAGCAGCGCCTGGCCCAGGCAGTTGTTCAGCTTGTGAGCGCCCAGATGATTCAGGTCTTCGCGTTTGAGCAGGATCGTGGCGCCCAGGTGCTCGCTCAATCGTTCGGCGTGATAGAGCGGTGTCGGGCGGCCCGAATATGTCAGGTACTCGTGGGCCAACTCGGCCATGAAATCTTCATCGTCGCGGTATTGCTTGAAGGCGGCGGTCAACGCCTCCAGCGGCGGCACCAGGGGCTCAGGCACAAAACGCCCGCCATAAGGCCCAAAAAATCCATTTTCGTCCGGCACCGTGCCGAGGGCGGGGAGTTTCTGATCCGACATGATTTGACCGTTCCTTCCATCAGGGTTTCTGTGTCCGTTGCTCAATAGGGTCTGCAGCTCAACAAAAAACCGCCACTGGCTGATCGAGCCGGCGACGGTTGCGCTTTGATCGTCCTCTTTGACCATCCAGAGACTAGATCGCGCACCTCACCGCCGGGCGGCTACGCCACCACCAAATGCGGTTTGTCGAGATGCTGTTCAAGCTCGGCATAGAATTCCTTTGTTGTCTTGATTGTACCGCATCGGCGACTCCTGCGCAACCCGGCAGACTCGCCGCCGACCTATTTATCGCGTCGGAAGACAAACACGCTGCCCGAATTTTCTTCGGGGCTAAATCCGCGCCCACTGAAATCCGAGAAGTGTCCCAGTTTGCTGAAGCCCGCATTGCGATGGCCGAGCAGATAGTCCACGCTCGTGCGGGGATACAGCACGACTTCGCCCCCGAATATTTCGCCTTCGGGCCCCATCAAGGCCGTGTGAAAACTGAGACGCTCCAGCTTGATGTCCTCGTACCAGCGCATAAATGTCAGCTCGTGCTCGGGAAAAGTGAGATCGGGAAATACGAAGTCGTCGAGCTTGAGGATCGGGTCGAAATTCACGGTCTGGAAAATCCACACGCCGCCGGGAGCCAGCAGGTTGTGGACATCCATCAGGAAGGCCGCCAGGCGTCCGGCCGCCAGGTGCGGCAGGACGTTGCCGATGCACACGACGCCGTGGAAACTTCCGGCCGACAGCAGGTGAAGTTCTTCCATGCCCATGATACGAAACTCGCCACCCGGGTTCAGGCGCCCCGCTTCGCTGATCATGCCGGGGTCCAGGTCGACGCCGACGCATTCGCGCCCCGCTTCGGACAGCTTGCCGCAGTAGCGACCCGTGCCGCAACCCACATCAAGGACCCGCCCGTTCTCGGGCAACCACTGGTCCAAAAACTTATAAACGCCTTCCCGGTAAGGGAAAATCTTTTCGTAGTGACCGGCAAAATCAGAGTAGAAAGCCATTTGCGGCAAACCTTTGTGTGTTATATTGGAGATGAGCACAGGTCACTGTCTGTCATGATCTGACCTGGATGAACTATCATGAACCACGCCAAGACAACGGTTCGAGGCGGGTTTCAGCGAGAGGTCGGCTGATGTTTCCGTTCAAGAAAATCCTCTGCCCCACGGATTTCAGCGAACCGTCCCAGTGCGGGTTGCGCATGGCCAATGAAATGGCCCAAAAATTCGGCACGGAAGTGATTGTGCTGAACGTGCACAAGCCCATTCCGCATCTGCCCACGCCGCGTCTGGAAGCCTCCGACATCACCTTTGATGTCACGGCCTATGAAAACCATGTGGCCGAAGACGCCCTCGAAAATCTGGCCGTCCTGACCAGCTCCATCTTCGATGACGAGATCACTGTGCGCCATGAGGTCCGCATGGGCCGTCCGTCCCACGAGATTCTCAAATTCGCCGAAGAAGAAGGCGTTGACGCCATCTTCATCGCGACCCACGGCCGCACGGGACTGAAGCACATCATGTTCGGCAGCGTGGCCACTGTTGTCGTGCGGCGCGCCCCTTGTGTGGTCATGACGATCCGGGCTTGCGACTAGACTTGTTCCTAGAATAGCGCATTCAACAGGATGTGCGAATTATTCGGTGAGCGGGCCCAGGATTGGCAGATACTGCCGCCAGGGGCCCGCTTCCTTTGTATAACGCCGGGCCATCACCCGACTGATCTGGGCCAGATGCCCCAGGTCGTGAACCACCCACGTGGACAGCAGTTCGGCCAGAGTCACGTTGCCGAATTCTGGATGTTCCCCCGTCCAGGCCATTTGTTCGGGGCTGATATCCAAGGCCTCCAAAGCCGCCAGATTCCGCAACCGCAGATGGGCAAATTCATCCAGCAGCTGGTTCAACTGCCGGCCCGCCGAGTCCTGTTCCTGGGCAAATCGGTCAAAGGGCGCAAAACCCTTGTCGGTTCCCTGGGCCAGGATGATGCGCGCCCGGGGAATCCAATCCGTTTTTTCGCCGTGGATGAAGTGCCCCACGATGTCGAAGGGACTCCAGGTGTTTGCACCTTCGTTGGCGCGGGTCCAGGTGGCCGGTAGGTCCCGCAGCAGAGCGTCGACGGTCATGGGCGTGCGGGCCAGGATCTGAGCGGCTTCGTGCAATTCGAAGGTCATTGGTCTTCCTCTATTTTCAGCGCACATAACCCAGCGAACGCAACATCTCCAGGCTTTTTTCATCGATCTGAATGTCGTCGATTCCAGCCAGGCCGTGGGGCAGGCCGTTTTTCAAATGGCTGTCGAGCAGCGCCCCCAGTTCGGCGGGCAAGGGGTGATCGTGGCCGTAGAGATTGTTGGTCTCATTGGGGTCAACAGCCAGATCGAAGCACAAACTCGAGGTGGGGAACAGCAAGTCCCGGATCAGCTTGTGTTGGCCATCCTGCACACTGACCAAAAAATCACCGGGGCGCGGATCGTGGTCGCCCAATAGGCGAAAGTCGCGCCATTCGGCAAAAACGGGTTCCGCTGCGGAAGCCCGGCGCAGACTGCGGCCCTGGGCCGTGGGCATTTCCGCCACGCCCAGCAATTCCAGCAATGTGGGCACCAGGTCTACGGTCGAAACCGCAGCCCCGCGGCGCTCGACCGCCTTCAAATCACGCCAGTGGATGAACATCGGCACGTGCAGGACTTCGTCGTACAGACGGTGGTGATTGGTCAGCCCGTGCTCCTGCAAATATTCGCCGTGGTCGCCCACTACGGCAATGATCGTATCGTCGGCCAACTCCAATTTTTCCAGCTTGGCCAGCAACTCGCCGATGAAGCGGTCCATCTCAAAAATTTCGGCGCGGTAGGCCTGACGCACATCCTGAACCGGCAGCGTAGCCACGTTGACCTCATCCACGGTCTGGGCAAACGCGATGCCCAGCGAGTCGCGCCCAGCCGGACGATTGAGGTACGGCAAGTGGGGCACAAAATAGTGCACCCATAGGAAAAAGCGTTCCTGCTTGCCGGTGTGTTTCCAGTCGAGCAACCAGTTGCCGGCCCGGCGGGTGACCTGGGCCGGGTCGCCACCGCTGTCCGGATACCCCATCTGTGGCACCAGGTTGTAGCCCTCGAAGCCACGGCCAAAACCAAACCGCGCGTCGAGCGGACCTCCCGAAACCACCGCCTTGGTATTGAAGCCAGCCTGGCCCAGATGTTCGGCCAGGGTCACACTTTTGGCCCCAATGGCCAGACTGCGCGCCCGGTGACCGTTGTAGATCACGCCGTGGGTCGAGGTGTGCTGACCGGTGAGGATCGAGGCGTGGGAAGGGCCCGTGAAAGGCGCGGTGGCGTAGGCCTTTTCGAACAGGAGAGACCGCTCGGCCAGGCGGTCGAGATGCGGTGAAACGACTTCAGGGTATCCAGCGCTGCCCAGAAAATCGGCGCGCTGGGTATCGAGCGTGATGAGTATCAGATTCGCGTTGTGGCTGTTCTGGTCGCCACATCCGGCCAGCAGGAACAGGGTGCAAAACAGGAGGGCGAAGGGCCTTCTCATCAGAGATCCTTTGCGGTCGGTTCGGGTGTGCGCCGGTGGGGACGCATCAGCCAACCGAATCCAGGAAACGGGTGTCCATGCTGACGATCATCCCGGCCGGATCCGGGGCTATGGCTTTGCGCTCGGGTGAGGCATGAAAGGCCGCATCCAGGGTTGCCCAGTCGTCGGAACCACTATAAGCCATCAGCCAGACAAACTGGTTTTTTTCGGGCACTTCCCAGGCGGCAGGCACCACAAAACCCAGCCCTTCACGGATCGGTTTGATTTGATCACGCCAGACAGTGCGCCAGGCGTCCATGGTGCCGGGCTTGAGGGTGTAGGTGCGCAGCTGCAGAATCATTTTTTGGTCGCTTCTTCGTTCAGTTGCATGATCAACTCCCGGATCTCCTGCCCCCGGCCGTGGGCGAAGCCTTTGTCTTCTCCGCTTTGCACAAAGCCGCACTTTTCCAGGACGCGGATGGAGCCGGTGTTGTCGTCGGCCACGCGGGCAAACAGCGGCCTGACATTGTGTTCGCCCAGGAAGGCTTGCAGGCCTAGCGTGGCATAGCCGCGACCCCAGTGTTCGCGCCCGAGCCAGTAGCAGACGGAATCTTCGCCAAACATTTCGAAACCCATGACGTTACCGACCACTTCGCCCCCCACCTCGATCACGCGCTTGACGATATCCGCGTTGCCCATGATGCGCTCCATCTTGGCGCCAAAAGCCGCTTCGTCTTTGGGGTCTTCGGCAGTGAAGCCGGCCATGCGGTTGGCCTCGGCATCCTGCTGGTGGGCAAAGAGCGTGGGCAGATCAGAAGGAAGGATTTCGCGCAAAGTCAGGTCGCTCAAGAATATCTCCCAGGTTTCAAGCTATCTGGTAGGAACAGGATCTCTCATGATACATCTCTTGTGCGCCGCGGCAATGCAGCAGTTGGCAGGAGACCGATTTTCCTGCCCTAATGGCCTCTGGTGCCTTAACTTTGGCCTGGTACCACCGCGATTTGACATCGCTCCTCGCACCGGACGGTTTCAGATGCCCATTCTCCTGAGTTTGCTCGGCGCCCTCATTTTTGGGCTGATGCTGTGGGTTCATCTGGTCTCGGTCCGCGAGAAAGAACGCACGGCGGCGCGGCGCTCGCTGATGGCCGCTGCGATCTTACCGGTCCCGTTTCTGCTGGTGGCCTGGGCGCCCGTGCCGGCGGCCAGCGTATGGGGTTGGCTTTTAGTCGCCTTGTCGGTGCTTCCGGTCCTGATCTTCCTGGTACCCACCGGCACCCCCACAGGCTTCCGCAATGACCAACCCACCGGCCGCATCGACGAACGCAACGTCATGTTTTCGCGCGCCACACTCGAACCGGGCACTTCGCGCTTTGACGATTATTACGACCAGTTCCCCGAGCACCGCGCCAGCGACGACCGCTTCCGCGCCTTGCCGGGCCTGATGGGTCCCCAATCCGGCAAGTACGAACCACTGGCTTTTGCGGCGGCCGACGCGAGTTTCCGAACCGTCGGCGAATTGGCCGGGCTGTGCGAAGACAAACCCGCCGGCGACCAACAGGACCACGACCCGGTGGTGGCCACGGATTTTGTCAAAGGCTGGGCCCGCAAGCTGGGGGCTTTGGCTTGCGGTGTCACCGAACTGCAGCCCCACCACCTGTACACCATCAAGGGCCGCGGCGAAAAATATGGCCAGAAGGTTGACCTCAAGCACCGCTACGCCATCGCCTTTTCGGTCGAAATGGACCACGCCAATCTGGGCACCGCGCCCGAAAGCCCGACGGTCATGGAGTCGGCCCAGCAATACCTCACCGCAGGTGCGGTGGCGGTCCAGATGGCGATTTTTATTCGCAATCTCGGCTGGTCCGCCGAAGCCCACATCGATGGCAACTACAAGGTGATTTGCCCGCTGGTGGCCAAGGACGCCGGCCTGGGCGAAATCGGCCGCATGGGCCTGCTGATGACGCCGAACCAGGGGCCGCGCGTGCGCCTGGGTGTCGTCACCACGGACCTGCCTTTGCTCACTGATGCGGGCACTTTCGATCCCGCGGTGCTGCACTTCTGCTCAATCTGCCGCAAATGCGCGGACATCTGTCCGGTCGATGCCATCAGCAATGAGGCGCGGGGAGAAATCGACGGCGCCCAGCGGTGGCGCATAGATTCAGAGTCCTGTTTCAGTTACTGGTGCGCCGTGGGCACCGACTGCGGCCAATGCATGCGCGTCTGCCCGTATTCCCATCCCGACAATGCGTTGCACAATCTGGTGCGCGCGGGATTACGGCGCTCGGGACTGTTTCGTCGGGCGGCCCTGCGGCTGGATGATCTGCTGTACGGGCGGCGGCCCGCCCCCTTGCCCAAGGCCTCCTGGCTGCCGGACCGCACGCGCAAACAGCCCGCACGGCGTCCATAACCCATTCGCCGAGAAATTCCAGTTCAATACACACCTTAAGGTTGGTCCCTAGAGGCCGATAAGGAATCATACGTCTGTACTCCAAGGAGATCTTGAATGCGCCTGATGACTCGATCCGATTTCGACGGCCTCGCCTGCGCCGTGTTGCTGGTGGACGCCGGTATCGTCGACAACTACGAATTCATCCATCCCAAAGATCTGCAGGATGGGCTCGTCGAGGTCTCCAGCGACGACGTCCTGGCCAACGTGCCCTACGTCCCGGGCTGTGGCTTGTGGTTCGACCATCACAGCAGCGAACGGGAACGGCTCGAGCTGCTCAATGAACATGACTACGAAGGGGCCAGCGAGATCGTGCCCAGCTGCGCCCGGGTCATCTACGACTACTACGGCGGCGCCGAAAAATTCAGCAAGTTCGACGACAACGGCATGATGGCCGCCGTCGATCGCTGCGACAGCGGCCAGTTGAGCCTCGATCAGGTCCTCCACCCCACTGGTTGGGATCTGCTGTCGTTCGTCATGGATCCGCGCACCGGTCTCGGCTACCACCGCGACTACCGGATTTCCAACTACGCCCTGATGAAGGACCTGATCCAGTACTGCCGCACCATGTCCGCCGAGCACATCCTGCAATTGCCGGACGTGCAGGAACGCATCGCGCGCTACGAATCCCAGGAGAAGGAATATCAGACGATGATCCGCAACAACTCGCACGTCGAAGGCAACGTGCTGATCATCAACCTGCTGGACGTGGACGAGATCAAGGTCGGCAACCGTTTCAAGGAATACGCCATGTTCCCCAAACAGAACATCTCGCTGCGCATCTTCTGGGGGCAGCGCAAAGAGAAGGTCGTGTTCACCTGCGGGCACAGCATATTGAATCGTTCTTCGCAAACCAATGTGGGCCAACTGATGCTCGAAAACGGCGGCGGCGGTCACACGCGTGTGGGCACCTGCCAGATAGCGATCGAGGACTGGATTGCCGTGCGCAACGAATTGATCAATGCCATCCGCGAAGCACCGGTGCCCGCCTGGTAAAATTCCCGCTGATTGCGGGCTCCCTCACCCAACTTCTTGCCACTTGTTGCACTTTTGCGCATATTTGCGACCGCTGATCTGCCATCCGAGCTGAAATTCACGGACAATTGGGAGAAATATCATGTCGCGCCGCGCTCCAGCCCTGTTCATTTCCATCGCCCTGCTGGTCTGCCTCGTCGCCTGTGGGGGTGCCGATTCCGACAATCAGGCCACCACTGGAGCTGACGGACCGGCCATCTCCGGCCGCCTCGAGGCCGGGCTGCGGGTATTGACTGTCGACCCGACGGCCAGCCAAGGCGCCACCTTCACGATCTACCGGGGCGATTATGTGCGCCTCGAGTCGACGACCGATGCGGCCGTCACCATCGCCATTGCCGAGTTGAAAGTGGAAAAGACCTACCCAGTCGCCGAGGGCGAAAAGGCCTATTTTAAGATGCCAACCGCCGGCAGCTTTGCCTACACCGTGGGGCACACTTCCGGCACGATCGAGGTCCTCGAATATGTGGCCTCCGGCTACAAGGAAGTGTCCGCCCTGGAAGGCGCCAAACTGATCGCCAACATTGATCCGCTGGTGCTCGACGTGCGCACCCCCGGCGAGTATGCCAGTGGGCACCTGGAAAATTCGGTGCTGGTGCCGGTGCAGATCCTGCAGGCCGAGATCGCCCGGTTGGGCACCGACAAGGACAAGCCGATTTTTGTCTACTGTCGTACCGGAAATCGGAGCACCGTGGCCTCAAAGGTCCTGCTCGACCATGGCTTCACCAACGTGGTGAACCTGCGCCGCGGCATTCGCGATTGGCAGGCCAAGAATCTGAAGATCGTGCAGTAGCCATTCGGTCAGGGGTGGCGGGCCGTCCCGGTCACGTCACCCCGAACCGCCGTTCGCTGAAGGTTTCGCCGCCCGAGGCGGACAGGAAATCGACGATTTCGCCCACGACCGCCGCCGGCGCTTGCAGATCTCCCCGTTTGGCAAAACCCTGAAAGACGTCGTGCGAAGGAAACTCGGCCGGGTCAGCCGCCCGCGCCGCATCCTGCATGCCCGTATCGACGATTCCCGGTTCGTAACTGAGGATCCGGGTCAGGCCCGAATCACGCCCCGCTGCAGCTCCCTGATCCAACTCCGCCCCCAACGCCATGCCCGCCAACCGCAGAGCAGCTTTGCTGGCGCAGTAATCCGCCAAGCCCGCAATGCCCTGGACCGCCGCGCCCGACGAAATATTGGCGATGCGCAGCTCGGTCTGGGCCGGCACCGCGCGGATTGCCAGGCCCATCAGCCAGATGGGCGCCACGGTGTTGATGGCAAAAATCCGGGACAGTTGTTCTGGCTTCAGGCTGGAAACTCCCCGCAGGGAGCCCAGAAACGCCGCGTTGTTCACCAGGCCCACGCGCTCCCATTTCGGGTCCCCCAGCAGCGGTGCCAGATGCTCGTCAGCAAATTTTTCGAGGCCCTCGGTGTCGGCCAGATCCCACGCAAGATGCTGGTACCGGGGGCTGTCCAGTGCCGCCTCGCGCCGGGACAATCCGGTCACAGACCACCCTTCGCTCAGCAGCGCGGAAGCCGCGGCCAACCCCACACCCGAGCTGGTGCCGGTCACGATGGCCAGGCAATTCGACTGGTCCATTTCATTCACCTTTGCTGAGCTGGAGTGATTCTGATCTAGCCCGACAGTTCGCGCAGTTTGAGGACCGTTTTCCAGTTCCTGGCCGTTGCCACGGTGCCCAACTTCTTTTCGATCATCTGGTTGGTCAATTCGGTCCGGCCGAAGCCGTCGGGGCAATGCAGATAGACTTCACGGCCCATGACCACCAGTTTTTCCGGTGGATAAACGTGCTGGGCGAGTTTCGCGACCGCTGATGCTGCGGGTTGGTCGCCCAGGAAGGCAACCGCAACCCTTGAGCCTTCCGCGACCAGATCGACCTCAGCAAAGGGGCAGTTCGCGATCACTTGCTGCAAGTCGCGGCGCGACCTCAACTCCACCGGCACGTCAAAGCCGTACTTGGCGGCAATGGCTGACTGGATGCTGTTCTGCAGGTGTTTTCGGCGGCGATCCGAGGTTTCAAAAACAACATTGCCACTCTGGATATAGGTCGTCACCTGTATGAAGCCCAGGCCTTCATACAGCCGTTTCAAATCGGCCATCAGAATTTTCTTTTGGCCGCTGACATTGATGCCGCGCAACAGCGAGATCATCTTCATGAGCACATTTCCCGGGGCTAAGCGGTCCCATCGGTTCGACTCCACCCCAGTCTACGGTCAGGTCATTTGATTGGCAAACATTTCGGCTTCGGCAAGGGAATTCGAGATGATCAGGTTCATGGTCTTCTCGTCCAGGTCGTACTCCTGCTTCGCCATTTCAATCAACGGTTCCAGGGCGACACCGTCGGTATTGTACCGAATCATCGACGCCATGCGCACTCCCGGCTCCAGGGTCGCACCTTCTTCGCCCTCTTCAAGGTGGTGACAGGAAATGGCATCGATCAAGTAGTTGGGCAGCCGCCATTGGCGAGCCATGTGCCCACCGAGGTCCGTGTGATCAAAGGAAAAATGGTCGCTCTCCAACTCGTGCAACCAGTGACTGCGGTCCTGCATGGCCGCCAGAATTTCCGCGTACACTTCGCTGCGTTGCCGGATGAGCACCGGCACCGCCATGTCCTGCAACAGACCTGCGGTGAACGATTCGACCTGCGTCGCCGGATGCAACCGCTTGGCCACCGCCCGCGCCAGACACGCCCGCTGAGAGGCCGTGACCCAGAACTGCTTCATGCTGAAATTGGGCGCCTTGGCAAATGGCAGCGCACCCTTGACCGCGTGGGCCAGCAGGATGGTCTCCAACCGCACGTGCCCCGTCATCGAAACGGCCGTGTGCAGGTTGGTCACCTCGCGCGACAACCCGAACGCAGCCGCATTGACTGTGCGCAGGACCTTGACCGTCATGCCGGGATCCCCTTCGAGCTTGCGGGCCACCACGCTCAGGCTCTGGTTGGGATCGCGCAGATCACTCAGGACCTCCATGATCAGCGAAGGGAAACTCTGCAGTTCCAAATTACCGAGCAGGTCCTTCATGGCCTCCTGGCTGTCCGGGCGCTTTTTCTTGAAGATGTTGAGCATGGCATTTCTCCTATTCGGCCCGACGGGCAATCTTGTTGCTGAAAATCGCGAGCAGGCCACCAAGCATCATATAGCCCAGGACGACCTCGGTCACCGCCGCCATCTGGCCGGCCAATGTGGTAGGCACAGCATCACCGTAGCCCAGGGTCGTGATGGTCACGATGCTGAAGTAAAAAGGTGAGAACGCCGTCTCGTATGCGCCAAAATTGATGCCGACGTTTTGGTAAATCATCGCAAAGATCAGCGTCAGCACGAGAATCATACCGCACCAGCGCCCGAGACTGCGTCCGCAATCGCTGGTGATCAACCAGAGGTAGTACAACAGGCCAGCGGTGCGGCTGCTGCCCCGAAACTCCATGATGTAGTTCTGGTCCATGATAAAGCGCCGCAGCATCAGGCTGCCGGCGAAACTGACATCGCGGATATCCACGCCAATCCAGTTCGCGTCCAGGTAGCCCCGCACCATGCGCATACGGGCACCGCGCAAATCGGCGTTTCGAAATGAGGCGCCGTTGACAGCACTCAACGAAAGGTGAGCGCCGCTCAGGTCAGCGGAATTGAAGTGGGTATGGCGAAGATCAACTTCGCGCAGGCGCGCATTTATTAAGCTGGCATTGTCCAGATTGGCCCCGCGCATATCGGCCCCGCTCAGGGTCGCATCATCCAGACAGGCCCGCTCGAGTTGCACGTTCTTCAGGCAGGCCATGCCAAAGCCCGCCCGCGTGGCCGTCACGCTCTCCAGATTGGCGCCGGTCAGGTCCGCACCAGACAACTCGGTATTGTGAAGAATTGCACCGTTGAGCAGTGCTCCCTGCAGATTAGCGGCAAAAAGACGGGCGTCCGTCAAATCGGCGCCTATAAGGTTAACCCCGGCCAAATTGGCCCCATTGAGGTCGGCACCTGTGAGGTCGGCGTTGGTCAAATCCAGACCGGAAAGGTCGCACCCGGCAAATTTTTGCCGCCTCAGATTGATCCGCCCGTTGCTCACCGGCGGACGTCCGGCATGCAAAGCAGCCAACACATCTTCTTGTGCAACAGGGTCTTGTGTCTCAGACACGGAGGTCATGCAGGCTCCCCGATACAGGTTTCAGAGGCAGCGCCCGAACTGGGCTACACCTATACAGCAATCGGAGGGCCAGAATAAAGAATCCCATAAGATGGATTGCAGGCAGATTAGCCGCCGGAGGGCATTTCGGTCACAAATTCCCGCAAATCCGAAACCAGGATGTTGTCCAACTCTACGGTCTGGTCAGCCGGGGTTTCGAGAAACAGGAAACCGAACAGAGGGAAGCGCCCGTGGTCCACGGGACGGCAATCCAGCACCCGGTGGAAACGGGCCTGCAGAGCCTCAAAGTCGAAGGCCGCAACCCGGGGCCCGGGCACGCCAGTCGTATTGTCCAAAACCACGATGCTCCACAGGTGATCTTCGCGGCCCGCACAAATCGCCGGCCAATCCGGCCGCATTCCCGTCAGAAATGCCAGGTACGGATTGAAGCCCCAGCAGTGCGGCGTCAGGTCGGCCGTGGTGCACCAGCCACCGAAGCGCAGCGGATTGATTTCGATGGGCACAATGCGCCCGTCCGGCTGGACCCGCACCTCCACGTGCATCGGGAAATTGCGCACGCCTGCTAAAGCGCCTACTTCGTCCAGCCAGGCTGAGAACGGATGCAACCACCGCGTCATGATCTCGGTCGAGGTGCTATAGACGCGGTCACTGACATCGGCGGCCGAGCTGAATTTGTGGACCAGGATATTGGTGATCACCGGCTGACCTGCCGCATCGAAGTAGGCATCGATGGCATACTCGTTACCGACGACGCATTCTTCGGCCAGAAAAAAACCGGCGTCCAAAACCTGGCTCGGATACTGTGCCGCGGCTGCCCGCACCTCGCCGGCCAGCTCTCTGCGAACCATCCGCCAGTGGGACCGGTCCGCCACCAGATGCACACCCAGGCTGAAAAAGCCCACCGCAGGTTTGATCACGAAAGGAAAAGGCATGTCCGCCGGTTCCCACGAGGCCAGCTGATCGGCGGGAATTTCCCGATAGCGGAAATCCGGATACAGCGGACGCAACAGGTCGCGGGTGCGGGCCTTGTTCTTGAAAAGTTCGATCCAGGTGGGCAGCTGGGTGCCGGCTGAATTATCGCCCAGCCAACCCAGGGCGTTTTCGCTGTTGGTCAGGACCCGCAAATGTTGTTCACCGGCCAGTCGGGCCCGGCCTTCGGCTTCACTCAACAGGCCCGCGCCAAGCCCCGTCCAGTCCACTGCGGCCTCGGTGCGCACGACCGGCAGATCGTTGGCGCGTATGGTTTCCCGCAGGTATTCGGACACAAAGGGACCATCGAGCAGCAGCAGGGCCTGCGCCAGGTGGTTATCTTTGCACATCATCGGGTCAGCCCCGGATCTGCCGCACGCAATCGATCACCGTGCCATCGACCCACTTGATCGCCGCGACGATCTCGTCGCCCAAATCGGGTTTGGCCGCCGCGCCGCCGCAGATCTCTTCCACCTCGGCCTTGATCTCGCCGATCGGCCGGATGGGCAGACTGGAGTGCGCCAGCCCTTCCCGCAAATCCCACCGCAATGGATTGATGGCGATGCCCCGCTCGGTGACAATCACATCGACCAGTTCGCCCGGACCGCACAGGGTGGTCACCGAATCGACGATGACCGGAATGCGGTCGCGGAAACTGGGGATCGGCAAAATGGTGCATTTGCTGGCCAGGCAATTCTGCCAGCCGCCGATGCCGTGCAACAGACGCCCGTCACTGTGGGTGACCACGTTGGCATTGAAGTTCACGTCAACTTCGGTGGCGCCCAGAACAACAGCGTCCAGCATCGAGGCGAAGTTGCCCTTGCCGTGCCAGTTGTAACTGGTGAAGGGGCTGGTATTGACATGGCCGGGGTTCTCGCGCATCGAGCGCACCCCTTCGAGGTCAAAGGTCTGCCCGTCCAGGATGTAGTCCGTCAGGCCCTCTTCGAGCATGTCCACCAGATACTGGGTCGAGCCGCCGCGCACAAAGCGGGCCTTGATCTGGCGTTCGCGCATCATGTCGCGCAGGAACAAGGCAAAACTCAAGGCGGTGCCACCGGCGCCGGCCTGGAAGCTGAAACCGTTCTGCACGATGCCGGCCTCGTCACAGAAGCGGGCCGTCAACTCGGCAATCAACAAACGGTCGGGCGACTTGGTGATCTGGGTCGTGCCCGAGATGATCTTGCTCGCGTCGCCAATGGAATCCATGACCACGACCTGGTCCACGTTGTTGCCCT
>CAZLUL010000068.1:0-18544 GCA_964562635.1 uncultured Fibrobacteraceae bacterium | reverse complement strand
GTGAAAACCGCCGATAATGTGGCTCACCGGTTCGGTTTCTTCGAGAAACGTGCCGGCCAGAAGACCATTCAATTCGACGCGCCCAATGGTTGATTCGTCCTTGAAGTTCAACTGCAGGCCAAAATTGAAGTGGTCGAAAGGCCCATCCATGTCACCATAAAAGGGGTCGCCGTAGTCAAAGTTGAATTCCAGGTACAGGCCAGTCGTATCGTTGGCGGCAAACAGTTCTTCATCGGCGGTCTTGCGGAAACCCACGTCCATCTTGGAGCGAAAGTTGTCCGGATATTGGTCGACCGGGTTGGCGTGCACGCGGCTCCAGTTGCCGTCGAATATGCGGTTGAGGCCTCCGATGGGGTTGATGGCAAAACTGCCCAGTTCTTTCCAGTTGCGGCTGCTGCCGCGGGCGGTATTGTCGCGCACCGTCAGCGAGAGGCGGTGCAATACCTCACCAATGGCGATGCCACCGACGCTGGTGGCGACCCAGTCGTTCATCGAGGCGTGGTGCACCTCGCCGAGGTATTCCCATTGCAGGCTGCCGGCAAAAACGAACGGCGCCGACTCCCAGAAACTGTAACCGTTGCTGCGCGCCGCGTTGAAATACAGGTTGCCGTGGTACGGATGGGAAAACTGGTTCGTGCTGAAACTGTTGTCATCCCACTCCATGCCGTTCGTGAGGTTCTCGGCCCAGGAGTTGAACCCGATGCGGAAGCCGGGGTTGGTGCCGCCCTCGCGAATAAAACGGTCAAAGGACCAGATCAACGCGTTGAGGCCGGTGACCTCGATGGCCGTGCGCCAGAAATTTTTCTGCACGATGAAGGTGTCGGTCAGGGCCGAAGCCTGCTGCCAATCGATGCTCTGCTCGTTGAGCTGGCCGGGATCCGGGGCGTCGGCCTGGGCGGCCGCGGCCCAGGAGTTGTCGTTGGACCGCATGAAGGCCGGGGTCTCGTCTGCCACAGCAGACATGGGCAATGAGCTGGCCACCACCAGGAACATGAGCGCTGTCGAAATCAGAGCCGATTTTGTCATCAGTACAACACGATCCCGCCCTTAATCAGGGCGTCGGTTTGGCTGGCGGCGTCGGAGCTGTACTCGTCATAGACGGTACTGAGGCCGACGGAGCCGATGATTCCCAGGTGATCCTTGATTTTCCAGTCGCCCACCAAACGGGCCTGCAATGCGTAGTGCAGGCGGTCGTTTTCGAGCGGGTTGTCCGATTTTTCGGGGATGATGTGCTGGTAGCCCACATCCAACGTCAATTCCCAGCTGGGACGGGTCAGCAGCAGGTGGCCGTAGTGCCAGCCCACGAACAAGGCGCTGGAGACATCGCCCTGCACGTCGCCGTAGCCGATACTGACCACCGAGGACCAGTCGTTCAGCACGGTGCGGAAGCCGATGTTCAACAGGGAGAGATTGCTGGCGGTGAAGAGCCACTCGCGCCGGTTGTCGTCGGCCATGTTGATCAGGCCGATGGGAGTGCCGCTGAATTCCTTGTTGTAGTTCAGGAGGCCGACCTGGAGCCCGCTGTTCTGCCGGGCGAAATTGACGGCGCCAACCTGGAAGCCGCTCATGTTGTCGGCGAAGTTGAGCAGGGCAACCTGACCGCCGGAGATGGTGCTGTTGGCGGCGTTCATGAAGGTCGACAACTGCAGGCCGGCAAAGGCGCCGGCGTTGACGTTGGCGACACCGGCGAGCTGCAGGAAGGTGCCGGCGCCGTCGTTCAGGTTGGCCAGGCCACTGATTTGCGCACCAGCGAAGTGGTTGCGGTTGAGGTTCAGCAGGCCGGCCGCTTGCAGGCCGACGAAGTTGCCTTCGACGTGGTTGGCGCCCAGGGTGAACAGGAGGCCGACCCCGTCGCCTTTCAGATTCTGCAGGCCGCCGGTCAGGCCCAGGCCCTGGAAACGCCCGCCGACCTGGTTGTAGAGGCCGGTGGCCTGGAAGGCCGAGATGTCGCCACTGCTGACGGCCACACCCGCATTCAGGTCCAGGCCCGAGATGTGTTGGGAGCGGCCATAGAGCAGAGACAACCGCACCGTAGCCGATGTTTCGGGGTTGGGGCTGGTGGCCACCGGGTGCAGCAGTTGCAGGGTCACGAAGTGCCGCTCACCCTGCTGCTGGTAGCCTGAAGTCTGGGCCAGGCTTGTGCCGGCACTGGTCACCAGAACCGTCAAAACCACAACCTGTATAAGATGCCGACTGAGCTTCATCGCTCCTCTTTCACCAGATAACCTTGCCGATTGAGATTGGGCGCATTGTACGGCCAATTCGTCATTGCCACAACCAAATATCTGGGCTATTATACGGCCATGAACTTCAAACAACATATGATTTTTTCGGCCACGTTGTTGGCCATGGCGTTGGCGGCATCGGTGGCCTGGGCGGGCAACGCCCACGTGCGCGACGGCTGGCAACTGGGTTTTTCCTACGGCTACAGCGCCGGGCGCATCACATTTGCCAATGAAGCCGAAGGCACTGGTGAGGGCGGAGCCACGCCGCAGATCCGGTTGGGCCATTCGGTGGGTCGCCATTTTGCGCTGGGCGTGGAATACAACGGCTGGATGCTCGAAGGTGGCGACGCCGACCTGAAGATCCGCAGCAGCCTGCAACAAGTCCTGCTGGCGGGCACCTGGTACCCGGGCCAGCCCGATCGGGCCGGTGGCGGTTTTTATGTGCGGGCTGGTATCGGCCTGGGCTGGGGCAGCGTGGCCGAGGTGGAAATCTTTGACCAGATCCAGGAACACGGCGTGCGGGTGGACGAAACGGGCCTGGGTATTCTGACGGGCATTGGTTACGAATTCCGCATCGTCAAGGATGTGGCGGCGGGGCTGGGCGTGGGCTTCAACCACTTGTCGATCGACAAGGATTTCTACGATTCGGGCTGGTTTATGCCAGTTACCGGGACTTTGGCCTGGTATTGGAACTGAAACAACCGCTTGAGCCCTCCTGACTATTGATCTGATCACCCTGTTTGCTGTATAATGAGATGTTTACGAGGGCTTCGTTCGCCCGGCGGCACCGCTGTCTGGCCTTGTTTGTGTTCAAACAGAGGAATATCAATGACTTACCGAATCAGGGGCGCGGTCTTTGCCGCGATGCTGTCACTTTTGTTCCTGACCGTGAGTGTGCCGCTGGCCTTCGCCGGCGATGATCCCCACCAAAAGCGCGATTCGCTGCTCGAACACAGATTGCAAGAGGCCCAGAGCAAAGAAAAAATGGCCAAAGGCCTGTTGGCCGCCGCGGCCCAAAAGACCGCCAACCAGGCGTTCTATGATGTGCACCACTACGGCCTGGAGCTGACCCTCAATTCATCGACCCAAAACCTGATCGGCACGGTGACCACGACGGCCGAGGTGGTCGGTTCGGCCATCAGTACGCTGGACCTGAATCTGCAGTCGGGCCTGAATGTCTCGGCGGTGACCGCGGACGGCAACGCGGCCACGTTCTCGCGCAGCGGCGCCATCCTGACGGTGAATCTGGACCGCACCTACAACGTGGGCGAGACCGCCATCGTAGGCGTGAGCTACAACGGCAATCCGGCCGGTGGCGCGTTTGGTTGGAGCAGTTTTTCGGGCGAACCGATGACCTGGACCCTGAGCGAACCCTACGGTGCTCGCCAGTGGTGGCCGTGCAAAGACCTGAACACCGACAAGGCCGACTCGCTGGACATCACAGTCACGGTGCTCAACGATCAGATCGTGGCCAGCCAGGGCCTGCTGCAATCGGATGTCGATGACGGCACCTGGCGCACCTTCCACTGGAAGACCAATTACCCGACGGCAACCTATCTCGTTTCGCTGGCCATCTATCCGTACCAACAGTATTCGGATTGGTACACACCGTTGGCCGGTGGCGACCAGATGGAAGTGCAGTACTTCGTTTATCCCAGCCACTTTACCGCCGTGCAACCGACCTACGCCCTGACCGTGCCGATGATCGGCACTTTTGCCAGCGCTTACGGCGAGTACCCATTCGTGAACGAAAAATATGGTCATGCCGAGTTCACCTGGGGCGGCGGCATGGAACACCAGACGATCACCAGCATGGGCGGCTATTCCGAAGACCTGATCAGTCACGAACTGGCCCACCAGTGGTGGGGCGACATGGTGACCTGCGCCGACTTCGGGCACATCTGGTTGAACGAGGGTTTCGCCACCTGGAGCGAAGCCTATTGGGCCGAGCAGACCTACGGCTTTGCCACCTACCAGGACTACATGGCGGCGGCGGCCTACTATGGGCCGGGCACGATATTCGTGGAAAACCCGCTGACCGAGAACATCTTCGATTCGAACCTGACCTACAACAAGGGCAGTTGGATCGTGCACATGCTGCGCGGTGTGCTCGGCGACGCGGACTTCTTCACGGGCCTGCAAAATTACCGCAGCAACAACCTGTACGGCACGGCGACCACGGCTGACCTGCAGGCGGCTCTCGAGGTGGTCAGCGGACGCGACCTGACGGCCTTTTTCCAGCAGTGGATTTATGGCGAGTACTTCCCGATCTACGAGATGAGTTGGGTGGTGGGCCCGTCCGCCGGCGAGATCACCGTGACGTTGGATCAGGCGCAGGGCAACGCCGGTGTCTTCACCATGCCGGTGCCGCTGCGCATCACCACTGACCTGGGCACCACCGACGTCAAGGTGGAGAATGACCAACTGAGTCAGAGCTTTGTCATTGCCGTCGACGGCACCGTCGCAAGCGTGGAAGTCGATCCGGACAAGTGGATCCTGCGCCAGACCTTGACCGTGGTGACTAACGCCCCGTTGGACCAGGGTGTGTTGCTGGTCAACGGTGTCAGCTGGGATACCTATGGTGCCGAGATCACCAACGCCTACGAGGCCAAGGCCTTCTGGGGCGATACGCCGATCAGTTTCTGGGACAATTTCAATGCACCGGTCGGCGGCTACCCGTCGACTTTGCCGGCGCCGCTGGGCAACGGTTCGGTGCCAGCCGGCATCATCGGCAACTACTCGACGGTTATCTGGGTGGGCAACAACTACGCCGGGGATCTGGCCAAGTGGGCCGAGACGCCGATCAAGTCGTACCTCGAAGCCGGTGGCAATGTGTTGTTGATGGGGCGTCTGAGTCATTCTTTCCTGACCGGCGGTCTGGACACCTACCTGGATGTCACTTTTGCCGAGTCGGAATCTTCCCTGGGCAACAGCGTGGCGGTGGCACCGGGGCTGGTCGACAACCCCCTGACGGGCGCCCAAAATTTGAACGACGTCTTCCTCAATTTGGTGGGCGCCAATAGCACCGCCTTGTTCAACGATACGGCAGGTTTCTCGAGCACGCGCCTGACCGGTTTGGTGACCGCCCCACCGACCGGTGGCACCTTCCGTGCCGACGGCGGCCGCTTCGCCCAGATATCCGGGCGGCCCTATCGTATGGATGCCGCCGCCCTGAGCGCCAACGTGGAATACATCCTGGCCAATCATTTGCTCGAGCCCTATGTGCCGGCTTCACCGGTGGCTGACGACCCCAATGGCGCTTTGCCGTCCCGCAGCGTCTTGGGCGCCAACTACCCCAACCCGTTCAATCCCCAGACGATCATTCCGTTCAGCGTGGCGCAGCGCGGTGCCATCGCGCTGAATGTGTACGACGCGCGGGGGCACATGGTGCGCCATCTGGCGGCCGGGGAATTTGCGCCGGGGTCGCACTCGGTGCGCTGGGATGGCACCGACGACAGCGGCCGGTCCATGCCCTCGGGAACGTACTTCGTGCGCTTGAAAGATGCGGGGGGACAGGTCGAGACATCCGGCCTGGTGCTGGTGCGGTAGGAGGACCGGGCCTACTGGAGATACACGGCCTGGAAAATCATTTCGCTGCCGCTGCTGCCCAGGATGGTGAGGGTCTGGCCTTCGATATCGGCGAAGATCCTGCCGTTGAGATTCGCCAGCAGCTCCCGCTCGTAGGCGGCTTCGTCGCAGGCCATCAGCGTCGACATGAGAGGACCAATGCTCAGTTGGTCCTCTTCTTCCAGCCAGGTGCCACTGAAGGTGTTGCAGCCGCCGAAACCGGATACGCGGAAATCCGGCCGCAGGATGAGGTGGGCTTCGCGCGCGCCTTCTGCAGTGACGACTTCTTCGCCGTCGATGCTCAGCAGCTTCCAGTAGGTATTGGCCAGGGTGGCGGTGCCGCCCTCAGGGCTGGTCTTGGGGCCCTTGTACGAACAGCCCACCAGGATCAGGACCGTTGCCGCAACACCCAGCAGAACCAGTGTGAATTTCATTCTATTGGCCCTTGGCCGCGGTCAGGATCTGCTCAAGATCTTCGCGGGCGACGCCCATCATCAATTCTCCGTCGGGATATTTGACGGCCATCGGGCCACGCTCGCAACCACCGAGGCAACCGCTCCGGAATACGCGGATTTGACCGTCGAGGCCCTGCTCGCGAACCATGTCTTTCAGCTGGTCCCGCAATTCGTTGCTCCCGCGGTCGGAACAGCAAGGCTTGGGATGGCCGTCGGGGCGCTTGTGGGTGCAGACAAAAATGGCGGTGGGGAAGGGCGCGGGGAACTTGAGCATGGTGGGCTCCTGGTTGGAGGGCGTCGCCGGATTCGAATGTGTTTGAGGCCACATTATAATGCGCCTTGCCGGAATGGCACTCAAAAACTGCCGGCTCAGCTCAGCTCTTCAAAAATTCCGGCATCCTTGTTTTTGCGCACATTGTCCCAGGGAAAACAACGCCCGTTCATGGCCACGTAGACTCCGGCGGGCAACGACTGGGCAAAGGCCAGCGAGCTGCCCAGATTGAACAAGCCATCACTTGAGCCAAAAGCATAAGGGATCATGGCGCCGGTCAGGATGACGGTTTTGCCGGCCAATCCTTCGTCGCCCATGTGCTCGCCCAGCAAGCGCGCTGTTTCTTCCATGGTATCGGTGCCGTGGGTGATGACGATGCGCTGCTGCGGGCACTTGCGGCACTGGCCGAGAATCAGGTTCCGGTCTTCGCTGTCGATGTCCAGGCTGTCGACCATCATCAGGGTGCGGATTTCAACGTCGAGCAGGCAGCGGCCCAGCTTGAGCATGTCGCGCAGGTGGGTGTCCTTGAAGTAGAGGGTGCCCTTGCGCTCGTTGTACTCCTTGTCAAAGGTGCCGCCGGTGACAAAAAGCCGGATGGTCTCGTTCATGTTCATAACCTCATTGGTCGCTGGCCCGGCACTAGTCCTGCGGACCGGCGCCCAAAGAAATGATCAGGCGTTCGCCCTCCAGAGCGTCGTGTTCAAAGATCCAAAGCCGGTAGTCGAAGCCGTCGTTGCGCCGCCAGGCCGAGGTGATGCGTCCGCCGGCATAGTCGCCGACCGCATCGTTGTCGATCGCCGCGGTGATCGTCAGATGGCGAAAAGCCGTGGGGAAATCTTCGGCCGCTTGCCGACTCAGCACATGCAGGATGTACGAAGCCATGCCGGCGCTGTTCATTTCTCCATTCTGGTTGATCAGAATCGTGAGGACTTCGTCGGTGTCCGAGGGGATGTCAGCCCGCAGGCGGTCGCCGAAAGCCACGCTGAGGGCGGGCCGGCCCTGTAATTCCCGCAGGACTGCCCGGTAAGGTTTGCCGACCGGCTGGTTTAAATCGCCAAAAATGGCTTCGAGATGGGGCAAAATTTCGAAGTTTTCCAGCACGCCCCGGGCGCCGGCGGTCGAATCGCCGGTCGTGCAGACCATGCGGAACTCCCGGGCCAATTCGGGCAAAAAGTCCTCGCAACCGGGCAGGGCGCGCGGCCGGCCGGTGGTGGGGTCAAAAGGGATCAGCGTCCCCGCCATATCCCACATGATGAATTTGCCGTTATTTGCGGCCATTCTCACTCCATCGTCGCCATTTGGCACACAATTGGCATAAACCGTTTGCTTCCGGTCCATTGTGTCCCGGATGCACGATTCCCAGTTCGCGTATTTCGTGTTAACATGGGAGCTCAGGTGTCCCGTGCAACTTGAGGTTCCTCTAAACCTGAGGTTCCCATAGTACTTGTTTCGCCACAATTCTCCAAACTGTCAAACACGGAGGGTCATTATGAATCTTTTTGACAGAAAATCCCGGTTGCGTGGGGGTACGTTGCCGATCTGGTTGCTGATGGGAGTGCTGGTCTGCAGCTGGTCCGTGGCGGTTGCCCCGGCGGCGGCCCAGGACCAGAGCCTCGACGAGCTGCTCACCCAGGTTGGGGAAACCTACGCTGTGGGCTACTCTTCGCCGTTCTTGCAGAGCTTCGGCCCCAACGCCAATAGCAACATGTACTCCACGGCGCACATTCCCTGGGCCGGACTGGTGTTCGGCATCGGGGTCAAGGTGATGGGCACCGAGCTCAACGAGACTGACCAGGCCTTTTCGACGGTGATCGATAATGTTGACCTGAGCACCTACGACCCGAGCATTCCGGCCGGCACCATGGGCACCGTCTACATGTCCGGCCCGACGATTTTCGGCGATACCGAAACCAATGGTACGGTCCAGGGCTTTGCCAGCGGCATTGAGTTGTTCAACGCCGAGACGATTCCCGGTCTGGTCGATACCCGGTGGTCGCCGCTGGCGGCACCCGAGGCCTACATCGGTGGTATCGCGGGCCTGAAGCTGACGGTGCGCTACCTGCCTGAAATGGACACCGGCGATCTCGGCAAAACCAAGTACTGGGGCTACGGCCTGCAGTGGAATGCCAACGGTATTCTGAAAAGTCTGCCCGTCGATGTGATGGTGGGTTTCTTCACCCAGCAGATCAACGTGGGCACAGTCTACGAATCGAAGGCCAGCACGATTTTCGCCGGCGCCAGCAAGAGCTTCACGCTGCTGACTGTCTACGGTGGTGTGGCGGCCGAGAGCTCGGAGCTGGACGTGGCCTACGAATTCGAACATCCGACCGATCCGACCCTCGACTCCAGTGTGGGCTTCACCGTCGAAGGTGCGCAGGATACACGGCTGACTCTGGGTGTGACTCTGGACATCCTGGTCAAGCTGAACGTGGAAATGGGAATGGGCAACAAATTGACGAGCTTTGCGGCTGGGCTGATGCTCGGCTTTTAACCTGTTTGCGAAAGGAATGACGACATGAAGATCAACACGAAAATTCTCTGGCGGGGCCTGTCCATGGTCCTGATCCTGCCCGCGGTGGCTGGCCTGGTCCTTCTGGGCGGCTGCAGCAATGACCCGGTGACGCCCCAGGACGAGCTGCCGGCCCTCAGGGCCGATGATGTGGCGACCCAGGCGGGCCTGATGGCCATGGCCGCTGGCATCGTGGCGCCCCAGACCATCGATTTTGCCGGCAAGTCGGACAAGGACAGCTACCAGTATCCGTTCACCGGTGATGTGGTTGGTGTGGTCTTCCTGGACTACTACACCGGCGGCGGCGGTGGCACTCCGGCCCCGTGGGACACCGCTGACTACGTCGAACTGTACACGGCCGATGACGCACCTCTGGTGGCCAGCGTCGGTGTCGACGGTTTAGAAGGCACGATTGTGCTGGGCTTTGCCCTGAATGCTGCCCTGGATCGCGTTTCCACGCCGAACATGGCGACCATCAATGGCGGCGGCACGTTCGCCTCCGGTGACTATGGTGCGACGTTCATATTCTCAAACCTGGTCGTGGTGCAGGGCAACAGCTACCCCGGTAGTGGCTTGATGATCTTCAGCGGTGGGGGCTTTGTCGGCACGGTGACCTTCAATGGCAGCAGCACCGCCATGATGGCGATGTCCGACGGCACTTCCTGGACCGTTGACCTGACGTCCGGCGAAATCAGCGAGAACCTGCCTGGCTAGATCAGGGTCGGTTGGCTGATAAAAAATGAGAGGGAGTCCCGTAGGACTCCCTCTTTTTCTCTCCGCTATAACCCAGGCATTGCTCCAGAACGGTTCCGTCCTGTTCTCCTGAACCAGACTCGATCTTGCGATCGTGAGTCGTAGTCCAGCCCGGAGCCCGCGCCCGACACGACTTTGCGCTGCTACGATATCAGGGCAGGCAGGTCGGTTCCATTTCGGGTCAGGCCTGGTAGTCTCCGCTCCCGCTCAACTCAAACCCATTTGCAGATATACCATGGGACCCATAATGAAACAGCAAAAAGTCGGATTCAAGAGGATTCTGGTGGAGCCGCCGCCGCCGGTTGCGAATCGCGCAACAAAAGCGCGGCCAATATCAAGCCGGCCGCGACGCCAAAACGCAGGGTGACCTCTTCACCGCGAAAGGCCACACCGAGGGTGGCTGCGATCAAGGGCTGCAGGAAAATGAAGATCGCCACCCGCGTGGCCACTACCCGTTTGACGGCCCACAGGTTCAGGAAATAGGTGACCACCGTGGCGCCAATGATCACGTAGACCATGGCGCCGAAGAGAGCGGGCGTCAGCAGCGAAAAATCCGTCGCCAAAAGCTCATCACCCCCATAGAAAAGCATGCCCAGGGCGCCCCAGAAGAAGACGACCGCCGTGGCCATCAGCGGATCGTTGCGCGCCATGACCCGCCGGCCGATCACCACGTACAGGCCGAAGCTGGCGGCGTTGCTCAGGGTCAAAAGATCGCCCGTGAGGTATTGCGGGTTCAGTTGGAAGCGGTCGGCTTCCAGCAGCACCAGCACTCCGATCATGCCGGCGGCAAAACCCAGGCCCTTGCGCAGCGACAGTTTTTCCTGCCGCAACAGCACCGAAAACAACAATACAAACGTGGGGATCTGGCTGCAAATCAAGGCCGAGCGGCCCACCGTGGTGCGCGACAACCCCTCCAGAAAAAAGCCCTGGTTGAGGACCACGCCGAACAGCGCCGCGACCGCCAGCAGGGCAATGTCCCGGCCCGGCGGCAGTTGGCGACGACCGGCCAGGGCGATCACCGCGATGACCAGAAAGGCGGCGCTGGTGCGCAATGCGGCCCAGGCCGCCGGCCCAATTTCAGAAACGATGATCTTCGAGGCGAGGTAGTTGATCCCGAACAACACCTGGATGGTGATCAGGGCCATTCGCACCTGTTTTGGGTTCGAAGTCTGGGGCTGAGTCATGAAACCCAATTTCCTGGTTGGTCGCTGTCTGTCCGCTGCCGAACCCGAAACTTAGGGCCGGCCCGGGTGTTCGTCCAAAAAAAGCTCTCTCTTCCGGAGGGTCAGGAATTGCCATCGCGAGGCAGGCACGATATGATTCGTCTCGGAGATCATTCTGTGCGATCAATCAATTCGGACCCCCTGAGCAGCGAACAGGATCAGCTTTTCATGTCCAAATTCCCATTTTCCCTGCGATGGACCCTGCTGATGGCGGCCGTCTTTTGTGCGTCGGCAACCCTGGCCGCCGAATCGTCGCGTCCCCCCAGCCAGGTTCTGGTCGAGGCCGGCTGGGGCCGACCCTACGGCGAATTGGCCCAGGACTACACCCAGACCACGCTGGGCTTCGGTGCCGGTGACGGCCTGGAGCTGGGCTTCCGCTGGCGCTACCATTTTTCGCAAACCCTGTCGTTGTCGCCGGCCTTCCATTTCATGGACTACCGGGATTTCAAAAGCACTTCCCCGGAGATCGGCGACTACCGGATCTCGTCTTCCAGCCTGCGCTACACTCTGGAATTGATGATCATCCAGGGTGACGACTCGAAGTCCGTGCGCCCGTTCCTGGCTTTCAGCGGCGGCCTGTATCGCAACCGGGTGGTGGGGTTCAACAAATCCTTCACCGGGCCTTTTGACGAATCGACCAATACCCTGGGCTTTGGCGCGCGCGGGGGCGTGCGGCTGGGCGGGTTCGAACTCAGCGCGGTGTTCAGCCTGAACCGCTTCGACAGTTGGCGCTACTTCCAGACCGGTGAAGAAGAAGCCTACAACTGGGACAACTTTTCGGTGCGGGCGGGCTGGATCATTCCGTTCAGCGATGGTCCGGACGATTAGGCCCGCTTAAAGCCCGGTGTCCATAAAAAATAACTCCCCCGCGGCTGGCAGGCCGCGGGGGAGTTTGCCGTTGGGGCACAGCCCCAGCTCTAACAGGGTTAGAATACGATCGGTTTACCGGGCTGGCTCGGAGAACCCGGATCCGGCGAGTAGGGGTCACTGGCCACGGAGTAGGGCCCCTGGCGGTCCGACGCATCCACACCCGCCACGCGGATCTGGTGCGAGTTGCCGATGGTGGCAGTCAAGGTGTAGTTGTTGGTCGATACGGTGGAGACCTGGGTCCAGGTGCCGCCATCAACCGAATGTTGAACTACGTAGTGGTCCACGGCGGTGCCGGTGGTGGGCGCCGTCCAGGTGTAGGAAACAGCCATCTCGGTCTGGGCCTGGGCTGACCCGGCGGTCAGCGAGAAGGCCATCAGGCACATGAGGCAGGGAATGAGCAGGGTTCGTTTGGTGAACATTGTGCGGTCTCTCCTTGTGTCCCGGGAATAAATTCCGCAGGTTTTGTGGGGATGCGCCTCCATCGCGGGGCCCCTTTGAAACTGATTGTGCCCTGAATTTGCAAAGCGGGTGCCACGGGGCCGCGGGATTTCTGTTCCCCGGGGAAACTCCATGGAAACGAGCCTATTAGGATTTTCCGGCGGCGATTTAATCCTGGGTCAAGCGTGTTTTGGGGTCGCACCGGGCAATGCAATCTGCGAAAATGCCGACCGGTGCGTGCAGATTGCATCGTTCAAAAACGATCCTTATTGTTGATTTCAAAATGAGACAACCTGTTGTGTTAAAGACAGATACAAACATTACCAGCGTGGCTTACCCGACAGCACTTGCCTGGTTGGGCCTGTCTGTGGTGTATCTGGGCTTTCTATCGGTGGGGTTTGTCTTCCACTTCCTGCCCCCCATTCTGCCGGTGATCATTGCTGACCTCGGGCTTAGCCACACCGAAGCCGGTCTGTTGATGTCGCTCTTTGCGCTGCCGGGCATCCTGCTCTCATTGCCCGGAGGCTGGCTGGTCGACCGCTACGGCGAGCGCCTGATCGGTGGTCTGGGCGTGGTCCTGATGGGCGCCGGAACCCTGCTGCTGGGCTGGGCGCCGAGTTTTCTGCTCATATTGTTGGCGCGGGTTCTGTCGGGCATTGGCGCCATGGTCGGCGTGGTGGCCCTGCAGCGCCTGGTGGTGCGCCTGTTTGCCGGCCGCAGCCTGGGTCTGCCCCTGGGCATCGGCGGCAGCGCGGTGCCGGTGGGCATCATCATCGTCCTGAACCTGGCCGGACCCCTGGCTGAAAACGAAGGCTGGCGCATCGTGGCCCAGCGCGTCGGTGGTGTGACGGCGCTGATTGGGGTCGTCTTTGTGGTGGCGATCTCGTTCATCACCCGTGGCCAGGAGCTCGGTCGAGACCCGGCTGCGGCGCCGTCCGAAACCCAGACCGAACATCCCGACCAGAGCCGGCTGTTCCGCCCCCTGTGGATCGGCGGCGCCGTCTGGTTCTGCGCCAACGGCGCCATGACCGCCTTCATGACCTTCGCGCCCGACCATTTTCAGGGTCTGGGTTTCGACGTCTCGGCGCGCGGACTGTTCACCAGCATTCCCATGTGGACCAGCGCCGCCCTGGGCATGCTCACCGGTTGGCTGACCGACCGCCACGGCGGCCGTCCCACCTTCATGGCCGCGGGTCTGTTCATGATGGGCCTGGCTTTGATCGTCCTGCCCACCGCAACGGTGCCCCCGGCCTTCATCGGTCTGGTGCTGGGTCTGTCCCTGGCTGCGGTGGTCACGCCGACGCTCGCGCTGCCCGGCGTCCTGCTGCCCTCCTCACACACCGGCCGTGGTTACGGCATCCTGTCGACCTGCGCCAACGTGGGCATTTTTGTGGTACCGCCCCTGGCCGGATGGCTGCACGACCTGACCGGCAGTTATATGTGGCCCTTCCTGCTGATGGGTGGCGTGGCCTTCAGCGGTGTGGTGGCGGCGGAAATGCTGCGCCGGGGAAAATCCATGCCTGGTTTTTCGCGCCAGGCCCTGGCCCTGGCAGCGTTGCTGCTGGTGGCCGGATGCGGCAAGCAGGATCGGTACGAAGTGGTGACGCCCACCGTTGGGGTGGCGGGCACCCTGAGCATGGGGCGGCTGACCGAAATGAAAGTGCTGCTCTCGTCCAACGGGCTGCATGGGGCCGACGCCTGGGGTGCCCATGATGTGCTGCAGGTCAGCGACAGGGGGCGGGTGGTGCGGATTCAGGACGACCTCTACACATCACTGGGCTTTCCTGGTGATCCGTACCTGCGGGGAGTCCTGTGCGAACCGAACGGCGACGCGCTGGTGATCACCGATGCCGGCGAATTCTGGCGTTGGTCGGGTGGCCAATGGCAGGAACTGGCGGCTTTGCCCGGCAACCAGACCACTTTCCTGGCGCGGGACGACCAGGGACGCCCCCTGGCCGGTGCGCAGGACGATGGCGAAGCCCTGTACCGTTACGAAGCCGGCGCCTGGACCGAAGTGGGCGACGGCACCTGGGGTGAATATTGGGGAGCCTGGTCCCATCCGGACGTCGGCACTTTTCTGGTCACCAATCTGAACCAGATTCTGGAACTGACGCCGACGGGCATCGCGGTGGTCGACTCGGTGGGTTTTCAGAACACGTACGGCTTCGGCCGCCTGACCGGCGACAGCACCGGTCGCCTGGCCTACACCCGCGGTGGTCGGGAAATGTGGGTGCGCGATGGCGGCGCCGGGCAATTGATTGCCTGGGAGATGAACCTCTATCCCGAGATTCTGTTTTGGCGCGCCGGGCAACTCTATTGCGTTGAGGATGGCGGCCGCTTGTTGCTCTGGGACGGGGAGAGCTGGGTGGAGCCGGCCGTTCATTTCCTGGGTCGCGATGCGCGCCTGGCCATTGATCTGGCCGGACAACAACTGGTGATCGGCCAATATGGCGAGGCCTTCCTTTACGACGGTGTCACCAGCACTCAGGTCGGCCGCAACCAGGGCAACTACGATGGCTTGGCCGAATTTCAGGGCAAGATGCTGATCTATACCAATTCGGGAACCCTGTTTGAGGCGGCCAATGCCACCACCGATGTGTGGCGTTTCGTGGCCCAAACCGAAAACCGTGCCAACGGCGATAGCGGCAACAATGCTCTGCAGACCGACGATCTGGGCCGCCTGATCGTCAAGGACTATGAGTTTCTGTGGCAGTGGGACGGTGCGGCCTTGACCCGACTCCCATTGGACGAAAGAGTGAGGCGCATGTTCCGGATGCCCAGCGGCGAAATTCTCATTTCCACCAGGGACGGCGTGGCTTCCCTGGTGCAGTCCGAAATCGACTACCAGCCGATATCGGAAATTTCGGGCTACTCCATCCGTGGTCTGCGCCGGCGTTCGCCCACCGAAATTGAAGTTCTGTACGACCATGGCCTGTACGTGATCAGTCCCGGGGCCGAACTCCGTTTCGATTGGAGCGGTGTGGGCTGGCAGCCCGAACGCATGGTGTCTCTGGCCGAAGATTGGGCCATGGTCATGGGCTATCGCGAAACTCACGAGGTGGTCGGGGACCGGGTGCAGGACGCGGGGCTGTACGTCCGGCTGGACAACGCGGCCGTTGCACCGACGGTGACGGACTTCTGCGAACTGGAAGGGGGGCGGCTGATCGGTTGGTCGCCCACCCTGGATGAATTCGTCTTGCGGGAATTCGATGGTGTGTGGTGGCAGGTTGGCCTGGTGCATTCGCCAGGCTCCTCGGTCATGCGCAGCATCGGCGAGGCCCAATTCGTCAAAACCGAAAATCACGGCCTGCTGATTCTGGGGAGCTATGTCATCGGCGTGCTCGACTTGATGGGAGAAGCACCATGACCGGCCGCGCGAACAGGCTGGGCCTGAGTTCTGGCCTGATGCTTGGTCTGGCGCTGACCGTCCTGGTCCTGTCCGGCTGTGGAGAAGGCGATGACATTCCCTTGTTGGCACCCGGTGGCACCAGTGTGTGGCCGGCGGATCCCGGTTGGAACCTGCGGCCTGCCTTGCTCAATGGCGAGTGGGTCAATGCCGGATTGTGGAGCCGGCAGGATGTGGCGGGCAGCCCCCTGGTGGTCCTGGTGGGCTCGCGGGGGACGGTTCTCGAATACACCGACGGGCAGTGGCAGGCCGTGTCTGCCGGTGGCAATACGTTCTCTACGGTGGTGGAACTGCAGCCGGGTGAGTTTGTGGCCAACGGGGAGTTGGGTCTGGCCATGCGGCGTGAGGGAGGCGTCTGGGTCAGCGAAGACACGGGCACTGAAATGACCCTGCTAAAATCGATCGCACGGGACGGGGAGGTATGGGCGGTGGGCAGCGAGGGAACGGTATGTCGCCGCGCCGCTGGCCTCTGGACCACCTTGCCGACCGCCGGTGAGTCCAGCCTGATCGACGTTGCGGTGCTCAACGACTCTCTCTTTGTCGTCACCAACCGGGGTGATGTGCGCATCTGGGCCAATGAGAGCTGGAGCGATATGCCCGGCGGCCCCTGGCTGGCCGCAGCGGATTCCAATTTTGGGGGCCAGGGAGTTCTGGGCCTGGCGACCGTTGGTGACGGCCGGTTGTATGCCGTGACCGACAGTCTCTATGTGCGCGAGCCCAACGGCTGGCGGACCATCAGCGATTGGGCCCGCATCAATTGGAGCTGGCTCGAGACCCGGGTCATTGGCCAAACGCTGTGGTACGGAAACTATGCGGGTTGGTGGCGCATCGACCCGACCGTGGCTGCTTGGCAGTCTCAGCGCCGGTTGCTGGTATCGGCCGAGATCATGGCCATCAGGGACGACACGAATTTTCTGGCCTCTGCCAGCAACGGCAGCATGAACTGGGTCGAAGACGGCGTGGTCCGGCGAGAGACGGCCAGTCGCCTGGGAGTGCGCGGACACATCGCGCTGGCTGAAGGGGGCATGTATCTGATGGCCGATTTGGGAGTCGTCCAGCGTCGGGATTCCGAGGTGCAGGTGGTGCTGGCCGAAGCTGAGATTCCCCTGGCGAGCCGATACGGCTTCGAGGTCGGCTGCGGTCTTGGTCCCCAGGATTATTACCTTATCGGTCATGAGGCCTTGTATCACTGTGTCGACGGCGTGCCGACCCTCTTGGGCACCTGGGAGGATGACTGGCATTCGGTCACGGGGGCTGTCGCCGCAAACGGCGAACTGTACCTTGGCACCAGCAAGGGTTTGATGCAGTGGCAGGGTGGGGCCTGGCAACAGGTGCTGCCCCGGTTGGGCACGGAAAATTGGGAGTTTGCCGTTTGGCCTCTGGGCGATGGACGCCTGGGGGCTGGCGATTCCAACGGCGAGCTTTATTATTTGCAGGACGGCCAGTGGAATTCCCTGGGCACGATGGGCCGGGACGTTGTTCAGCTGTGTGGTGAGGACGGCACGCTGTTTGTCATCCGGGAGGATCGCGAATACGACTCCAGCGGCAACTCCCTGCTGGTCTACGACGATCGGGCGGGAGCGTTTCGTGACCTGGGGCCACAGGGCATGGGGCCCTTGGAGGATCTGTCCATCGCCGGGGCTACCAGTCGGAACGGTGAAGTGTTGATCTGGACGCAAAACCCGACCATGGTTTTTACTTTGAGTGGTTCGCCGGCCAGTGCCGATTGGCAGGTTGTCGCCGGTCCCCTGGATGAGGATATCGAGTGGTTGGAACGATTGCCCAGCGGCAATCTGTTGGCCTGGGTGAATGACGTGCGGGAATTTGCCGTCTATCAGCCCTGATCTACCATCAATCAGCCCGCTGACCTGGGCAAGGAGTGACCATGAATGCAGAAGTGTTGAAGCTGTGGCCCGAGCTGGAGTGGATCGAAGACGAGAAACTGCGCGAGGCCACGGCCAAGACCTGGGAGTTGGCCCTCGAACGCAGCCCGCTGACAGCCGAAGACCTCAATACCATCCCGTTCACCCTGCTGGTGCCCGACCTGAAGGTCAGCTTCATGGCCCACAAACGGTGTGTGGTGCATGTGGCCCGAGAGTCGGCTATCAAAATGAACGAATTTTTTGCCGACGAGCTGCCGGTCGACCTGGACGTGACCATCGCGGGGGCCATTCTGGCTGATGTGGGCAAGCTGCTGGAATACGACATCAAGGATGGCAAAAGCTGCAAAAGCGACACCGGGCGCTATCTGCGGCACCCTTTCACGGGTGTGGCCCTGGCCATGGAGGCGGGCGTGCCTGACGAAGTGAGCCATATCATCTCGGCCCACGCCGGTGAGGGCGATATGGTCAAGCGGACAGTCGAAGCCTATGTGGTGCACCACGCCGACTTCATGACCTTTTTGCCATTTAAGCATCGGTAGCAGGCTGGCGAACAGCTCATTCCGGTGTCAGGTACGCCTTGCCGAACCGAGCCCGGCGTTGCGACCCCTTACCGTAGCTACGGCTACGGCTGCGGAGCCGCGCCTTGGTCTCGGTTCGGCAAGGCGTACCTGACACCGGAATGAGCTGTTCACCAACCTGCTGGAGCAACCGATACAAAAAGTGGGAAAAAACTTGGCACCGGGCTGTTTCTGGTATATCTAGACAACAACTGGAGCTTTTGAACATGAATATCATGTGGCCAGAAACCCAAGCCGGATTCGGCAGGAGGATGACCAATGGCTGACAATAGCGATAAAGTTGAAGGCAGCGTCGACGGCAAGTTCTTTGTGGACAGCAACTGCATCGACTGCGACCTGTGCCGCCAGACCGCCCCCGACAACTTC
>CAZLUL010000067.1:0-18726 GCA_964562635.1 uncultured Fibrobacteraceae bacterium | reverse complement strand
CGGCGTTTCGAAACCGGCTTCGGCACGCCCGCCATGCTGCCGCCGTCGGCGACCCACAACAGGGCCCGCTTCAAGTCGCCAGCCGTTTGCCAGCGGTTGTCCGGGTCCTTGGCCAGGCACTGGCTGATGGCCTGGTCGAGCATGGGCGAAATCATCGGCTGGATCTGCGAGACCGGCGTGGGTTCTTCCTTCAGGACCGAGGCGATGAGACTGGCCTGACTGGTGCCGTTGAACGGTCGCAGACCGGTGGCCATTTCGTATAGCAGCGCACCGAAGGCAAAGATGTCACTGCGGGCGTCGGCTTCTAGACCCTCCAGTTGCTCGGGCGACATGTACTGCATCGTGCCGATCAAAGTGCCGTCCATAGTCAGGGGCGAGGTCATGGTCAGGCCGCTCAGGGATTCATCCTTGACCTCGGTGACCACGAGCTTGGCCAGGCCGAAGTCCAACAGTTTAGCGCCGTCGCGGGTGAGCATCACGTTGCCCGGTTTCAGGTCGCGGTGCACCATTCCTTGACGGTGGGCTGTGTCGAGGGCATCAGCGATCTGTACAGCGATACGCAGCATCTCGCCGCTGGGGATTGCGCCCTTGAGCAGCCGTTCGGCCAGCGTCTCGCCTTCCAGGAACTCCATCACCAGATAGTCGCGGCCGTCCTCCTGGCCGATGTCGTAGAGCGTGCAGATGTTGGCGTGATTGAGGCTGCTGATGGCCTTGGCCTCGCGGGCGAAACGCTCCCTGACGTCGGCGCTGCCGGCCATGCCTTCGGGCAGGACCTTGATGGCGACTGTCCGGCCCAGGCGCGGGTCGTTGGCCTTATAGACCTCGCCCATGCCGCCGGCGCCCGCCTGGCTGACAATTTCGTAGGAGCCGAGTTTTTGTCCCGGTTTGAGGCTCATGAAGCTGGTCCTTGTTGGAAATGGGGATCCGGTCGGCAAATGGCGGCACAGCCTTCACGGTTTCGGAACATTCTAGGGCAATTGAGAATGAAATGCACGTTCAAAATGACAATTGGGCCCCAATATGTGCTAACTTGCGGCGACATTAGCCTGATCAGCCACCAAAAACCCAAGGAGCAACCCATGCCCAACAACACCGAAATCATCACCGCCCTCTATACCGCATTCGGAACCGGCGACATCCCCACAGTGCTCGGCACCCTGACCGAAGATGTCAGCTGGACCGAAGCCGAAGGCTTTCCCTATGGCGGCACCTACGTCGGACGTGACGCCGTGCTGGAGAATGTGTTCATGAAGCTGGGAACCGAGTGGGATGGGTTTTCTGCCGTATCCGAAGAACTCGTCGTCCAGGGCGATACCGTCGTTGCCCTTGGCGAATACAGCGGCACCTACCTCGCGACCGGCAAAAGTTTCGCCGCGCCGTTTGTTCACATTTGGAAAATGCGCGACGGGCAGGCCCACACGTTCCGGCAGGTCACCGATACGGTGCTGGTGCAGGCGGCGATAAAGTAGGGGCGTCGGTCACATTCCCCGACTATGCGCGTCCTCATGACAATGAATGCAAAGGTTCTCCCAATTGGAGCCATCAGCGGGATTATTCGCGTCATTGCCGTCGATGTGGTGCACCGTCAGCTCGCGTTTGTTTTTTTCGTCGAACTCGCGGGCGCACTTGGCGCAGATCATGCCGTGCATTTCCAGGGACAGGGCGCGGTAGTTGTGGGCCGGCTTTTCTTCGTGCTTCATGCGGCGCACGTCGCGAGCGATTTCTTCGGTCGAGGGCACGCTTTCGGGCTTGGGGCGGCCGGCTTTGCGGTTGTGGGAGCTGCGCAGGGACATCTGATCTCCTCGGGTTGTGGACTTCAGTCCAAACGTCTCAATAGGCCTCGCCAATGCTGAAATAGATCGCCTGGTCGTTCTTGCCCCAGCCGTAGTCGATGCGGGCGTTGATGCGGTAGGCGTCGATCATGCGGTAGCGCACGCCGAGCCCCGCGGCTGGCAAGGCGTCATCCATACGGTACTTCGACCAGTCGTTGCCCACAAATCCCACGCCGGCATATCCGGCCAGGCCCCACTTGCCGTACACATTCCAGCGGTATTCGGTTTCCAGGGTAAGCAGTTGGTCGCCCCGGTAGCGCCCGTTCGAGTAGCCGCGCAGGTTTTGGTTGCCGCTGAGAACGGCCTGGCCGCTGAAGGGCACGTCGCCAAAGGCGGCGTCCGTGAGAATGCGGCCCGCCAGAACCCGGGTCGAGTCGCCCAGGGTTGTGTACCCGGTGGCGGTGAGGTTCAGTTTGTTGAAGTTGCGGGCCGACCCCAGCGCTTCATCGTAGACATCGTAGCGGACGGCGACATTTGTGCCCTCGTGCGGGTCCATCATGTGGTCCCGGAGATCCCAGTTGCCCGACAGCCCTACGGCCCGATACGACTCCTCCGGAAATTCGGTGATATCGGGTTCGACCGAAACGAGAGCTGACCAACTGATCAGTTCGAGCCCCGCGTAAATATGCGGCGCGACGCGGCGTTCGCCTTTGGCGAAGGCAAAATTCGTGACCGTGGTGTAGTCGAGAAAGACGTCCGGCAGGCCTGGCCCCGCTGAGCCCGGATTGAACTGGTACTTGAGGGAACCCGTGCCAAAAGCGGCCGTCGCGCGCCAGATGTCATGCTTGAAGTGGAACTTCTGAAACATCATGCCGACCCAGGTATTGTTCTCGGTGTACATGCCGATCACGCCGGTGCTCGAGGGCGGCAGCTCGTCGTCGGTGCGGTCCATCTTGTAGTAGGTCATGCCGACGATGCCGAGGCCAAAGCCCATGACATCGCTGTAACTGGGCACGGGAATAGCGGCGAACTTGAGGTTGCGCTCGTCGTCGTCCAGGGCGTAGGTGCCGGCACCACCACCACCGCCTCCGGCTCCCATTTGAGCGTTTGCCGAGTGCGGCAGGATGGCGACCAGGCTCATGAAGCCGAAAGTGCAGATCAGGAGGGCGAGCAGCGTCCGGGAAGTGTGATTCATTGGTGGGCCTTTCCGGGAGTCAGTGCGTTTCCAAAACCTCTTATCATGCTTTGAGTCGCGGCTGTCAATGCAGAAATGGCCGGCAGTGCCTGGGCGGTAGGGCGAATTTTGGGAATATTTCATGCCCGGCCCACCACAGAGGGTGAGCCGGGCATGAATTCAGAAACACAATGGTATTTTAGCGGAACATGGCCTTCACATTGCCCCAGCTGGACTCCGTGGTCGCAACGACGCCGCCGAGATCCTCAAAGTTGATTCCGTCCCAATCAACGTTGATGTCCGCGTCAACCGCGCCCTCCTGCAGGAAGAACGCCAGGTGACCACCGGAAGTCGCGCTGTCCAGCATGCCCCACGAGCCGAAGCCCTCGGCCGCGTTGCCTTCATCGAAGCCCAGGGGGCCGCTGCTGTAGGTCGAGCCCATGTAGACGATCGTGTACTCGATCGTGGCCGGGTTCAACTCGGTCAGGTCGTTGGGCAGGTAGGTCATTTCCAGATAGATGGCCTCGCCCTTGGTGTAGGTCACACCGTCGGTGCCGGTGAACGAATAGAAGGGAAGCCGTCCGCCGAAGCAGGCGATTTCGCCGTCAGTCGACCGCACATTCAACACGCCGTCGACATCCGGGGACCACCAGGGAGAGATCTGCAGGCCGGCCTCGCATTCGCCCGAACCAGTGATCGTCACCGTGGCGCTCACCCGGAAGGCGTCGCTGTTGGCAAACAGGCGATTGGTGGAACCATCATCGGAAAAACGCCAGTTGTGGCGGTTGGCAAAGCCGGCACCACAGTTGTTCTTGACGTCCATGATGGAGATATTGGGATAGGCGTTCGAAACCGTGAGCGTGGAAATCGGGCAGTCGTTGAAGACGCGCTCATTCACAACCGCGGTGCTGGGCACTGTCGTGGCCAGGGCCATCGACGCAGCTGCAATAACCAGCAGGCTGGTCATCGCCAGGACGAGGATTTTGTTCATTTTCTTCATGGCTGTTTCTCTTTCGTTGAGATGAATCGACTCATCGTTTTGTTGACTGTCTACATGATCCATTACACCAAACGTCACCTCCTCTTGGGCGCTGTCCTTATCGCCTTGCTACTTCACCAGTACGGCACGTTTCCAGACCTTATGGCCGCGTGATTCGAGAGAATAGAAATACACACCGCTGGCCAGGCCTTCAGCATCAAGGTTGATCTGATGGCCCCCTTCGCCGGCGGTATCGTCAAACAGGGTTTTCACCAGGCGGCCGCGCGCATCGTACAGGCGCAGGGTCGCGTGTTCGGTGGCCTTCATCCGGAAACTGAAGGACGTCGAATCGAAGAACGGGTTGGGCGCGTTCTGCTCCATGGTGAACGGACCGCCTGGTCCGGTCAGGACATCAGGCGTCGCCGAAGCGGTCGCAAAACCGGCGCCAGCCAGGCCCGCCTGCAAGTAGGGGTTCCGCATGAACCGGTTCCAGACCGACCCATTGAGATAGTTTTCGATCATGATGATGATCGGGCCTTCGTCGATGCCCAGATAGTCGGTGGCCCACCAGAACTCTCCCAGGTTGAAGGCGTCCTTGAAGCCGTATTCGCCCCAGAGCATGACCCCGTAGGCGTCGTACATGTTTTGCAGGGCCGGCACCACGACTTCGGGTGCGAAGGGAATCGAACCGGCCGCGGCCGTCGGCGTGATCGTGCCGTTGTCATTCTGGGCCGGCGGCGCCCCATGAGCCAGATATCCGCCCGGATCATCCGAAGCGGTCAGGCCCCAGGTGTTGGGCCCATAGCCAACATGCCCAAGGGGATTGGCAATGCAGTACTCGCGCGCGGCCAGGGTGGCCCGGCGCGAATTCTCGAAGTAGTCGATGTCCTTGAGCCTCAGATAATTGTCCTGGATGCCCCGGAAATCGATCCAGCAATGCGAATACTGATGGCCAAACAAAGGGGGGAAAATCAGGTAGGAGTAACCGTACTGGGTTCCCCAGTTGTAGTTGCTCGTCCAGGTGTCCCAGGTGTAGGTGGGCACCGGATGGGTGGGCGAACCGAGGGCCAGGATGTACAGGATCATCGCCTCGTTATAGCCGACCCAGTTGCCGAAGGTATTGAAGCCCGTTTCGGGTTTCCAACCCATGCGGATGCCCGGACCAAAATTGCGCATGAAGTCCCAGTCGACCCGCAGGTACAGCGAGTCGGCCAGGGCGCGCAGTTCGCCGTCCAGGGGATCGGCGCCCGTGAAATATTCCTGCGCGTCCAGCACGCCGGCCATCAGCAGAGCGGTGTCGATGGTGGACAATTCGGAATCCCACGTGCGTACGCCCGAGTTGTAGTCCAGGAAATGGTAGAACAGCCCCTTGTACCCGTTCCGGTTGAACTGCTCGGGACCCTGAGTTCCGTTCCAAAGGGTGTCCATGGCCAACCGGATGCGGGCCCGGCCCTCTTCGAGGGTCACCCAGCCATGGTCGATGGCAATGCAGATCGCGGTGAAACCAAATCCCTGGGCGGCGATGCTGCACGGCGACCAGGATTGGTTGCGGTCGCGGATCAACCCGTTGACCGGATTGGCCTCGTTCCAGAAATATTCGAAAGCCGTGCGCTGCAGGCTGTCCAGCAGGGCCTCGTCGGTCAAGGGGGGCATGGGTCCAAGAACCGCCGACATGTCGCGGGTCTGGGCCTCGGCCGGAACAGTCGCCAGACAAGCGATCATCAACAAGCCCAGGACCATCAGGACCCGGATCCCGGACCTGGTGGTGGGTCCACCGGTCAGCCCTTTGAAGTGTAGTTGTATCGTCATGCTGCTTTCACCTTCAAGTTGTTTGCTCTCGCTCTAAAAGTTGATGGCCATCGACACCCTCTGGGTGTCCTCCAGGCTCTTGTGTCCCGCCCAGGCGTAGTCCAGCTGGTAGGTGTTGCTACCCAGATCACCCTTGATGCCAAACCCCAGGGTCAGGCCCAGTTGGCCGTCGGTTTGAAACAGGGTCTGATAGCCGGCCCGCAAAGCGAACATGCTCTTCCATTCCCACTCTATGCCGACGTTGGCGCTCTCGCTATTGTCATTCGGATGCAAGGCTTCGATCAGGGCCAGAAACCGGCTGTCCTCACTGGTCTTGAAGGGCACGCTGAGACCAAGCCGGAACATGACCGGCACCGGGAACGCGTCCGTTGACTGGTCGGCGGGCAGCGCCCCGTTGTCGCCCGCGACATCGGGCGTCGGGTCGTACTGGATCGACAGGTCACCGCCGGTGTAGCGGGCACTGGTGCCAAAATTCATCAGGCCAAAGCCCAGGGTCATGCCCTGCTCGTTGAGCTTGTAGACCGTGCCCACGCTGAACGTCATCAACCGATTGGACGTGTGCCAGATGCGCTCGGTGCCAAAATTGATCTGCACGCCGGTGGCGAACCGACTGGTGACCCGCAGTCCGTAGCCCAGCCCGACCGCCACATTGGACACGTCAAAACGTTCGCCGGTGCCCAACGGCTGCTCGACTGTGCGGACATCCATCTCGCCGGAATTCAGCGCGGTCACGCTGGCGAAGAAATTGCCCACGCCCTTGACCGGCAGGGCCAGCGCCGCGTAGTTGTAGCTGATGTCCGCCAGCCAGAAGCTGTGGGTGTAGGATACGGCCGCCTGCTCGATGGTGCCGATGGCGCCGGGATTGAAATAGACCGCTTCGAGGCCTCCGGGCAGCGCCGAACCGGCGTTGCCCATGCCGGCGACCCGGGCGGTTGGTTCGATGCGCAGGAAGGCGCCAACGGTGGTGCCGACCTTGCTCTGGGCCATGGCCGAACCGGCGGTGCAGACGAATACCAGCGGCAACAGGAGCACAAACTTCAGCCTGGTGTTTTTCGTGCTCATTTGATCACCGCAAACTTTCCGATTCGCGTGCCGGCCGGCCCGCCATCCGCCTGGAAGATGTAGAGCCCCGGAGCCAGATCGAGGTTGTCCTTGGTCCGCAGATCCCAGCTCACAAATCCGGTATTCGAACCGTCGTGATGCAGGGTCTGCACCAGTTCGCCATTCACGTTGAAGATCTTGATCGTGCACCGGGCCGGCAGGCCACGGAACTCGATGCGGCGTTCGCCCCGACCCGAAACCGCAAAACGGTCGGGCTCGAAGCTGGCCGAACCCACGTAGGGATTTGGAACCACGTAGGGGTCGAATTCGGCGGCGGCGGCCGTGGGGTCCAACCGCTCTCCCTGGGCCGTGAAGATGAAGGCGTCGTCCGCGCCGAAAGGCAGCGTCAGGGCCAGCGCGAAGGCATCCCCGGCACCAGGTGGCGAGGCGGGCACCGCTGCGGAATCTGCCAACCGGAAGCGCCAGGTGCTCCAGGGAACATCGGGCTGGTCGACCGTATAGGTCAGAACGTCCACGATGTCGTCGCCGGAACTGATCGTGCCGTCGGCGTCAACATCCCGGAAGCGGAAATCCAGGGGCTGTTCCCCGTCGGCGGTCTGGGCGATGACTTCGAATTTTGCCGGCATGGCCGGAAATCCACCCGAAGTGGCCGTCGACGTGTCCACGACCGTGTCGTAGAAATAGATCGTGATGCCGTCCGGGTAGCCGGCGCGAATCAGGTTGTGCGGCAGCGAATATTGGTAGGTCACGGCCAGTTTGGCGTCGGTCGGACTGCCAAACTCGAAACCGGTGCCGGACGTATCGACAGCCACGGCGCTGGGCGTGCTGATGATCGGCAGCAGACCCGCGCCCACCGGCCCAATGCCCTGTCCGATCAGGTCGTTGCCCGTTTCAAAGAGGATCTCACCCGTCGTGCTATCGGTCAGCGCGTAGGAGGTCGCGCGCAGACTGTCGGCCGACGGTGTCGCGAACGAGATCTTGAACTGATGGCCATCGGGCACGATTTCCGAATTGACGATTTCCAGCGCCACCTGTCCGGTGCCCCGGTTGGCGATCTGCACGACATCGCCCGCAACGGCCGGCACAAAACCGGCGGCCTTCGGGTTCGGGCGCACCGCCACCACGTTGGGCGGCAGAATCAAGCCCCCGCGCAAATTGCGCGAGGCCGTGATCGCATTTTCCGACGGATAGAAACCAAAATTGTCCGATCCAAAATCGTAGGCGGTGACGGCGTAGTAGTACTGTTGGCCGTTGGTCACGCTGTAGTCGGTCCAGGTGTGGGTCATGCCGTTGTCGGTGCCCAGGAAATACGCCACGCCTTCGACGGTGTCTTCGGTGAACCCGCTGCGCGAATCGATCAGATCAAACTGGGCGATGGGCTTGCCGTTGCCGATCGGCCCGGTGCCCGTGCCGTTGGAGATCACCTGCGGGTCGCGGAATTCCGGATCCGTCGAACGGTAGATGCGGTAGCCCTCGAAGTCGTCTTCGCCGGTGACAGGATCCAGCCCGTACTCCGACTTGTCGGTCCAGGACAGGCGCACAAAACCATCGCCGGTTTCGGCCGTCGCCGTCGGGATGGCCGGCGGCACGGCAAAACGGTAGTTCGCGTCGTAGATCGTTTGCACGGTGCGCACCGTGCCCCGCAACTCGGTCAGGTCCGCGCCATAGGCCAACGCCAGGCTGAACCGCTCGGTCTGCCCCGCCTTGAGCGTGAACGGGCCCGAGGCGAAGACAAACCCGATGTTGTAGTTCGAAGCCAGGGGGTCGTCGAAACGCACGGCCGGATCCGGGTCCGTGAACTGGTCGTACATGCGCTTGGGCCACTCTTTGGCGTCGGTGAAGAACAGCAGGTTGTCGGTCTCCTGGTTCGGATTGCCCTGGCCCGGCGCAATGCGGTTGATCTTGAAGCCGGTCAAACCGATCTGGTCGGATTCGTTCAGGTCGGTATCGTCGAAGTTGGGTTCGCCCGGAGACGGAACGCCGTCACCTTCGCCTTCGTCATTCGTATCAGCCACCCCGTCGGCACCCACATCATGGGCCTCGACGGTCCAGTCGAGATCCTCGTCGCCGGTCCACCACAGGCCCTTCAAGTAGGCGGGCATTTCGGTCACCGGGCCATAGGTGATCTCGAACCGCTCAATGTCGTAGTTGGCCGTCACGTAGCCCAGGATCGCATCCGGACCGATGACCGGCACACCCGGGCCACTATCGCGCTGCTCGTCGACGATGCCGTCTTCGTCATTGTCGACCGAGTCGAACGAGTTGCCGGGGGTTTCCATGTAGCCATAACCCAGATAACCGGTCGGGGCGCAGGAGCTGTTCAGGTTGCGCCCGTGACCACCGTTGTCCCAGGTGTAAACCAGGTTGATCACCTCTTCATCAAATTCCCGATTGAAGAAGGCGTTGTCGTCGTCGGACTCGAAGATGCCGTCGCAGGACAGGGCCGAGCCCCCCACGCCCGAATCCATGTACAGGCCAAAGACGATGTTGTCGTTGTAGTCGGTCGTGCTCTCGTTCGTGATGTCGTACAGGAAGAAGATCACGTTGCGGGCCTGCGGGTTGGCCCACTGCATGCCCCGCTGCTCGATGCGCAGACCGAGACCCCGGCGCGTCGCGTCGCGGCTGTCGGGAAAGTATTGCCAGGCGTCGTAATAATCATCGTCCAGGACAACATAGCTTTCCTGGTCCGCCACGATCTGCTTGCCGAAATAACCGTTCCAGGAGCCGGACCAGCCGGGATCCGTGGCATCATCCATGCGGTCAGGCCAGATGGACGGCCAGGTGCGCGGATCGTTGCTGATCGCCGACGACCTTCCCACGTTGATCGCCGGATCGGCCTGGAAAAAACCAGGACGGGGTTCGAAACGCATCACGCGGTTGAAGAACGGGCTGGTGCCCTGCCGCTCGCGGAAGCCCGTTTCCATGATGTAGGCCTCGACGCTGTTGGTCTGCGTGATCTTGGCCAGCACGAAGGGCGTGATGCCGTCGCTGTAGTTCATGCCGCTGCCCTTGGGCACTTCGGCCGAATGGAAAACGCTGAGGTCGACGTTGCCCGGGTCAGCTGGGTAGTCGCCGACCATGCCGAAATTCCAGAACCGGGTGCGGATGTTGTTGGCGTCGTGGTGGCCCAGGCGCTCGGCGTCCAGGGTGCCCCGCTGATCCTGGGGCACCGGCGTGACGACGTCGGCGTACCCGGCACCGGCCAGGGTGGCCGTCAGGGCCAGAGCGCCCCAGAACATCCGCAGATGTCGACCGCGCATCATATCCCTCCCAGGTTGAACTGCAGACCGATTTCAAGGCGGCGCGGCGAGTAGAACCGGGTCGGGTTCTCCAGCGCGATTCGGTCCGGCTCAGGGAACCGGGAGTAGTCCGGGCTGCCTGTGCTGTCGAAAACGAACCCGTTGTAAAAGCGCGTATCGAACAGGTTGAAGACGCGCAGGAACAGGTTGAAGCGGCCCTCGGGGCCGAGATTCTTGGCGGCCCGCAGGTCGACCAGGATGCCCGAGGGCTTGCGGCCCGAGTTGGTATTCAGGCCCTGGCCGAAGCCGGCTTCCAGTACCGGCGTATAGGGCTGCCCGCTGGCGGCCTTGATCACGGTGCTGACGGAATAATTGCCCGGTTTGGACAGCGACGCGGTCAGGTTCAGGGTGTGCCGCTGATCCCAGTTGAAGGGCACCAGTCGGGGGCGGGGATCTTCGCCCGCCGCGGCCCGTGTCGCGGTTTCGTTCGGATCGCTGGAGTTGCCGAGAGCCCGCTGCCAGGTGTAGTCCAGGCCCAGGTTGACTGGGCCCACCTGGCGGTGATCAACAGCCAGGGTCAAGCCGTAGACATTGCCGAAGTCGACATTGGTCAGGCGCGGGTACCGGGCGCCGGTGTAGGTCTCAATGAACTCAACGCCCAACAGGCTGCGGATGTCCTTGTAGAAGAGGGTCAGGTCAAAGCCCAGGTCCGGCGTCAGGATCTGCTTGTAGCCGATTTCATACTGGATCGTCTGCTCGGGTTTGACGTCGGGGTTGCCCATGACGCCGAAGTTGTCGGTGCCCGCCTGCAGGTTGGACAGCACATCGTAGTCCGAGTTGGTGAAGATGGTGCCGATAGCCGGGAACTGGTTGAAGTGGCCGTAGGCAAAATGAATCGCCGCGCTGTCCTCGATGGGATAGGCCACACCCAGACGGGGCGAGAGCGAGGTCTTGACCGATGTGTCCTGGGGCAACGACTCGGGCGCCCCCGCGATGGAGTTGGCCGGGTTGGCCAGATCGCTGGGGATCGTCGAGCGGGCGTCGAAATAGTCGAACCGCACGCCGACGCGCACAATCAGATCGCGGAGCTCGATCTGGTCCTGCACATAGGCCGCAACTGAGACCGGGTAATACGTGGCTACCGGCGGAAAATCCGGCGGGTCATCAAGGTGACGCACCAGTGTTTCGACGCCACCCGGGGAAGAGAACGTCAGGTGGCCCGGCGCGCCAAAACTGACTTCGGGCAGGCTGGCTTCGATGCCCGTCTTGACCTGGTGCTCGTCATTGACCCGGCTGACGACCGAGGTCTTGAACAATATGGTGTTGGTTTCCTGGGTAAAGCGCCCCAACTGGACACCCTGGACAATCGCCCCGTTCTCATAGTTGCGGTCGCCCTGCGGCTGGCCAGCCGCGTCGTAGGCCGGATCGAACACGTCCTCGTAGACGTAGTCGTTGTACTTGAAATAATTCTGGCGCACGCTGAAATCCAGGAAGGTCGAGGCGCCCAGGGTCTGGGACCAGTCCAGGCCGTGGGAAATCGAGAAGCTTTCCTGCGTCGACAGCCCGTCGGGGTTGAAACGGAAGGCAAAATCGGTGCGCCGGCTGTCGCCCTGGTTGACCAGGGCCTGGTAGTTCAGCTTGGTATTGTCCAGCGACGTATTGGTCACCTTGATCAGGCCCGACCATTCGCGCGAGTAGCCCAGGGCCACTTCTTCACCATCGCCGGTGGGTGTGTATACGCCGGCTTCAAAATCGGCGCGGTCGGTCGGCTTGAAACGCCGCTCGCCATATACATAGTCGTCGAACACGTAGCGCCGGCCGCTCACCAGATACGTCGTATCGCTGAACGGCAACGGCCCGCTCGCGGAGAGTTGGAAATTCTGGATTGCTGTGGGCCGGAAGGTGTCGTCGGTCAGACGCACATCGGCCTGGCCCGGAAACAACCAGCCGCCCATCAGGATTTCGCCGTTCATTTCGAAGGTTTCGGTACCCTGTTTGAGCACCGCGTTGACCACGCCGCTCATGGCCTGGCCGTACTCGGCGTCGAAGGTGCCGCTGATGACCTGCACCTCCTGCAGCAAGGACCGGTCGACCTGCAGGCTGGACGCATTGTTGAACGCGTTGTTGACGCTGACGCCATCCACCTGGTACTGGACTTCGCCCGATCGTCCGCCCCGGAAATGGCCATCGACCACACCTGACTGCAGATTCACCACGTCGTCCAGGTCCTGAACCGGCAATTCTTCGATCTCCTCGGTGGTCATGGTGACCTGGGAACTGGTCAGCTTCAGATCGACCGGCGGCCGTTCGGCGATCACCACCACTTCTTCGGTCTGCAGCGTGGTCTCGCCCAGGTTGACATCCAGCGTGGTCTGCCGATCCGAAGACAGGCGGACCTCTTCGGTGGTCACCGAGTTGTAGCCCAGGCGGCTGACCTTGACGGAATAGGTGCCGGCCGGAACGTTGAGGATGGTGAAGCGACCCTCGGCATCGGTGTAGGCCCCGAGCCGCGAACCGACCAGCAGCACGGTTGCCGCCACCACGGGTTTGCCCCCGGCGTCCAGGACGGTTCCGGTCAGGGTGCCGGACGTACCGGCCCACAGGCTGCTCGCGGTTCCCAGCAGGAGAACCAGGATCATGACCCTGGCCAATGTCGGAAGGGCTCTGTGGTGTCTCACCGGCGACTATCCTCCGCGTCTTGTTCGATGTGACCGTCTTGGTCGGTGTGATCGTCGGGCGCGGCAGCATCAGTGTGATCTGCCGCACCCGGGATCCGTCAAAAAGGCACTATCTCAACAACGTCATTTTGCCGGTCAGGGAATCCCGCAACTGTCCCGTATCCGGATTCTCGATCCGCAGGCGGAACAGGTAGACCCCGGCGGCCGGACGGTTCTGCGAGAACAGCGCAACCTGGCTGTCTCCGGCCATGGTCAGGCCCATCGGGCGGCGCAGCATCAGGCGGCCCCGAATGTCGTAGACCTCGAGCGTCACCACGTTCTGGTCGGGCATCGAATAACTGATCAGCGGCTGCGGCGAAGGGTTCAGAGACGGCCGCAGGAACGCGTATTGCGATCCGAACGACTCGCCACCACCCAGCACCGGGCTCGCGTTCAGGTCCATATGAGCCCAGGCCGCGCAACAAACGCCTTCGTATTCCCGGTACCACCAGGTCCGCGTGCCGTAGCTGTCGCTGGTCGGGTTGACCACCGAATCGCCATCCATCATCGTGGCGCCGAACAGCAGGACGCGGTCACCGAGACCGGCCGGGTAACCGATAGCCGTCAGATCAATGGCCATCTCGGCGGTGTAACCGTTGTCCACCACCCCGAGCGTATCGACGGTCGTGCCGGCGTTCAGGTTGATCTCAATGCGAGCGGTGCCCGCCAAAACCATGCTCAACAGGTCGTCTTCGGCGATGGCCTCGCCGTCCGGTCCGACCAGGAAGGACAGGCGCCGACCCAGCAGCTGGTTGTCCGAGGCCCGCTCCAGGCGGTCATTGATCGTGACCAGAAAACCGTCCCAGCGATCGAAGGACGGATGGTACTGGACATACTGATCATTGACGTCGAAGCCGACAAACAGGGTGTCGTCCCGCGTGAAGAACTTCAGGTTGGCATCGGCCGGATCAAAGACAAAGGCTTCGCCGCCATTGACGATCGGCTGGAACTGTCCGGCCCGGTAGGGACCCACACCATCGTAGGTGTCGACCAGGGCGTCGGGGTTCCAGCGCATGTCAAAGCTGTAGACGTTAGGGTCGCTCCAGACCGGATCACTAAGGTCGCCGTCCACCAGCGGGGAGGCCGACAATTCAGCAATCGTCATTTCCGGCTGGATCGCGGGCACGGCGCCGGAGGTGGTGGTCACGTCCGGGCGCGACCAGATCCGCACTTCGTTGTACCAGGGCTGGTTGCCCCAGGGGCCCTGCCACCAAACGCGGCTGCTGCTAAAGCGGGCGGGATCGATCGGCCAGAACCAGTCGGTGTCGTAGACCGAGACATTCCACTCGACAATGTCGCCTTCAGGCTGGGTCACGTCATAACCCATGGGCGTCAGGTTGAAGCGCATTTCGATGGTGTAGCCGACATCGTCAACCGCATCGCTGTTGGTCAGACCATCAACGACCGTCACGGCATCCCAGTTCGCGATCTGTTCGGCGGTGCGCGGCGAGCCGTGGGGCAATTCGGCCCAGGAACCGATGAAGTAGGGCTCCTGTCCTTCGGGCGGCGTGCCGGTCTGGAATTCGTACCACCACGAGTAGAGGTATTCGGACACGGGTTTGGGCAGGCCCACGGCGGTGTGGTCCTTCATGCCCATCAGCAGGCCGTCAAAACGGTTGAAGTCCTTGCTGCCACCGATGGAGCGATCGTTGATGACCGCACCGAGGTAAAGCTGGTTGTCGACCACGAGAAATTTCAGCGTGGCCTGGACCGGATCCACGGGATCCCAGCCGGCCTCCATCTTCCAACCGCTGCCGGGAATGCCCGAATCGGTCGCCCAGTTGATGACCTTGCTTTCGGCCTGGCTCCAGGCGGCTTCGTCCAGGACACCATCGAGCGTGATGGGGTCGGCCGAGACACGGGCCCAGATGGCGTCCTCACGGACCGCCTGCCCGAAGGCAGGCATGGCCAGCCCGCACAGGACGACCAGGAGGGTGATCGTTTTCAAAGTTTTCATTGGTCTGTCCTGCCGTTGCCAGGCAGCCCTTTGGCTCCCTGTTGGTTGGCGGTCATGGATTTCTTTTCTCCGTCGGTGACTTTCCAGTTGGGTTTCGCGCCGCAGGAGCGGCGGATTTTCAGCGTTGCGGGCAGTAGGATGTTTTTGCCAGCCCCGTCTTCAGGAGCCTGAATCTCGTTGATCATCATCTGGGCGGCGCTGTGCCCCAGCGCAAAAGCGTCGGCGCGCACGGTCGTCAGGGGCGGGCGCAGGTAGCCGGCAATGTCCACGTCATCGAAGCCCACGACACTCAAGTCGCCCGGCACGTCGAGGCCCAGACCCGCACAAGCCGCCAGCAGCCCCACGGCCATGCTGTCGTTCGCCACAAACACGGCCGTCGGGCGCGGCGTGCACTTCGCCAGCGCAACCCCGGCACTGAAGCCTGACGGCTCGCGGAAATCTCCCGGCAAGACAACGGCGTCCGCCGGATCGTGCCCGGCTGCGGACAGCGCCTGGTTGAAGCCCCTCAGACGCTCGTTGGCATCCCGGTTGCCTTCCGGTCCGCAAATCATCGCGATGTGGCGGTGGCCCATGCCCAGCAGATGATTGACCGCCTGCAGGGCGCCGGAAAAATTGTCGATCGAAACCGAGCCGGTGGGGTCCACGGATGTCGCGGGATTGAGCAAAACCAGGGGCAGACGCCGCCGGATGCGGTTGACTGTCTCGGCCGAGGCGTCGTCGGGCGCCATCATCAGCAGGCCGTCGATGCGACCGAGCATGGAGCGGGCGGCCATCAGGATTTCTTCGTTGTCGGCATGGGAGCTGGAGAGCATCATCTGGTAGGATTCGAGTTGGACCACGCTGTCGATGCCGCGAATGACCTCGGAATAGAACTCTCCGAACAGGTCGGGCAGCAGCACACCGATGGTATTGGTGCGATTGGTGGTCAGGCTCTGCGCCGCACCATTGGGCCAGTAGTCAAAACGGGCGGCGACCTGCATCACACGCTGGGCTGTGTCTTCGCTGACCAGGGAACTGCTGTTGAAAACCCGGGACACCGTGGCAATTGATACGCCTGCTTCTCTCGCCACGTCACGAATCGTTGCCAATGGGGTTTCTCCGTATGGCGGCGGGCCGGAAACTCCTGCTCCAGACCATGCCCACAAGGGGTTCACCGACGGTCCTTGTTCGGTGCGAATGTAAACGGTTTCATAAATCTCACTTTTTGTCAACGGGGACTTTGACAAATCGTCTCATTTGGCTTAAGAGTCAGACGGGAAGGCGAGCTGTCACGGAATTGCCCGAACAGAACAGACCCCTTATCTGGAGCTTAACCCATGTATTCCGGCATTCGCCGCCCAATCGGGCATCCGCACACGACCCGTTTCTTCGGGAGCCGGGAGTATGCGGTTTGGCTCAATGGCAGCGGTGCGGGAGCGGCCCAAGTTGGTGAAATCCTGCTCACGCCGTTCAGTGGTGTTGGCGACCAGACCTTGTCCGGTTTTCGCGTGTTTCTCCGCGATCGCGAAAGCGGTAATTTTGCGGTTTTCGGCCAAAACGAAACATTTTGTGCCGAAACTGAAAACTTAAAATCTCCAAACGCCTGGCAACCGGGCGTATTTTCCCTGTTTCAACACCTGGACGGCATTGAAGCCCGTCTGGATGTCTGCGTCATGCCCTCGGCCACCGCCGAACTGCGCCGCGTGACCCTGTGCAACCGGTCAGATCGCCCGCGCGAACTCGACCTCACCACGTTTGCCGAAGTGGTGCTCAACCGTCGCGACGCCCACGAATCGCACCCCGCCTTTTCCAAACTTTTTCTGCAGACGGCGTTTGATGCCGACCGGTCCTGCCTAACCGTCAGCCGGCGCCCGCGCGACCCCCAGGACTCGTACCCCGTGCTCGTGCATGCCGCCCTCGGCGGCGGCACGGTCGAATGCGAAACCGTCGCCTGCGAAACCAGCCGGCCGGATTTTCTGGGCCGCGGTCGCTCGACCAAAAAACCGGCCGCCATGACCACACTCGATTCGCTGTCCGGCACGACGGGCAACGTGCTCGACCCCGTGGTCAGCCTGCGCCGAGTGTGCCACCTGCAGCCGGGCGAAGAACAGGAATTCACCTTCCTGTTGGGCACCGCGACCGACACCGCGGGGGCCGCCCGACTTGTCGACTCCCTGCCAGCGCAGGCCGACGTGGCCAACACCTTTGCCGCGGCAACCGCGGCCGCCGAGAAACAGTTGGCCGCTGAAAACCGAACGGCAGACGAAGAGCAGTACTATCAGGATCTGGCCGGCGCGGTGATCGGCGCGGCCTGCCCGACGCATCCCCGCGCCCCCGGCTTCAACATGATTGGCGAACACCGGGAAAGCCTGCTCCGCCTGGGGTTGTCGCTGCAGGACGACTGGGTTGTGGTGCACGCCGAAACCCCGGAAGGGGCACAGAACGAAGCGGTTATGATCCTGGCCGCCAACCGTTGGGCGCAGTGGGGTTTGCCGATCCAGTTGGTTGTGATCCAGGGTGAAGAGGCCGCGACGGTAGTAAAAAAAGGCCATGTCCAGAATGTCCTGATGATCAAGGCCGCCGACCTCACGCCGACCGAATTCCAGTTGCTCAACAGCGCCGCCCGTCTGGTGATCACTGAAAATTTGCCCGATTTTTCGGCGGCTTTTGCAGCTCCGCCGGTCGCGAAGTCCACAGCAGCGCCCGTCGACACCAGCACCAGAACTGAAGCCGAAGCGCTCACCTTCTTCAACGGGTGGGGCGGCTTCAATACCGCCGGCAATGAATACGTGATCCGCCTGAAGCGGAATCCAGCCGGCCACCTCGCCCTGCCGCCGTTGCCCTGGTGCAATGTGATCGCCAACGAAAACTTCGGCTGCCTGGTCAGCGAGTCGGGCGCCGGCAGCACCTGGTATCAGAACAGTCGGGAAAACCGGCTCACCCCCTGGACCAATGACCCAGTGCTGGATCCGCACGGCGACGCCTTCCATGTGCGCGACGACGAGACCGGCGCCGCCTGGTCCTGCCTGCCCGGACCCACGCCCGGTCCCGGCGACTACGAAGTGCGCCACGGTTTTGGCTACACGCGGTTTCATCACGCCAGCAACGGATTACAACTCGAAACGACCCTCTTTGTCGCCCGCACCGACCCCGTGCGGATCACGCGGATCACTGTCACCAACGCCAGCGACCGCACCCGGCGCCTCTCGCTGTACGGCTGCTGCCAACTGGTGCTCGGCGGAGAAATCCGGCCCAGCGGCCGCTTCGTCAACACCTGGCGGGACGACCAGACCGGAGCCCTGCTGGCTCGCAATCCGGCCTCCGCCACCTGCCCCCAGGCCGTGGCCTTTGCCGCTGTCGTGACCGAATCCGCAGCCGTTGCCGTGCATGACAGTTGCCATCTGGCGACCTATGTCGGCGCCCAAGGCGATTTTACCGCGCCGGCCGCCTTCGCCAACGAAACCCTCGACGGTCAGGTCGCCACCGAAATGGACTCCTGCTTCGCGCACCAGGCGCGTCTGGAGTTGGCGCCCGGTGAAACGGCCACCGTCTCGTTCCTGCTCGGCCAGGAAGCCGGGGCCGACTGGGCCCGCGAAGTCGTGATCCGCCACAGCACGCCGGCGGCCATCGAAACCGCCTGGCAAAATGCGAACGCTTTCTGGCAGGAGGGACTGTCCGGCCTGCACGTTGAAACCCCGTCACCGGCGCTGGACCTGATGGTCAATGGCTGGCTGCCCTACCAGACCCTCAGCTGCCGCATCCATGGGCGCACGGCGCTGTACCAATCCGGCGGCGCTTTTGGTTTCCGGGATCAACTGCAGGATTCTTCTTCACTGATCCCGCTCTGGCCGGAAAAAACCCGGCAACAGATTTTGCTGCACGCGTCCCATCAGTTCCCCGAGGGCGATGTCATGCACTGGTGGCACACGCCGCACGGCCAGGGCATCCGCACGCGGTTTGCCGACGACCTGTTGTGGCTGCCGCTGCTGACCGCCGAGTACATCACCACCACCGGCGACCAGGAAATCCTGGCCGAAA
>CAZLUL010000066.1:0-18768 GCA_964562635.1 uncultured Fibrobacteraceae bacterium | reverse complement strand
GACTTCAGCCAGTCGATCCTGCAGGGCGCGAGCCTGCGTGGTGCTCATTTTTCCGGTTGCCTGTTTCCGCCGGAATTGTCGCCCGAAGAAATCCGGCTCTCCCACGACCTGGGCACCCGGATGCGTTACAAAAAATGAATGAACTGGCTGGATAGATTGAGCAAATCATCGAAAACGTGACCGCATTTCTGGTCCACTTTGTGCGCGAGACCTGGCAACTGACGGCTGAGATGGCGTCCTTCCTGCTGCTGGGTTTTGCCGTCGCCGGGTTGTTGTCCGTCTTCATCTCGCCGGCTTGGCTGGAACGCCACCTGGGCGGACGTGGCCTCGCGCCGGTGTTCAAGGCCTCGCTCTTTGGCGTGCCGTTGCCGTTGTGTTCCTGCGGCGTGATTCCCGTTTCGGCCAGCTTGAAACAGCACGGTGCCAGCCGCGCGGCGACCACCGCGTTTTTGCTCTCCACACCCCAGACCGGGGTGGATTCCATCATGGTCACCTGGACCATGCTGGGCCCGATGTTCGCCATCTTCCGCCCCGTGGTGGCGCTGCTGACCGGTATCCTGGGTGGGAGCCTGGTGCAGACGTTTGTGCCCGATGAGCACCAGAGTTCGGCCAACGGCAAAAGCCTGGCCGGAGCCGCAGCCACCGACGATACTCGCCCGCAAGGTTGGCGGGCAAAGCTTCGCGCAGCCTTTGACTACGCCACGGTGACGTTGCCGGGTGACATCGGCCGGGCCCTGCTCATCGGTATTCTCATTGCGGGACTCATCGCCGCGGCCATTCCGGAAGATTATCTGGGCGGTTTTTTGGGCACCGGCGCTCTGTCCATTGCCCTGATGATGATCGTGGGCATTCCCATCTATGTGTGCGCCACGGCGAGCGTGCCTTTGGCGGCGGGCTTCATCGCCTTGGGGGCCACGCCGGGAGCCGCTTTGGCGTTCCTGGTCGCTGGTCCAGCGACCAATGCGGCGACCCTGACGACCATCAGCCGCGTGCTCGGCCGGCGCACCATGGTCATCTATCTTTTGACTGTGGCGATGTCCGCCTTCGGCGGTGGCCTGCTGTTGGATTGGCTCTTGCCCCGGGCGGCCGAAGCCATCCCGGCCCTGGACGCCATGGGCCATGAGCACGGTGGCCTGGGCTGGTTTGATCACTTCAGTGGCATTGTGCTGGTGGTGGTCATGAGTTGGAGTTGGTGGCGGGTCCGCCAACATGATTGTGGTTGTGACGACGGAGCCTGCGAAGCGACGACCGTGCCCCTGACCGGAATGGGCGCGCCGCTGCAGAAGAAGGAGTTTGCGGTCGAAGGCATGAGCTGCAGCCATTGCACGGGCAGCGTGGACCGCACCCTGCGGGAAATGACCGGTGTGGCGTCCTGCCAGGTTCGCTTGGACGAAGGGCTGGCGGTGGTCGAGGGCGAGAATATTGATGAAGCGGCGGTCGTCGCTGCCGTCGAAGGCCTGGGCTTCAAGGCCCGGTTGCGGTCCTCCGACTAATAACATGGCCAATTGCCGGACTGCTGACAGTCACTCACCCTCTTTCAGCGTGAGCGAAATCCTTTTGCGCTCGAGATCCACTTCCAGGACTCGGGCGCTGACTTTTTGCCCCACCTTGACCACCTCGTTGGGGTCGCGCACGAAGCGGTCTGCCAACTGGCTGATGTGGGCCAGGCCATCCTGGTGCACGCCCACGTCGATGAAGGCGCCAAAATTTGTCACATTGGTCACCACGCCCGGCAGGCGCATGCCCTCCTGCAGGTCTTCCATCTTATCGACACCCTCGGCAAAGCTGAATACTTCGAATTTGTCGCGGGGGTCCCGTCCCGGTTTGCCCAGCTCGGCCACGATGTCGCGCAGGGTCGGCAAGCCGACCGTATCGGTGACATAGTCTTCGAGCCGCAAGCCGACTGCCGCCTGTTCGTTGCCGACCATTTCTTTCACATCGCAGCGGCGGTCCTGGGCCATGGCCTTGACGATGGGATAACTTTCGGGGTGCACGGCGCTGGCATCCAGGGGGTTTTTGCCCCCATTGACACGCAGGAACCCGGCCGCCTGTTCGAAAGCCTTGGGGCCCAGGCGCGGCACCTTCTTGAGCTGGCTGCGGTTGGTGAAGGCGCCGTTTTCGTTGCGGTAGTCGATGACATTGCCGGCCAATTGCGGGCCCAGGCCCGAAACGTAGGTCAGCAGTTCCTTGCTGGCGGTGTTCAAATCCACGCCCACGGCGTTCACGCAACTGGCCACCGTATCGTCCAGGCTGCGCTTGAGGGCGCGCTGGTCCACGTCGTGCTGGTACTGGCCCACGCCAATGCTCTTGGCGTCAATCTTGACCAGCTCGGCCAGCGGATCCATCAGGCGGCGGCCGATACTGACGGAGCCGCGCACGGTCAGATCGTGGTCCGGGAACTCATCGCGGGCCACTTCACTGGCCGAATAAATTGAGGCCCCGGATTCGTTGACCATCACGACGGTGATGCTGCTGTCGAGCCCCAGGCCGCGCACGAAGCTTTCGGTTTCACGGCCCGCAGTGCCATTGCCGATGGCGATGGCCTGGACGTCATACTTGCGCGCGAGATCCTGCACCACATGGCCGGCCTGCTGGGCTTTGGCGCCGCCGGTGTGGGGGTAGATGGTATCGTGATGCAGCAACTTGCCCTGGGCGTCGAGCACGACCAGCTTGCAGCCGGTGCGAAAGCCCGGATCCAGCGCCAGGGTGCGCAGGCGCCCCAGGGGAGCGGCCAATAGCAGCCCGCGCAGATTTTCGGCAAAGACCCCGATGGCCTCTTCGTCGGCGTATTTTTTCAGGTCCAGCCGGATTTCCGTTTCCATGGCCAACGACAGCAGCCGCCGGTAGCTGCTGGCGACAGCTTCGGCCACCTGGCGGGCGCAGGGGGAGGGGTTCTTGACGAATTGTCTTTCGATCAGCGGCACGGCCGACTCTTCGGGCGGACCCACCTTGAGGCTGAGGATCTTCTCTTTTTCGCCCCGCCGCATGGCCAGCACCCGGTGCCCCGGCGCCGTGCGCACGGGCTCTTCCCAGTCAAAATAGTCGCGAAATTTGGCGCCTTCGGCCTCTTTGCCTTTCAGCAGTTTGGACTGCACGGTGCCCTGGTCGATGTACAGGTGCCGGATCGCCGCCCGGCACGCCTGGTCTTCGCTGATCATCTCGGCGATGATGTCCCGCGCGCCGGCCAGGGCGTCTTCGGTCGTGGCGACTTCCTTTTCCTCGTTGATGTAGCCGGCCGCCAGGGTGATTACGTTTTCGCCCGAGGCCTCGTTGGCCGGCAATCCGGCCTGCTCGAACAGGTGTTCGGCCAGGGGTGCGAGGCCTTTTTCGCGGGCGATGGTGGCGCGGGTGCGGCGTTTGGGGCGGTAGGGCAGGTAGATATCTTCGAGGATATTGAGGGCCTGGGCTGCCAGCACCTTGGCCTTCAATTCGGGGGTCAGCAGGTCGCGCTCGATGAGTGATTTGAGAATGGCGGCGCGGCGCTTGTCCAGTTCGGCCAGTTGTTCGAGCCGGTCCCGGATCGCGGTGACAGCGACCTCGTCGAGGCTGCCGGTGGCCTCCTTGCGGTAGCGGCTGATGAAGGGCACGGTGGCCCCTTCGCCGATCAGCAGGGCGGTGGCTTGGACCTGAGCCACGCCAACGGACAGTTCGCCCGCGATGGTCCGGATGTGGTCATTGGTCTGGGCGGCGGTATTCTCCGGTGCGGTGCTCATGGGCCCTCCTGGCAATCCAACAAATCGGCAAATCCTGAGGTAAACTTGGGAGGGGCATAATGCGCCGCAGGTGGGCCGATTGCAACCTTGCGGTTGCCGTCAGGAGGACTTTTTGTCGGGGGCGTTGTCCTCGCCCATGGGCACAACCCGGACCCGACCCTTGAAGCGCTTGGCCAGGCGCGGTTTCATGATCGAAACCCGGACCAGGACCTTGTGCTCGCCCAGTTGCACCGTGGTGCCGGCCCAGCATTCGCGCAGCATGAATATTTCTTCAAGAGCACCGGTCATCGCCTCGTTGGTCATGCACTGGATGGCCATTTCGCCCTCGGCCAGGGCCTGCCCCAGATTGTGGGCCTTGCGGTCGAGGCCTTCGATAAGGGCCTGCTCGTCTTCATTGGGACCCTCGGGCTTGTTATTCATGGTCTGCACCGCTTCGCGCAGTTTGAGTCGGGCCTTTTCCATTTGGCGCAGCTTTTTCCTGGCCTCGGTAACCTGGGCCGACAGGGTGGGGTCGATACCGGCGGCCAGCAGGGTCTTGGATGAGCCGCTGGCTCCCGCCTCGCCCACGGAGATGCCCATGCGGGCGAGGGTCCGTCCGCCGGCGATGCGCCCGCGAGAGGCTTCGACCTTGCCCCGGGTTTCGATATCCGAATGGGCGATCTCGTTGGTGACCGTGATGTGGCTTTCGGCGCGGATCACGGCCTCTTTGATGTACTTGGCCTGCACCTCGCCACCGACGGTGATGAGAGTTTCGTCGGAGCCGACGATACCGCCGTTGACGTAGAGGGACCCGCCGGCCCGGATGTTGGCGGGTTCCATCATGCCCTTGACGATGATGTCACCGCCGGCCTCGACAGTGGCGCCGAGTTCCACGTCACCTTCGATCTGCAGGCTACCGGTGTGTTGGATGTTGCCCTGCTCGAGATTCACGTTGCCCTTGATGATGTAGACGTCGTCCACCGAGAGGGTATTGTCCGAAAACCGGACCCGGCCGTCGATTTCGGCCGTGAACGTGGCCCCGTCGTTGGCCGTTTCGACTTCCGAGACACCCTTGCCGCAGCGAACCCGCAACTTCTTGGGCTTGTCGACGGGGATCTTGTTGCCGAATACATTCAAGCCCGGTTCGCCGGATACTGCCGGTAACATCTCCAGTAATTTTTCACCGGCTGCAACCGAACGGTTGTCGATCCTGGCCCAAAAATCGATGGTTTCGGTTTTTTCTTCGACCTCCCACCCGCTGGCAAAAAAATCGCGCGACCAATCCAGGCGACCATCCTGAGGCTCCACCGGGGCCTCGCCCATGATCAGGATCTTATCGACCAGATGGCTACCCGGCTGGCAAATATTGCTCAGCACCTTGCTCATGAATTCTTCGTCGGGATATTCGGGCAATTCCAGGGCACGGAACTCGCCAACAATGCGCCGCACGGTCGATGTCAGATCCTTCAGCGGGTCGGGGCAATCCAACAAAACGGTCACCTTGTCATCGGAGACACGCAGGCTGAACTCCGGCCCAGGCGGCGAGGCGCTCTGGTCCGATGGGTTCAGGTCTGCACCCGTTTCTGCCAATGCTGTGGTCGGCTCAGCCATCGTTACGATTGCTCCATCGGTAGCCGCAGGCGAATTCAGGCCAGTTGATGAACGGATGTGCTCCACACGGTCATGGACCGGGGGTTGTACATCAATCTGTATCGGCAGAAAGAGATGGCGTTTGAGGGTTTTGTAGAAACGATCCGGAGAATCTAGGGGGATTTCCACCAGAAGAGCCAATGACGACTTCTGGTCGATGAATCTGTTGCAGTAGAGCCACTTGACGTCGATTCATTAATACTTTGCACGATGTTGTCGACCCGATCGGCGGCATCCAGCAGATGGTCCCGGGTGCGTTTCAAATCGGCCAACGGATCGGTCGCTTGGCCAACTTCATCGAGCAGATATTGTCCGGATGGGCGGAAAGAGGCCGGGATCGTGAGTTTTTCAAATTCCCATTTGGGGTGGGCAGTCACCTGCTCCAGGTCACGCCGCAAATCGTCCCGCAGATCGGTCAATTCCTGGCTCCATTGCCGGACATCGACCAGTTTCATGGCCTCGGGTTCTCGCGTGGCATTGCCGCCGACTGCCATGGCGTAACGCCGGGCAGCCAACAGGGATATCGTGCCAAAGAGGAAAATGACAATGCCGCCGCCGATGGTCAGAACGGTCGTCAGGCGGGTATCGGCAGCGGGGTCCAGGGAAGGCAGGATATCACCGCTGACGGCCAGCAAGCGCAGAGCCAGGCCCAGGCACAGCAAAGCGGCCACGGCCAACAGGGAGGCGATCAACAAGGGATTGTTTTTCGGCAGACTCATGCCACCTAATATGCAAGGCCCATGCCACCATCGAGTCCGCCAGGGCCCCTATCTAGCGCACCAGGGTCATTTTCATGCTGGTGATCTGGTCACCACAGCGCAGGCGGCAGGTATAAAGGCCCGACGCCACAGACCTGCCCTGATCATCGCGGCCCTGCCAGGTGGTGTTGTATTGGCCTGCGGTCGCAAATTCGTCGACCAGCACCGTAACCAGCAAGCCCCGGAAATCGTAGATCTCCAGCTGCACATCACGCCCACCCGCCGGTACCGAGTAGGCGATTCGGGTGCTGGGGTTGAAGGGGTTGGGAGTGTTCTGGGCCAAGAGAATTCCGCCGACGGGCACATCGGCCACTGGCGTGGGGTGAGGTGATGGAGCGCTCTCGATGCCCAACTGGTTCACCGCAGTCAACTGATAGAACCACAACTCGGGCGTGAGGTCGAAATAGGCGGTAGCGGTTGTGACTTCCCACAGTGTCGCGGGCGAGGGCATGGTGAAGGGCGTGGCCACCCGGTAGATCCGGTAGTGGGCAAAATCCGGTTCCGTGACCGCATCCCAGTTCAATTGCACGCCGCCGCCGCCCCGCTGCACGACAAAATTGGCGGGCGGTGCGGGGGCCAGATTGTTGAGGGAATAGCCACTGTCCGGGGGCGAATCGTAAAAAGTGCCCGCCGTGCTGGTGCGCGACCGGACAAAATAAACCGCCCAGTTGGTGCCCAGGCTGGAAGAATCGGCCAAGGTGGGCACAGAGACCGCATAGGTGGCTTCCTGGTCAGCCGGCACCGTCAGCAGGTATTCCCAATCTCCGGGCGGATAGGCCGCCGCCTTGGTGGGGTCATAGCGCCGATAGACGGAATACTCGGTGACCAGTTCGGCTTCGCCGGTCGTATCAAATCGGCTCGCGTTCCAGGCCAGGCGCACCTGGCCACCGGTATCGGCGGGCACATCATCCGAACTGAAAATTTCCGCGTAGCTGTGGGCGCGGTCAAAGGTGACCACCAGGCCGTCGCAAATGGGGCCGGGGTAGGGGCCGGTTTGCACCAGCGAAGCCCGCCAGCGCAGATCCGTGCCCTGGGGTTCAAAATCGAACCAGGTGTCGTCAGGCAGGATGTCGAACCAGGTGGCGCCGTTGCTGGTGATTTCAAAACGGATGGAATCGGAGTAGGTCGCCGACAACCGGGCCCGCAGCACCGGTTCGCCGCTGGGGTTGAGGTTGGCTGAGACGGCCAGATTGCGCTCCGCATCGAGGCCCAGCGCGTCGGCCTGCAGGACCAACAGGCCGGCGGCGCCATTGCTGGCGTAGGCGTGGCCGCCAACGAGCAGGGTGTGGTAGAAATATTCCGGCGAATAAAACTCGGACAAGACCTGCGGCTGGGCCGGATTCGAAACATCCACAATTTTCAGACCGTCGGTGCCGTTGGCGACAAAGAGGGAGTCGCCCTGCACCGCGACGTGGTAGACCGCCCCGCCCTCGAAGGGCAGATTGCTGACTACCTGGGGATTGGTGGGCAGGGTGATGTCCACGATATCCAGGCCGGCCAGGCCGCCGACATAGGCCCAGTTGCCTGCGGTGGTGACGCAGAGCGTCGAACCGGAGACCGGGACCACTGCCACGCTGTCGGGGACCGCCGGCGAAGCCAGACTCATGACCGTCAGGTTGCTTTCGGTGGCCAGATAAAGGTAGCTGCCCTGCACCGCAATGCCGCGCACCCAGGCGGTGAGGTCAACCAGGGGCATGGCCACGGGGTTGGCCGGGTCAGTCACTTCGATGGCGCCGACGCCACCGGAATAGCTGGCGGTGTAGACCCACGTATTGCGCATGACCGCTTCGCCGGTGTACGAGCCCAGGTTCACGTTGGTGCCGATGACCGGCGACAGCACGTTGGCCACGTTCACCATTTGCACACCCAGACCATTGCCCAGCGAGACATAGGCCCAGTTGCCGTTGAGCATCACGTTGCGGGCGTTGCCCGGCATGGCTTGTGAGGTGACGAGGACCGGTGCCGTCGGATCGCTCACATCGACCACCACCAGGGCATTGCCGGTGTGATTGCCCACCAGGAGGTGATCGTCTTTCCAGACCGAGGCGTAGGCCAGGCCACCAACGGCGACGGACCCAATTTCCGCCAGACCCTGGCTGTGCAACTTGAGCACGCCGCCGCCGGTGTTCCAGTCGGCGGTGGTCAGCGAGGTATCGGCTTGGGCAGTTGTGGTGAAGTCTTCCAGTACCGTTACGGTTTCCGCGCCGGCAAGGTTGACGAAGGTGAAGGACATCACGAGCAGGGCCGTGGCAACGCGGGATTTGTGAGTCATGATCAGGCCTCCTGCGCGGAACCTAGCAGATCGCGAGGCGTGCGGCATTACAAATTAGGTGGGCAGAGCCGGGCAAAATTTGCCCAGTCTGCAGCCGGTTTGCAGCGCACGATTATTCCTGAAGCTGTCCGGACGGGGTCTTGGCCGGCGGTGGGCCGCAGACAAGCCGGTTAAAGGATGCCTTTAAGCCTTCCGGCGCCCGCTGTCCTTGCCGGAAAGCTCCCGGCCAGCTTATCGGGTGTGGCAGGGGCCGAAATTGGGAAACTTTGGGTCAAGAGGCGGAGCGTCAGGCCGGCCGTCTACCTCTTTGCCAGCGCAGAAGATCTGCTGTGCGATTGGTCTGGAATCGGCTTAAAAAGAATCTAAAGGCATCTTTAAATACAATAATAGTTAATGGTTATGCTCAATCGCAAGAGGTTTCGCACCGATACTTGCAGGACGTGGTCAGGACATATCGCCGCCCGGATCACGAGAAGGGATTCCTCAGGAGGGAACAGTGAAGAAGCCGGATTTGCATGATTTAGTGTCTTCGGTTGGGGACCTCGCCACCCTGCCCACGACTGTTGTTGAGTTGTTGGATCTGCTCAAGGATGCCACCTGTTCCGCCTCCAAGGTGGTCAAGGTGATGGAGCGCGACCCGGCCATGACGGCCAACGTCTTGAAGTTGAGCAACTCCGCATTTTATGGTGCCCGCCGCGAAATCAGCAGCGTGCGCGATGCCCTGGTCATGCTGGGCAATCGCTCTGTGGTGACCCTGGCCTTTGCCACGGGCATGGCGCCCATCATGCGCCGTGACCTGCTGGGCTATGGCATCACTCGCGAACGTTTTTGGGCCCACTCGTTGAAAGCTGCCACCGCCAGTGCCATCGCCGCCGAGCGTCTCGGCCTGGGCGAGCTGCGCTGCGAGGCGTTCACCGCCGGTTTGGTCCACGACGTGGGCATGCTCGTGGTGGATTCCTATCTGGTGGCCAATCACGACTCGATCGGCTTTGGCGAACCGGCCTTCAGTGTGAGCACGATCGAGCGCCAGGCGCTGGGTTTTGACCATGCCGAGGCAGGAGCCACGCTGGCCCGCCACTGGGGTTTTCCCGAGCAGTTGATTGCCCCGATCCAGTTCCATCACGAAGCCGACATGGGCTGTCCGCACCGCGATCTGGTGCGCGCCGTGACCGCCGGCAACGTATTGGCCCAGGTGGTCGACGAAGACCTTGATGTGGACGCCAACGACTTTGTGCGCAGCGCCTTGGCCAGTCTGGCCTTTGACCAGGCCTTCCTGGAACAACTGCGTCTTGATCTGTCCTGCAATTTGGAGGAAACTCTGGCCCGTGCGACCCGCCCGGCCACAGTGACGATCTGATCCGCCAAGAGATACAGACACCAGGCTGGGCTCACCCGAGACCCGGCCTGGTGTTGTTTTGTCCCCTGCCAATGATCCCCGTATCAAGTTCCTGATTGCCCTGGGCCGGGCCCTGCACAGTTATGGCATTCCGGCGCACCGCCTGGAAGATGCCCTGGGCAACGCGGCTTCGCGGTTGGGCATCCGGGCCGAGTTCTTTTCCGGACCGACTTCCCTGATTTCTTCCTTTGGCGAACCCGGCACCCAGCACACGGCCCTCAGCCGGGTGGCGCCGGGCCAGTTGCAGTTGGACAAGCTGGTGGAACTCGACGGCGTGGTGGAGGCCCTTTATCGTTCCGAGATCACTGTCGAAGAAGCCGACGCCCAGTTGCACGAAATCGACACTGCCGCCGCCCGGTACGGAGCGGTCGCGACGATCCTGGCTTTTGGAGTGTCTTCAGGTGCGGTGGCCCGCTTCTTCGGAGGAGGTCTTCTGGAAATGGGCATGGCCCTGGGCCTGGGGCTGGTCACCGGATTGCTGGCGGTGGCCTCGGGACGGTCGGTGACCATCGAGCGAATCTTCGAATTTCTGGCCGCCGCCGTGGTGACGTTCCTGGCCACGGCCCTGGCGACTCTCCTGGTGCCGGCGGCCACCGGGCCGGTGATCATTGCCAGCCTCATTGTCCTGTTGCCCGGCCTGAGCCTGACCCTGGCCCTGAACGAACTGGGCACCGGTCACCTCGTCAGCGGCACGGCCCGTTTCTCGGGCGCCATGATGACGTTCATGAAAATCGGCATCGGCGCGGCGGTGGGCCGGCAGGTGGCCGAGTTCTTGCCGGGCGAAATCCAGGAGGCCGCGCCGGTCGGCCTGCCCGGATGGACCTTGTGGCTCGCGCTGCTGATCACGCCGGTGGCTCTTTCGGTATTGTTCCGGGCCCGCCGGCAGGAAATCATATGGATCGGCGTGGGCACCATGGTGGCCTACTGGGGCTCGCGCTATGGCGTCGAATTTCTGGGGCCACTGTTGGGCGCGGCAGTGGGCGCGTTCCTGTCCGGGGCGGTGGCGAATCTCTTTGCGCGCTTAAAAAGGCGACCGGCGGTGGTCCTGGTGGTGCCATCGTTGATTTTGCTGGTGCCTGGCAGCATCGGCTATACCAGCCTGTCGCTGTTGATGCAGAAAGATGTGCTCAGTGGGCTCGATACCGCCGTAACGACCATGCTGGTAGCGGTTTCGCTGGTGGCCGGGCTCTTGTTGGCCAACGTTTTGGTGCCGCCCCGTAATGCTCTGTAACACCTTTTTGATTGATTGACGGCCTGGGGGACAAAATGTTAATATCCGACCGTTGAGCGGGGTTTGGCGAGACAGGGAAGTGGAATCCCCGCCGTTTCGAATTTCAGAAAATGGGGTATTCCCATGATATCAAAAACAACGATTTTGACCGGTGTCTTGATTTTCTTTTGCGCCACGGGCTGGACCGAGGCCCAGGCCCAAAAATCTCCTCAGGTTGAAGAGTATCTTGTGCAGGCCAGCCGCGCCGGGCGCTGGTTGCAGGAAGGCGACATCGCCCAGATGGAAGCCGAGTTGGAAGCGGGCTTCAATGAGATCGCCCAGATGATGGAGTCCTACCACCCCGACGGAAAAACCAACAATTATTTGCGGCAACGGGGCTGGGGCCAATTGGTGTGGACCCAGATGATGTACCGGTTGCTCGCCATTCGCGATGGTCTATTTGACGAAGAACTCGAATTTGCCGAACGGGTGGCCCTCGAAAGCGTGTCCAGTGAGTCGTTGCGCTCGGTGGAAGTCGCTTTTGCGCGCATCCAGATTCTGATGAGTGCCAAAGAAAAATTGAACCTGAACCAGGAAATTGACCTGTTTGCCCAGGGCATTTTTGGGGGCGACGCGTCAGGCACCAGCTACACCGCTTTGGTCGATGATTTCCAGGCCCGTTTTTCCGTACGCCAGGCAGCGGTGGTTGCCCGCCTGGCCTCGGGTCAGCACCGGGGGATTTTTGATCCGGCCGAATTGCCGGTGGGCACCAGTTACGCCCAGATCTACCAGGAGCATCAGGAACGGCTGCAGAGCGAAAACCGGTTGGATGAAATTTTCCACCGCCTGGCCGGATTGGATCCGGCCCATCTTGAACACCTGGCCGACATGGCCCAGAATGCCCCGACTGCGGTCGAACGGGAAGCGGCCCGCAACGAGGTCAAGCTGCAGTTGCTGCTGGTCGAAGACACTCTGGCCGCCTCGGAAGGCGACCCCTCGGTGGCGCGCATGATGAAGTTCTACGACCGCTGGGGCCACCTGGCCTTCGAATCCTACTCGGGAACTCCGGATGATTTCCAGGAGGCGATGTCCCTGGTGCACGCGGCAAAAAGCAAATGGGACGAGCAGTTGCAGCCGGATAATCTGCGCGACTTGTACGCCATTGCGGATCAGGTTCGTTAGACCGGTAAAGCCCCTATCTGGCCACCGAATCAGCCACGGTTGATATGTGCGACCGGTTTTCGCGGTCCATCGAGCGCGATAGCACCCTGATCAACAAGATCGGCAGCACCCTGGCCGAGCAGGATATGCAAAGTCTGGCGCATCAGAACCGGAGCGACAGACAGGTCAAGCCGCCATCCATCTTGCGCACTTCACTCATGTCCAAAACTGAAACTTCCAGCGCGAGGCCCGCCAGTTGCTGCCGCACACCGTCGTAGCCCAGGGGAGTCAACAGGTGGTCGTTGATGCGCAACGTATTGCCGGCATATTCTTCGCCCGGTGGCACCAATAAGTGGGGGTAGTCCTTCAATTCATCGCGGTCGGCAAAATCTGCCGTGAGCAGCAGCTGGGCGCCCACTTCATTGACACTCGACTTGAAGTGCAGGCCGGCCGATACCGGCACCATGGTGGAGGTGTGCCCGCAGCGGGTGAGAATCTGGGCCAGCTGTTCGGCTCCGTCACGGTTTGTGCGTTCCGAGGTGCCAATGAAGAAATGGTTGCCAACCATCAGCACATCGCCGCCATCGACGGTGCCGGGGAGCTCGATCTGCTCGATCGTGCGATGTTCGGCCAGAACCCTGGCGATGCTTTCTGTTTCACCGCGGCGGTCCGGATGCCCGGGCCGGGTGATGACCGCAACGTGGGGCGTGACCACGGCGGTGTCTTCGACAAAGTGGGCGTCCGGGAAGCCGGGCAAAGCGTCCAGCACGGTCACGTCGAGGCCCAGATTGCGCAGGACCGCGACATAGGTGTCGTGCTGGTGCAGCGCCAGTTCGAAATCCGGTGGGCCCAGATCGGCGGTCGTCAGGCCGGCGCCCAGATCGGGGCCGGGCCGGCGGCAAATGGCGTGCTGGAAAGCGGTTGGTATGATCGTATGCATGGTGGCGCCTTTCTGGAGTCGGAACTCAAGGCCCTCATCATATCCGGTTCAGGAGACAGTGCAACGGGCATTCTGCGCCTGCCGGACGCCGCCTTGACTTGTCCGGAGTGTCCCGGTAGAATCACCGGCGTACAACTCCCTGATTGACTGACCGTTGATGCATTCCTTTTTCCCTCTGGAGGAGACATGACCAAGGGACATCCCAAGGGTCTGGTCGTGCTGTTTGGCGCCGAGATGTTCGAACGTCTTTGCTACTACGGCATGCGCGGCCTGCTGATCCTGTACTTGACCAAGGCCCTAATGCAGGGCGACACCGAAGCGATTGGCATCTACGGGGCCTATACGGCGCTGGTTTTTGCAGCTCCGGTGGCCGGCGGCAAGCTGGCTGACGCAGTGCTTGGCTATCGCCGGGCGGTGATCTTTGGCGGCATCGTCATGGCTCTCGGTGAGTTCATGATCCTGGGTGGAACGCAGGAATGGCTGTACCTGGGCATGGCCACGATCATCGTTGGCAACGGCTTCTTCAAAGCCAACATCTCGACCATCGTCGGGCGTCTCTATAAAGACGGCGATCCGTTGCGGGATTCGGGTTTCACGATTTTCTACATGGGCATCAACGTCGGCGCCTTGCTGGCCACGGTGGCCATTGCGCCCATCGGTGAAAAATTCGGCTACGAGTGGGGCTTTGGTCTCGCTGGCGTCGGTATGCTGCTGGGTGTGGCGATCTTCATCATGGGGCAGGGACGCCTTGAAGGACACGGCGAGCCGGCCGATCCGGAAGCCTTGGCCAAGTACGGCAAGCTGGTTTATGGCGGTGCCCTGGCTGCTATTCCCGGGCTCTATTTCCTGATCACCTACAGCCAAAAAATCACCTTCCTGGGCCAGGGGATTCTGTTCTGGTTGCTGATGCTGCTGCTGGTTTATGTGTGTTTCAACCTGTTGCGTGAAGGCTTCAAGGGTGACAACGTGCAGCGTGACCGGATCATCGTGATGATGATCCTGATGGTCTTCAATGTGGTTTTCTGGGCCTGTTTCGAGCAGGCGGGCAGTTCGCTGACCCTGTTTGCTGACCGGAATGTTGACCGGATGATCGGTGGTTACGAGATGCCGGCTTCCCAGACCCAGTTCTTCAATCCGGCCTTCATTATTTTGTTTGGGTCCATCTTCTCGGTGATGTGGGTCAAGTTGTCGCAACGCGGCAAGAATCCCAGTATTCCCATGAAGTTTGGCCTGGGTATTGTGCAGTTGGGTCTCGGCTACCTGATGCTGCTGGCAGGTGTGACTTTGGCCGGCCCCGAGGCCATGGTGCCGTTGTTCGTCCTGGGCCTGATGTACCTGCTGCACACGACTGGTGAGCTGTTTCTATCGCCCATCGGGCTGTCGATGGTGACAAAATTGGCTCCCAAGCACATGACCGGCAGCGTGATGGGGGCCTGGTTCCTGAGCTTTGCCTTCTCCATGTACCTGGCGGCGGTGCTGGCCAAGTTGACCGGTGGCGAGGGCGAAGTTGTCGCCACAGTGACGGCCTCCGAGTCACTGGCCACTTACGTGGATCTCTTCGGCAAAATGGGCTTTGTGACCGTGGGTATCGGCGTATTGCTGGTACTGCTGTCCAAGCCGTTGACCAAGATGATGCATGGCGTCGAGTAGTTCTCGGCCTCCGTTTGAAAAAAGAGCCGGCCCTTTTATCGGGGCCGGCTCTTTTTTGGAACATGATTGCTGCTAGATGCCGTCCGGCAATTCGTAACAAATCACTTCATAGGGGCGCGGCTCTTCGTCGTCGTCCTCTTCCTCTTCGCCACCGCCACCACTGGACATGACCATCATCATGTTGCCGCCGCCGCCAGTGAAGGTGCGGTCGGGGGCGTTCTGGGCCTCTTTCAAGACATACAGGTGGTTGCCCCGAATCAAGTACTGGTCGTCGTCCGGGCTGTAGTCGGCCTCCAGGCGCAGGGTGCGTACGAAGCGGCCCTGGGGGTCAAAAACGTCGAAGGTGCCGATGTGGCCGGCCGGGCATTCCCGTTCGCCGCGGCTGTTCATGACCCACAACTCGCCGTTGGGTCGGGCAATGACCTCACTGATGTCGCGGGCCATTTCTTCGATTTCCATTTCCACGCTGCCGCCAAAACGCTCGCGCATCTGTTCCTGCTGGCGGCGGGCGTCGGCGAGTTCCTCGTCAGGGCGGCGCAGGGATTCGTAGTCGCGGCGGATATTGCGCACCGGTTGGCCATCGGCGCCGAAGACTTCGACGAGGTACTGGGAAGTGCGGCGGTAAACGGCTATTTGACCCTTTGGCCCGACCACCCAGTTGTTGATGAAATCGTTGTCATCGTCGGTGGAAATCGAAATGCTGCCGCCGCTCTGCGTCTCCATACTGTGCAAGATCTTGTGCTGCAAGGCGCCTTCGAGATCAAACGTGCCGAGGGTGTGCCGGATCTCGGCGTTGCCCTGGTTGAAACGGGTGCTGAACAGGCCCATGACCATGCGCTCGCCGTCTACGGTGATGCTCTGCACGTGGCTGCGTTCGCCTTCGCCGTCGCCCAACTCGATGCTGGGGCGGGGCAGACCTTCGTGATCCAGAACCACCATGTGGCTGGGCATCATTTCGACGATACCCACGCTGCGGTCCGGCAACAGGGCCAGGCTGACGGCGTTGCGGAACTCGCCGGGACCATCACCTTCATGACCAAGAGTGCGCCGCACTTCGCCGGTGGGGCTGATTTCGTAGACCGTGCTCATGACCGCGTCGAGCAGGTAGGTGGTGCCATTGTGCGCGCGTTGCGCGTCGGTGACCAGGCCGAAGAGGACCTCTTCCTCGTCGCCGATCCTCCACTGGGGTTCGGGCTTGATCACCGACGGCTGGTCCGTGGGGCCGCCGGTATTGTAGACCGTCAGAATACCGTCTTCGTATTCTTCGTGGCCCTGCCAGGCGGGGGCGGCCAGGGCGGTCATGGCCGTCAAAATCAAAACCGCGACCAGCACCATCAGGGCGGCCGGGGTGTTCCTTGTCTCAAATATCTTCATGGGTTGCTCCCTAAGTGGGGGTGTTGCGACTCGTTCGCCTCAGGACGCACAGTGTAGGACAACAGTTGCCGTTCGTTCAGTTAAGGGATGTTAGCAGGTGTTAAAGATTGTTAAACAGTGCGTTTGCGACTGGTTGCGGCGGCATGGGAGCTGTATCATTTGCCCATGAGAAAAACCGGAAAAGGCATGCCCCGCTTGTTTGTGATCCTCAGTCTGGCCCTGGCCGGACTGATGGTGCTGCAGGTGCTGTTGTTGAAATACGCCTGGGACCTGAAAGAGCAGTCCTTTGCGCGGGGGGCCCAGTCGGCCCTGGCTGCCACGGTGTTGGCCTTGGAAACCCGCGAGATCGAAGGCAGCGCCCACGACATCTTTTTTGCCCAGCACGATTCCTCCTACTCGGTGACGCACGTGATGGTGTCCGGTGCCGACGCACCGTCGGTGATTCCACCTCGGGTCCCGGCTCTGGGGCGGGATGAGGACTATTTCCCCCACCGTACCCATACCACGCGGAACCGGTTCCAACGCATCACCGAAGACATCAGGGGAGTGGGCGAGCAGGATTCTGTCATGGTGATCGTGAGCACTGACGAGGACTCGAATTTCGAAACGTACTCGCTGCACACCAGCAATCGGCCGGTGGCCTTGCGTCGGGTGGTGGGCGAGTGGATCAATCGCGCGCCCCAGCCGATCACCGAACGGCTGGACGAAGCCGAAATCGGGGAGGTGCTGCAGCAGGAGTTGGCCAAGCTGGGCATCAGCGCCACACCTCGTTTTGGCGTCGTGAAGCCAGCGCTTGAGAGCCTGTTCGAATTTGCGGCCGGTGCCAACGGCTACACCACCTCGAGCCACAGCCGCAGCGATCCGGCGGCCGAAGTGGTGCTGGCCAGCGGCAACATCACCGATGCGGAGCTGTTCGCCAGCCCGTATCGGCACGAGCTCTTCCCCTTGGATCCGTTTTCTTCCCAGTTTGATCTGGTGATGGTTTTTCCCGAGCAGAGGATGTACCTCTTTTGGCAGATCTGGCCCCTCTGGGTGGCTTCGATTCTGTTCATCGCGGTCATCATCACCAGCTTTGCCCGGGCCTGGCGCACCAATGCCGAGCAGCGCCGCTTCGCTGATCAGTTGATGGATTTCATCAACAACATGACCCACGAGTTCAAGACCCCGATTTCGACGGTGGGGCTGGCCGGCGAGGCGATCACCCGCGACGATGTGCGCGACAAGCCCGAGGTGCTGGCCCGTTACGTGGGGATGATCCGGGACGAAAATGACCGCATGCACCGGCAGGTGGAGAAGATCCTGCAGATGGCGCGCTTCGAGCGGGGCGATATCGAATTGAAACACGAGCCGATCAACGTGCACGATCTGCTTGAGGCGGTGGGCGAGTCGTTCAGCTTGCAGGTCGAACAGCGCGGGGGTGGCCTGGAACAGGTGCTGGCGGCGGATTCCAGCGATATCCGGGGTGACCGGGTGCATCTGGAGAGTATCTTCAGCAACCTGGTGGACAACGCGGTGAAATATTCGCCCGCAGCGCCCCAGGTGAAGGTGGCCACGGCGGTGGACGACGGCTTCCTGATCGTCAAGGTCACTGACCACGGCCTGGGCATTGACCGGGAAAACCAGCGGCGGGTTTTTGAAAAGTACTACCGCTGTCCGACCGGCAACCGCCATGATGTGAAGGGCTACGGTCTGGGCCTGAGTTTTGTCCAGAGCCTGGTTGCCGCCCACGGCGGGTTTGTCGAATTGCACAGCTTGCCAGGCCAAGGCACGACCGTGACAGTGAGCCTGCCGTTGATCACTGCAGAGAAGACAGAGGACCAGACATGACAGAGGACCAGTCATGACAGAGGACAAGCCATGACCGCACCACCGGTGAACCTTTTGCTGCTCGAAGACGACCCCAACCTGGGGCTGATCATCGAAGAATCCCTGGTGCGCGAGGGCTTCGCGGTCGAGCGCCACCTGGACGGCAAGGCGGGCCTGCAGGCGCTGGCCCAGCGGTCTTTTGTCCTGTGCCTTGTTGATGTGATGATGCCCGAAATGGACGGTTTCACCTTTGCCGAGGAACTGCGCCGACTGGGCAATAGCACGCCCTTCATTTTTCTGACCGCCCGCTCGATGGTTGAAGACCGGATCACCGGCTTCAAGCTCGGTTGCGACGACTACATCACCAAGCCCTTCAGCATGGAAGAACTTCTGCTGCGCATCCAGGCGGTGCTCAGGCGGCAGGAGGCCGGCGGCCCGGGTTCGGCCCTGCCCGAAGGGCCGATCGCCCTGGGCAACTATGTTTTTGACCCCAAACCCATGACCCTCACCCTCGCTGGCGACGTGCAGCGCCTGACTGAGCGGGAGGGCGAACTGCTGGGCATGTTGGCCGCGAGCCAGGGCCAGACCCTGGAACGGGACGTGGCCCTGCGGGCCATCTGGCAGGACGACAGCTACCACGCAGGACGCAGCATGGATGTTTTTATCTCCAAGTTGCGCAAACACTTGAGTGGTGATCCGCAGGTCGAAATCCGCTCGGTGCACGGGCGGGGTTTCCGATTGTTGGTGCACGGCTAATCAGGCCGAAAATATGTGGTTCCCACGCCCCTGATGGGGTATTGTACTGGGGCAAACACGGGATCAGCGGTTCCCTATCCGGGTGACCGCTTTTTCATGGCCT
>CAZLUL010000065.1:0-18976 GCA_964562635.1 uncultured Fibrobacteraceae bacterium | reverse complement strand
CCTGCTTGACGGTGAACTCGCCCGTATCGCGGTTGTAGATCGTGGTGCCGGTGATGTCGGCGGGCAACAGATCGGGCGTGAACTGGATGCGCTTGAATTCGGTATCGACGGTGCGGGCAATGGTGCTGACCGCCAGGGTCTTGGCCAAGCCGGGCACACCCTCAAGCAGGATGTGGCCGCCGGTGATCAGGCCCAGCAACAATCCTTCCATCATTTCGGTTTGCCCGACGATGACCTTGCCGGCTTCGGAGAGCACGCCGCTCAGGCGCTGGGCGAGTTCTTCAGCGTGGACCTTGTCGAGTGATTCGTAGTCGGACATAACGACCTTTCAGGCCTGACGCACCGCGCCAGAGGGTAATACGGGCAATAACCGGCAAAACAACCGAAGTGATACGAGATTCGGTCCCGTTGGTTCCAGGGAATCGTTCCTGCGACCAGACCTGGCAGTCATCAGGATGCGATCAGGACGCATTCTGGCCATGACGCCGCCCCTGCCGGCGACGAACCGGGACCGCCCCACAATAACCAACCCCTTTTTTCTTGCCAACCCCTATGAAAAGCCTTTCAATATGAACGGAGCCTGCGGAATCGGCATGAGGCCTCCGCAATTGATCGCCAGAACTGTTCAAAGACCGATGGAGACTGCCTTGAGGCTGAGCAAATACAAGATCGAACATCTGTCGGACAAGATCCTCAAAATGTTGCAGGATCACCCCCGGATGCACCCGAACGAGAATATTGATCTCGTGACCCGGGCCATAGACGACGCCATTTTCGAGAATATGACGGCTGAGCAGGAAATCGACGACGAAGTCGAAAAACTCGTCTTTGCCAACAAGAATGAAATTTCGGCCATGGACATGGACGTGGGCGCCCTGCGCAGCCAGATGAAACGGGAACTGTCCCGCAAAAAGGGCTTCATCCTGTAATCGAACCGTCGCCGGGCCGCGCCCGCGAGAAGGAAATTGGCATGAGACTGTCCGAAGAGCGCATTGCGGTTGTCGCCCGCCTGATCTGCAACCGCCTGCTGGATGAAGAACTGGTCGATCTGGAGATCGGCGAGAGCGACTTTGTCAATCTGGTCGAAGGTCTGATTGTCCGCGATTTCAAGATCGAGGACGAAATCGACGAGGAAGCCACCACCTTCGTGCTGAAAAACAAGCCCAACCTGGAAGAGGGCTCGACCGAGTGGAAGATCGAATTGGAGCGCAAGAAGGAAGAGTTCTCCATCGCCCGCGGCTATCAGGCATTTTGATCTGCGCTAACATCCGACCACCCCTGCCCCAGCAATCCCGGAGTCGCAATTCGTGAAAGTTCTGGTGCTCACCCCCTACCTGCCCCATCGCCGGGTCGGTCATGGCGGTGGCACCGCGGTGCGCGATCTGATCACCTGGTTGGCCCAAAAGCATGAAGTGATGGTGCTCAGCCTCGTGCGCCCGGGCGAAGAAGACCTCCTGGGTGAAGTCGCCGAGCTCGGGGCCCAGGTCAAAGGCCTGCCCTACCTGGATCGCGCGGCCAGCGGCACTTCCCGGCTCGATTTGTACACCCGCCGCCTGGCGGCCTTTTTTCGATCCCTGTCATCCGGCTATCCGTTGTATGTGGAGAAATACGCCGACCAGAATTTGGCCCGACTGATCAGTGCCGCCGTCGCAGACTTCCAGCCCGACGCCATCCAGGTCGAGTACCTGCAAATGTCACCCTACTGCCGCGACCTGCGCCAGCAGCGTGACGCTGCCGTTCGGACCACGCCACGCCTGATCCTCAACAGCCACGAACTGGGTAGTCTGCCCCGGAAGCGCCGTGCCCAGCGGGCGGGCAATCCGTTGAGCCGCTGGCTGGCCCTGCGTGAAGCCGCCGCCTGGCGCAAGCTGCAGGTCGACGCCAGCACGTGGGCCGATACGACCCTCTGCGTCACCCCCGAAGACCACGAACTCTACGCCGCCATGGGTGGCCGCAACCTGGTCACGATGCCCTTGGGCGTGGACCTCAGCGCGTTGCAGGTCGACTGGCAGCCCGGGGCGGTTGACGGGCGGGAAACCCATCTTTTCGTGGGCTCGTTTGGGCACCGCCCCAACGTCCTGGCCGCCGAACTGCTGGTCGACCGGATCTGGCCCCGGGTCCTGGCCGAGCGCCCCGACGCGCACCTGGTCCTGGCCGGGCGCGGCTCGGACGAGTTCCTGGCGACCCGAATTCCCACCGACCAATGGGCCGACCGACGTCTCGAAGCCCTGGGTTTTGTGGACGACCTGACGGCGCACTTTCGCAACTGCCGCCTCTTTGTGGCGCCCCTGTCTGAAGGCGGCGGCATCAAGATCAAGATCCTCGAGGCCATGGCCCGTGGTGTGCCGGTCGTCACAACACCGGTGGGCGCCGAGGGCATCACCAGGAGTGCCGACGGCGCGATCACCATCAGCCCCTGCGACGACTCTTTCGCCGCCGCCATCGTGCGCGATGCCGCTGACCTGCCGGGCTGCCAACGACGCGCCACTGTTGCCCGCCAACTGATGGCAGACCACTTCAGCTGGGACGCCATCACCGACCGCCTCACCAAATTGTATGGGGATTTCCCGCAGTAACTTTTATGCGGAATGATTCAGTAGGAAGAGGGTCCGCCGCGTTCCTGCAGCAGGCGCAGGGTGTGGGCGTCCACCGGGCTCTGCCCCGCAGCGACTTCCGACAGCAGGGTCACCTGAGCCAACCGCTCCACCGTTTCGAGCAACGCGAAGGCCGCGCGCAGATCACTACCCATGGTCACCACGCCATGGTTGCCCAGCAGGATCGCGTCGTAATTGGGCAGGTGAGGTTTGATCGAGAGGGCCAACTCGGGTGTGCCTGGTTCGGTCCGCACCGCCAGCGGCACCAGGGGCAAAAGGGCCGCCGTTTCGGTCAACAGCGATCCGTCCAGGTCCCGACCCGCCGCGGCAAAAGCCGTGGCCCAAGGGGCATGAGCGTGGCAGATGCCTCCGACGTCCGGCCGCGTCTGGTAGATTTCGCGGTGCATGGGCCACTCACTGGTGGGCTTGCCCTTGGCGGTGCGGCCGGCGGTGTCGACTTCGACCAGGTCCTGGACCCGCAACTCCCCCTTGCTCACGCCCGAAGGGGAAACCAAAAAACAGTGGCCGCTGATACGAACCGAAAGGTTCCCTTCAGCGGCCACGACAAAGCCACGTTCTTTCATCTGACGACCGACCGCCACCATCTCCCTGCGCATGACAACGAGATTGGCCACGTTACAGCTCGTCCCTACGGGCGGTAGATGTAGATGTGCGACATCACGCCTTCGAAGAACTCCAGCTGCCGGCGTTCATCGTTGGCCAGAGCGCGCAACTGCACCTCATCAAGCCCCTCGTTCTCCGGATCATCAACCGCCGCCTGGTACGCTTCCTCTTCCAGCCGATTGAGCATCTCGGTGGGGAAGCCCAGCGAACTGCTCAGCAGGATGCGCCCGTCCGGCAACACCGTCGGGTCCACATCATCGGAACGGGTGAAGTAATAGAGCTCTGGATCCAGGGTGCCGTCGGCCGGGATACGCCAGAGGTTGCGGTCATGCAACGTGATTGCCGGGGCCCGCCGAGTCGAGATAAAGAAGATCGAGCTGCTGCTATTGGCATATACCGGTGCCCGGTTCAGGATACCCGAGATGGGATCACCAGCGGTGCGCGTAGTGAACGTCAATCGATTCAGGTTGTGATCCAGCGGCATCGTGCCGGCATCCAGGCCGGTCGTATCAAAATCGACCGTGAAAATTTCCGTGCCTGCGCCCGTGCCCGCACCAGCGACGTCCATGCCGCCGGAGAAGACAATCTTGGCGCCATCGGGAGACCAACGCGGAGTTTCCATCCGCGAATACTCACCGGTCACCGGGAAGGCCAGCGCATCGTAACCGTCATTGACGCCGGCGGTCGCCATGTCCATCACCCAGATCGCCGCACCGGTGCACGTTTCAAAGGAATCGGGAATGGTGCAGCTGGAACGGGTGAAGGCCATCCAGCGCTGGTCGGCCGACAGCGTACCTTCAAGGTGCTGGGTCAGCTGAGGCTGAGCCGTCGCGTCGGCCGGTTCCATGAACAGGAACTCCACCGAAGCCAGGGCCGGATCCGAAACATCGGCCCGGCACAACCGGTATTGGTTGCCGATCTGCACCGAACGCATACTGAAGATCAGATGGCTGTCGTCTTCCCAACTGGGATTCGCCTTGTCATCGTCCAACATGTCGGCCAAAAATTCGCTATTGCCACCTTCACCGTACGGCACGCTGCGGGGGAAAAGTTCAACCAAGACACCACCCTGGCTTTCCAGATCCAGCGTCGGTTCGACACCAACCTGGTTGGGCAGGATGATCAATTGGCGATTGATGACAAATGGCGCATCAGCGGAAACCTTGGGATCCGAAGGAATGGCCCACCAGTCAGCGGTGAATAGGATCTGCGATCCGTCCGGCGACATGGCGGGGTTCAGGTAGTGATAGCCATCACTGGAGGTATCGGTGGTCACCATGACCAAATCGCCACAGGAGTGGTTGCCACAGACGACCAGAGTTTCTGACGGATCTTTTTTGCTGGTGCAGCCAACGACGGCCAATATCGCCAAGAGTACGACATAAGGCAGCAGGAAGCGATTGCGCGTCCACTTCATGTTCAGATGGACCTCCGGCGGGGGTTCGTAAAGGGATGTCCGCTGAGCTGGGATCTCCACAAGTGGGCCCCCGGCTCGCGACAAACCGTGATATGGAAAAATAAGGCAACAGGCCCCTGCAAATCAACCGGCAGTTGCGGATCAGGGCCCAAGATTGAAAGCGGTGGTGACCCGCAGCCACGACCAAACACCGTATTTCCCTATGCTGGCGGCCTCGAACCGGCCCTGCCGCAGACTCTGCCAAGCCGCTCTGGTCAGGGAATCGGCCGGACTTTGCACCACCACATACTGCCGCACCTCCCCCGCGGGACTGAGCAACAGGTCCAGGATCACGTCGCCGCCAATACCCTTGTTGACTGCCGTTTGCGGAAACTCCGGCCCTGGTCCCCCCACATAGCGGGGCGGATGCTCATAGAGCTCCTGGTACATCAGCAGGGTCCCGAAGCTGCGTCCGCCCGTGCATTTTTTCTGACCGCTGGCCGTCAACCGCTCGGCTTCCTCCATGTCGCCGCTCGCCCGGGCCACATCGGCCAGCAAATAATCCACCGCCGCGTCCTCGGGGCGCTTCGGCAGCGCTTCGGTGAGCAGTTTCCGGGCCCGGGCCAGCAGGCGGGGCTTGTTCAGCTCGTAACTGCCCAGGTCCGCGGCCGGTCCCTCGACCGGCAACAAGTCCGGGTTGCCCTGCCCCGCCAGCAGGTACATTTGACCCAGGGTCAACAACATCAGCGAATGGCGATGCCCTTGATTGAGCCCCATCTCCATTTCGATCATGCCATCGGAACCCGAGCCATCCCGAAAGAACTCCGAACAGGTGCCCAGATAGCGTTCGACGGTGCGCGGCACGTCCACATCATCTTGGCAGCGGGCCAGGCGGTGCTCGCGAAAAGTGCCGTCGGGCACCGGTGTTTCCTGCATCATGCCGGTCGCCGCAGGAGCCTTCTGGACCGGAGTTGGCGCCGGACTGGAAGCGCACCCCACCAAACAGAACAGGGCCGCCAGCAGCAAACCCCCGCACACCAGAAAACCCGAGCCTCGTTGTCTGCCGATCATGCCAACTCCTTGAACTACGGTGATTGCTTGGCCAGCGATGGATCCAGGGCCAGCACCTTTTCCCATTCGGCCCGGGCTTCGTCATCCCGGCCCAGACGCGTCAATAACACGACCCGGTTGTTGCGGTAAACAACATTGTCCGGGGCCAGGGCCACCGCTTGGTCAGCGGCCCGCAAACCGTCCGTGAAGAATTCGGTCGCCAAAAGATTCAGGGCAACCTGGCCCCAGAATTCGGCTTCATCAACAATCGCCAGCGGCGCCGCATCGGCCCGCAGGTCGGCCACCGCCTGCCGGGAATATTTCTGGCCCAGCAAGCGCCCCTCCCCTTCGACCAAAAGACGCCACTCGGCGGTGCTGCGTTCGGCCGCTGACCCAACGGACAAAAATTCCACCAGCAGCGAATCGTTGCCGGCGCGGGACATCGCCGCCACCAGGATCCGGCGCGACTCCGTGTCTGGCGCCCGCTCGTAGAGGCGGCGCAGATGAGGCACCGCCAGCTCAAATTTCTGCTGCATCAGGTACAGGGAGGCCAGGGGTTGGTCCACTTCCGGACACCCGCCACACAGCTCGCTGGCCAGGTGCAGCTCTCGCGCCGCCCCTCTGGTATCGCGAAACGACAGCAGCATCTGGCCGTGTTCCCGGCGCAATTCCGCATTGTCGGGATCCAGTTCAACCGCCGAAGCGTATTCGCTGAGCGCCCGCCCGCGCCGGTTCAGACGCAATAGAACCGCGCCCAGGTTGCGGTGGTGGTCCGCTTCACGGGGATGCTGCCGGACGACATTTTCCAAATGGGGCAAGGCCTGCTCCGGTTGGTCAGCCAGCATCAACGCCAGGCCCAGGCGCCCTTCCAACTGGGCCCCGTAGATCGGATTTTCGCCCATGGTATTGAACAATCGGCGGGCCGTTTGAACCGCTTCCTGCGGGGCCGGGATCTGCAACAGGCTGTCCACAGTGGCCAAGCCGTGCCGGGCAGCATCATTGGCATCAGACCGGATGCTGGCCGAGGCCGCTCCGGACAACAACCCCCACGCCCAAATCAAGACCAAAACAGTGGAATAAACGCCTATTTGGCCCTTTGGGGGATATTTATGACGATTCATCCGGTTCAATGGAGACTCCTGCACATTGACGGCCACATTGACGACCGAACGTCCATGTGGTAAAATAGTGGATCACATTGCAAATTATGGCAATTGGCAGCTGGCGGCTGCCAATTACCAGGCTACTGCGCACATCAGGCGGTTGGCCCCTCATTCGCCCCAGATTTCCGGGACACGCCCCGGACGGAGCCCGACCTTGGCTTGCCCTCAGCTCAAAAACTCCGCCGACAGTCGTCGGTTCCCGGGTAGCGGTAGTCGCTGGGCCCTGCTGTCGGTGTGGGGCTTGTTGCTGATGATGGCTCTGGCTTCCCAAGCCGAAGCCCTGGTCCGCTTCGACTTTGAGCAAAAATTCTACCGCCACCCGGACCGACAGGTCTGGGACTTCAGTATCGTCCGGCCCGATTCGATCTACCACATTTTTTATCACACGATTCATGAGCAGACACCCAACGCCACCTACGGCGATACGATCTGGCACGCGTCCAGCACGGACCTCAAGCATTGGAACTCGCCCGAGGCCATATTCACGGTAGGGCAAGGTCCCTGGGATGACGGCGCCATCTGGGCCCCGGATGTTTTTTGGGAAGAGGCCAACAGCCGGTGGGTGCTGGCGTATACCGGTTGCGATGCCAACTACAACCAGTCGATTTGTCTGGCGTTCTCGGACAATCTGAACCAGTGGGCCAAGTGGGTGTACAACCCTGTGGCCGAAGCCGATACCAACGTCTACATCTGGGACAAGAATTCCTCGTGGAGTGATTTCCGGGACCCGTATGTTTACCGGCAGGATAATCAGTGGCACATGCTGGTGACCGCGCAACAGAACCTCGGCGTGCCCACCGGTGTGCTTTATCATGGCACGTCGGACGACTTGTTGAGCTGGACGGATGTCGGGCCGTTGTTTGTCAACGATGGCATCAAGCCCTGGCTCGTTTTGGAGAGCCCCCAGTACAAGGTGATCGGTTCGACCCATCACCTGCTTTTTGGCGAATTTGACACCCCGGGAACCACGCTTCTTTCGGCCTCCGAACCCAGTGGGTGGACCATGGCCAATCGGGTCCTGCTGGACTACGGCTACGCCCCGGAAGTTGACGAATTTGACACCGGCGTGCGGATATTCTCCCGCCTGGCAACCTACCTGTTGCCCGATGGGCAAAACATCGGCTACGTGGTGCGCATGGATTCGCTGCTGACCAACGCCGATGGCAGCAATCCCACGATCTACAAACCCCACCCGATGGACGAAAACTGGGTCGTGCACACCGGTACGGTCAACCTGGCCAACCCCATTTTTGGCGACAATCCCATCTGGCGTGGCGAGACGTCGGTCGGACTGGTGGGCAACGGATATTATGGCAGCAAGGAATACCATCAGGGCCCGCTGTCCGGACGCGGGTCGCCCGGGACCATGCTCGGCGATGCGACCACCGGCGTGGCGGAAACCTATCGTTTCCCCATCACCGGCGATCGCATGACCTTGCTTGTTGGTGGCGGTGACTACCCCGCCACCTGCTACGTGGCGCTGGTCGACGACTCTGACGGCACGATTCTCTACAGCGAAACCGGCAGCAACAATGCGACCATGACGCTGCGCGAGTGGAACCTCGTGCCGTACCAGGGCCGCACCTGTTACGTGACCATTGTGGACCAGGAAATCGGCGACATGGGCCACATCAATGTGGACGAGATCGTGGAAATTGCCGATCCGACCGCTGTCCAGGACGAAGCCCCGGTCTTGCGCCCCACTCGCCACGGCGCCTTTCCCAACCCGTTCAACCCCCGCACGACCATCAGCTTCGACCTGGCCCAGGCCAGCGGTTGTGAGGTGCGAGTGCATGATTTGCGCGGCCGCCTGGTGTGGCGCAGCGGGGCCTTCGCCGGCCGCGTCGGCGCCAATGGCGTTGTCTGGAACGGCCAGGAAATCGATGGTTCACCGGCCGCAGCCGGAACCTATCTCTACGCCATCGAGGTCGCCGGCCAGGCCCGGGCCAGCGGCAAAATTTCCCTGGTCAAATAGCCAGCCTGAAGAATTCCTCAAAAGCCCCGCTTTCTCGCCGAATTCTCTCCTATGGAGACCCGTACCCAATTTTTTGTCACCGAACTGGTGGCCGAGATGGACAGCATGCCCACCTTGGCGGCCCAGGTGGTCAGTCTGGCCTCGGACCCGGACTGTGACCTCGGCGCCCTGAGCAAACTGATCCTCAGCGACAACGTGCTGACCATGCGCTTTTTGGCCCTGGCCAACAGCGCCGCGGTGGCCCACGGGCAGGAAATCAAGAACCTGCGCGGTGCTCTGGTTCGCCTTGGCATCCGGCGGGTGCGCAACGTAGCCCTGCTGATGGGGATGCACGACATGGCCCCCCACGCCCATCCGGACACGGGGCTGGATCTGACGGCCTATTGGAAATATTGCCTGGCGACGGCCAGTTGCTGCCAGGGATTGTCGGTCCAACGCGGCCTGCAAAATCACGAAGACGCCTGGATGGTCGGCATCCTGCACGGCCTGGGTGTCACATCGCTGACCCAACATACAGGGCGGGGTTTTCAGGCCGTGGTCGATTTCGCCCGACAATACAAAGTCACCCTGGTCGAGGCCGAAATGCGGATCCTGGATTTTCACCACGGTGAACTGGGAGCACGCATTCTCAAGGAATGGAAACTGCCACGCCTGTTTGTCGACACGGTCGAATACTACGCTGAAGATTTTGAAGACGGCGAAGTGTCGGACGAAACGGCCGAATTGATTGGGTTGTTGCGTGACGCCATCACCATCGCCCGGGCCATTGGCTACGGCCAAAGCGGCGACCACAACCCGGTCGCAGCCATGAGTGATTTGGCCGAACTGCTGGGGCTCGAAGAAGAAACCCTGGCGGCCCTGGCCACTAAAATCGACCGGCAAGTCCAGGAAATGTCAGGCCTGATCGGACTGAGCATGCCCGAGGGCCTGTTCGCCTCGGCCCTGGCAGCCTCGCAACAGGAAGTTGCCCGGGTCGGACTCGAGGGGTTTGACGCCTCCCTGATCAAGGAAGACCTCGAAAACCAAATGGCGGCTGCCCGCGAGATTCAGCGCCGAATCCTGCCCCAGCAAGTGCCGGAAATTCCGGGCTTCGAACTGGCCGCCTGCAACCACCCGAGCCGGGCCGTCAGTGGGGACACCTACGACTTCATCACTTTTGGCGGCGGCGCTCGCGGTTTGGCCATCGCCGATGTGTCAGGCAAGGGCATCCCTGCGGCACTGCTGGCCAGCACCCTGCAGGCCAGCATCCGGGCCCTCGCCCTGGTCATCGATGATCCTGGCGAGCTCTTGGCGGCCGCTAACCGAGCGCTCTTTGCCAGCACCGACGACGAAAGATTCGCCACCATTTTCCTGGCCGTGCTGTCCCCCGATGGCAGCAGTCTCAGCTACGCCAGCGCCGGCCACAATCCGCCGCTGTTGCAGCGGGCGGACGGGCAATGCGAGTGGCTGAAACCCGCGGGCGCTCCGCTGGGCATGATGCCCGAAATGGCCTACCCCGTGACAACCGTCCCGTTGTTCAGCGGCGATCTGCTGGTGACCTACACTGATGGTCTTACCGAGGCGCGCAACAGCCGGGATGTTGAGTTTCAGGAGCAGGGATTGCTGGCAATCATCACTGCCCAGGCCAAGCAGCGGCCTACAGACATCATTAAATCTGTCATCGGCGCCGTATACGAACACGTCTCTGGCTTGCCCAATCCCCACCTGGAGCACGAAAAACCCGATGTTGGCGACGATCTGACCATGCTGATCCTCAAAAAATCCTGACCCCAACCCGTCCGGGACAATTGCGCATTCCAAGGGTGGGAAAAAATCGCGACATATGGTATATTTCTCTCATCGTGACTGCTTGTGCGGCCTACGGTTCGGTGGACTGCCATCAATTTCGGGTGGTCCCGGGAGAGTTGTGCCGCGCGCCGGTGCGGTCGTGCCCAAGACCCCTCAGAACAGGACCCGGAAATGACCTTCGACCAAAACGACGCCAGCTCGCCCGAGCCCGTGGAAAATCCCGCCCCGGAGAATACCAATCCTGACGAGATCCAGCCCCTCAACGAATCCGAGGATTCCGGCGAATTTGCCGCCATGCTGGAGGCCGAAAACCAGGTCGCACCTGACGACGGCAAAGTGGGTGACAAAGTCACCGGCACGGTCATCCAGATCGGCGACCACGACGCCTTCGTCGACTGCGGTTTGCGCAATGAGTTGTCCATGGCCGTGTCCGAACTCAAGAACGACGAGGGCGAACTTCAGGTCCAGGTCGGCGATCAGGTCACCGGCCACATCGCCAAGGGCCCCGACGGTCTCATCCTCACCGTGGCGCTGAATTTGCGCAACGCCGGCCAAGAGGCGCTCCAGGCCGCGTACGATTCGGGCACTCCGGTCGAAGGCAAAGTCGGCGAAACCAACAAGGGTGGTTTTGCGGTGGACCTCGGCGGCACCCGGGCCTTCTGTCCCTTCAGCCAGATTGACGTGCGGCGGGCCGACGACCCCTCGGTCTTTGTCGGGCGCACCATGCAATTCAAGATTCTCGAACTGTCCGAAGACGGCCGCAATGTGGTGGTCTCCCGCCGCGCGCTGTTGCAAGCCGACCGAGAAAGCCAGGCCGACGCCACGCGCGAGAACATCAGCCTCGGCGACGCCCTCGATGGTGTCGTGACTCGCCTGGTTCCCTTCGGCGCCTTTGTCGACATTGGCGGCATCGAAGGTCTGGTGCACATCTCCCAGATCTCGCACCAGCGCGTGGGCGACCCGTCGGAGGTTCTGCAGGAAGGCCAAACCGTCCCGGTCAAGGTGCTGGAAATCCAGAATCTGGGTCAGGGCCGGTCCGAACGGATCAGCCTCTCGATCAAGGCGCTCGCCAGTGACCCCTGGCCCGAGACCGCCTCGAGTATGGCCCCGGGTACGGACACCACCGGCAAGGTCACTAGACTTGTAGATTTTGGAGTTTTTGTCGAGCTGCGCCCCGGGGTTGAAGGACTCATTCACATTTCCGAGCTGGCCAACCGGCGCATCATCCACCCGCGCGAAGTGGTCAACGAAGGCGAAGAAATTTCGGTCCGGGTCCTGGATGTGGACCTGTCCCGACGGCGGATATCCCTGTCCCGGCGTCAGACCGCGGACTACGAAGGGGAATAACCGCCCCACGTTTGCCAAAAAAAAAGCGCCCTCCAAACGGAGGGCGTTTTTTTTACTCATCCCAAGTTTATTCAGGACCTCAAACGGGTCACCGCAGCTACGATTTTAGCCGCCGCAAAGTCGACTTCTTCCGCCGTGGTGAACCGTCCCAGGCCGATGCGCAGACTGGCTGCCGCCAAGGCAGGCTCGACCCCGAGGGCCGCCAACACCGGCGACGGTTGACCATCGCCACTTGAGCAGGCCGAGCCCGTGCTGACCGCCAAGCCACTCAGCGCGCCCAGCAATCGGCCGGAAGGCACACCGCCAAAACTGAGATTCAGATTTCCCGCCAGGCGCAATACCGGATCACCGTTGAGCTGCACGTCCGGCAATCCCGCCCACAGGGTTTGCCACAGCCGGTCCCGCAATTCCGCCAGGCGACTGTTTTCGGTCTCGCGTTCCGCCCCCGCCAAGCGGCACGCCTCGCCAAAGGCCGCAATCGCCGGCACATTGGGCGTCCCTGGGCGCAGATCCCGCTCCTGGCCACCACCGTACATCAGAGGTGCCAGCTTCACCCGCGGATCGCGACGGCGCACATACAGGGCACCGACCCCCTTGGGGCCGTACATCTTGTGTCCCGAAAGCGACATCAGATCGATCTGATCCCGCTCCACATCCAGATCCATCCGGCCCGCGGCCTGGGCGGCATCCACATGCAGGAACGCCCCGGCCCGGTGACAGAGGGCCCCCACTTCAGCAATCGGCTGCAGGGTCCCAATCTCGTTCTGGGCAGCGATGAGCGAAACCAACAGGGTGCGATCATCAATCACCTCAGCGGCCCTGGCCGGTTCGACCAGACCAGCTGCGTTGGCCTGGACAATTGCCAACCGGCAGCCTTCGGCACCGGCCAGATGATTCAGAGGTTGCCGGACCGCGGGATGCTCCAGGTTGGAACTCACCAGGCCGTCGCGCCCACCGCCGGTGTAAGCCCGCGCCACACCTAACAACGCCAGGTTATTGGCTTCGGTTGCGCCGGAGGTGAAGAGGATTTCGTCCGGTGTGGCCCCGATCAGGTCCGCCACCTTTTGGCGGGCGAGGTCCAGGACCTTGTTGGCCGCCCAGCCGTAGGCATGGCCGACACTGGCCGGATTGCCGAAGTGTTCCCGGGCAGTCCGCTGCCAGACCTCGAGCACGCGAGGGTCCAGAGGTGTTGTCGCCTGATGGTCCAGGTAGACGGGGGTCTTCAAATTTTCCCCTTCACAAAAAATTCAGTCTCTCAGCGGCTCAACTCCAGCATGCGATTGATCGGCACCAGAGCCTTGGCCGCCTCCACCGGATCCACCACGATCTCGGGAGTGCGATCGCGCAGGCAGAGATACAATTTTTCCAGGGTATTGAGCTTCATGTAGGGGCACTCGTTGCAGCTGCAACTTTCGTCGGTGCCCGGCGCCGGAATCAGCACCTTGTCCGGGTTGTCCTTACGCATCTGGTGCAGAATACCGGCCTCGGTCACCACGATGACTTTCTGGGCCGGCGTCTCCTTGGCAAAATTCAGGATGGCCGTCGTGCTGCCCACCAGATCGGCGTGCTGCAACACACCCTCAGGACATTCGGGATGGGCGGCGACCACGGCATCCGGATGCTCCAGCTTCAGTTCGACCAGCCTCTTCTCGCTGAACATCTCGTGGACTTCACAGGAGCCCGGCCACAGCACCAGGTCGCGCTTCAACCGGCGCCCCACCCAGTCGCCCAAAAATCTGTCCGGGGCAAAGACGATCGGCTGGTCCGCCGGGAAGCTCGCCACGATTTTTTCGGCGTTGCTGCTCGTGCAGATGACATCACTCATCGCCTTGGTCGCCGCCGAGCAGTTGATATAGCTGATCACCTTGTGGCCAGGATACTTGGCCAGGAAAGCGGCAAATTCGTCGGGCGGGCAACCATCGGCCAGACTGCAGCCGGCCTCGAGGTCCGGCAACAACACCTGCTTGTCCGGATTGAGGATCTTGGCGGTCTCGGCCATGAAGTGCACACCGGCAAAAGCGATGACTTCGGCCTCGGTCCGGGCGGCGTGTTGGGCCAGGGCCAGGCTATCGCCCACAAAATCGGCAATATCCTGAATTTCGGGCTCCTGGTAGAAATGGGCCAGGATGACGGCATTGAGGTCTTTTTTCAGGCGATTGATCTCCACAAAGAGATCCAAACCGGGGTCCAACTGGGCAGAAATGGGGTTATTCATGGCCTTTTGCGCTCCTGCTGGGGTTTGGCCGCATGGGCCCAACCCGGTCGTCCGGGCATCAAACCCGGCGTATCTCCCTGACGGATCACGTCCCGCCGATGTTGGTAATTTTGTCACACCTGCCGTATTCTGCAAGTCCACTTTCCCATTATCCAGTTCCGGGTGTGGACTTTCGCCAGCCCAGACCATATTATTCATGGGTTGGACAAACGGTCCCTACCTCCTGATGGGCATGGGAAAGTCGGCGGAATTTCGGTAAGAATTTCGGCACGATCCGGTGGTTGGCCGTTCCATTCTCCCCACCAGCTGAACGTGAGGATATTGCGGCAATGATGAAAATTGCTTCTGCCTTTACCGGCACGTCTCGCCTGATTACCGGGCGTAGTTTTCCCATGCTTATGATCGTTGTACTGCTCAGCAGTCTGCTTGGCGCAACTGGTTGCAGCGACGATAGCACCGAAGTCACCTTCCCCCCGGTTCCGCCTCAGGAGTCCCGCCAATGGCTCTTTGATGTCTACGGCACTGCTGCCAATGATGTCTACGTAGGTGGCAACCTGGGCGTGATGTACCATTTTGACGGCTCGACGTGGACTCTCCAGAATATGGGCTCCACCGCGGCCATCACCACGATCTGGAGCCCGCTGACCGAGACGACGATGTACGCCGTCGGTCACGGCGGACGGATCTGGCGCAATACCGGTTCCGGCTGGGGCGGCATGGAAAGCGGCACCACCGAGGACCTCTTCGGCATCGGTTCGTTTGGCGACAACCTGCACGCTGTAGGCGCCAACGGCACCATCCGCCGCATGTCCGGATCCACCTGGGGTGGCGCGGGCTCGATCATGGTCATCCTCGACGAAAACTCGGCGCCGACCGATACGTTGTCCACGGCCAAGGACCTCTCGTCCATTGTCGCGGTGAACAACTACTTCTTGGGTGGCGCCTTCCACGATCCCCGCTATGAAGGGGTCCGCTTCGGCATCAACGGGACCAAGGGCAACGTTCTGGCTCCCAACACGGTGGCCGATGTGACAGCCGACTGGATCCTGCGCCCCCTCAGTGGTGAGCAGCGGATCGAAGCCGAGTGGGTGCTGGCCATGTCCAGCGATCCGGCGACGCTGAGTCGCAATTTTCTCGGCACCAGCGAAGGCTGGCTGTTCAGCCTCATTCGTGATGATGACGGCAAGAATGTCTGGCAGAAGTTCTACCCCGAGCTGACCGAAGATCCCGGGGCCGGCATCCGCGACCTCTGGGTCGACGCCACCGGCAACGTTTATGTCGCCACCGACGAGGGCAAGGTCATCTACCAGACGATGGACTACAACTTCACGGCCGATACCGGCTCACGGGAAGTTCTTTATGACGGTCCCAGCAGCCTGGTCGGCATCTGGGCCACAGGTCCGGACAATATCTACTTCACGGGATACATCGATGAAGCTGTCATGCACGGCGTCCATGACGTCGGCGCGGGCACTTTCACCGTTAATCAGATTAACCTGGAATTCCCCAACAAGTCTGCCGCCCGCAGCACGTTGGCTCCAGGTTATGACGAACTGGGCCGGCCCCTGCGCTGAGTACGGTCCACACCGTTCAGGCAGCTGTCAGCCAAACACTCCCCCCCGACGGCCCGGTTCCCCACAGAACCGGGCTCGTTCACGACAACCTGTATTTTGGAGGTTTTTCCATGGCCAACTCCCGTCGCTCCGCAGTCGCCGCGACGTTGGTGCTGCTCAGCAGTTTGTTGCTGGCAGTGCCCGTGCTTGCCGACTACGCCCCGGACCCCACCACGACCCGGGACCAGATCCCGAACGAATACCAGTGGGACCCGACTCACATCTTCGCCGATGACACCGCCTGGGAAGCCGAAATGGCCGCCGTGGCCGAAGACATTCCCAAACTGAACGAATTCCGGGGCCGGTTGGGCAACTCGGCGGCCGACCTGCTCGACGCCAACAACGCCACCCAGGCCCTCACGACGCGCTTCTACAAGCTGTACATGTACGCCCAGACCCAGTATGACGTGAACCAGGCCGACAGCGACCTGCGCACCATGGACGGCCGCGTCAAGTCGATGCTGCCCGCCTTTGGCGAGGCCACCAGCTGGATGGAGCCCGAATTGCTGGAGATCGATCCGGCGGTCATCAAGAACTTCATGGCCGAAGAGCCGGCCCTGGCACCCTACAGCTACTACTTCAGCGAGTTGTGGCGCCAGCAGGACCACACTCTCGGTGCCCCCGAAGAGCGCCTGATGGCCTTGACCGGCAACATGCGCTCGGCCCCCAAGGACGCCTATGACGCCCTGCTGGGCGTGGACATGAAATTCCCCGAGGTCGTCAATGCCAAGGGCGAATCCGTGCCCCTGACCGTCAGTGGCTGGAGCGCCCTGCGCTCGTCCGAAGCCTACAACACCCGCGTCCAGGCCCGCGACGCGTTCTTCGGCACCCTGCGCGGCTACGAAAACACCTTCGCCACCATGCTCGACGGTGCGGTCAAGTCCCACATCATGAGCAAGGACGCCCGCGGTTACGAGACCTGCCTGGAGGCCTCCCTGAGCCCCGACAACATCTCGACCGATGCCTACCGCATGCTGATCGAGACGGTGCGCGACAATCTGGATCGCACCATGCACCAGTACGTGGACCTGCGGCGCAAGGTCATGGGCATCGATGGCCCGCTGACCTTCCCCAACCTCTACAACACCATGATCGAAGGTGTGGAGCCCGAGTACAGCTACGACGATGCCCAGAAGATCATCGCCATGGGCCTCAAGCCCCTGGGCGAGGAATACGTGAACCTGCTCAAAGAGGGTATGGACCCGGCCAACGGCTGGATTGACATCTACCCCAATGAAGCCAAGCGCAGTGGTGCCTACAGCGCCGGCGTGCTGGCCAAGGATGTGCACCCGTATGTGCTGCACAACTTCGACAACAGCCTCGACGCGGTTTCGACCACAGCCCACGAGATGGGCCACGCGTTGCATTCGGTATTCAGCAACCGGGCGCAGCCGGCGATTTACGCCGGCTACACCACGTTCCTGGCCGAAATCGCCTCGACCTGCAACGAAGCCCTGCTGACGGACTACCTGCTCGCAGAAGCTGACGATACGGACATGAAGCTGATGCTGTTGAACCAGCGTCTCGAGAGTATCCGGCAGACGATTTTCCGCCAGACGTTGTTTGCGGACTTTGAGCTGCGCTTCCACGAGTACGCCGAAGCGGGCAACCCTTTGACCGCCGACTTCCTCAACGCGTTGTACGCCGAGTTGGTCACGGAGTACTACGGGGAAAATTTCGAACTCGGTCCCGATGACGAGTGCGAGTGGATGTTCATCCCCCACTTCTACTACAACTTCTACGTGTTCACCTACGCCACGGGCCTGACCAGTGGCCTGGCCCTCGCCGACGAGATCAGCCAGAACGGTGACAAGGCCGCCCAGCGTTATATCGACAACATGTTGAAGGCCGGCTCAAGCGCGCCGCCGCTGGATATTCTGCGCAACGCCGGGGTTGACCTCGAGACGCCAGCGCCGATCGTCAGCGCCATGGATGCGTTCGCCGAGACTGTGGCCGAATTCGACAAGCTGTGGACCCAGAAATACGGCAAAATGTAATTTCTGCAGAAATGCTGAAAAGCAAAGGCGCCGGGAAAACTCCCGGCGCCTTTTTTTTGAGGCAGGGTCAATCCTACTTCAGGAGATTCATCACCGATGAAGGTATCAGTCTCCCCTGCACCGTGACAGCGTCACCAGCCCGGGACAGGATTTGTCTGCGGGTCAGCTCCGCGGTTTCCTGGGCATAGTCCGTGTCCATGATGCGGGACCGCGAAGCGTAGGTATTCTCCGTGGTCACAGCCAAGCCCTGTTGGGCACTCATCAGGCGGTTTGCGGTTCCGCCAAATTCGGCGCGCTGGCTACTCACGGCAGCCAACGCATTGTCGATATCTTCAAGGGCCGCCCGGGCACTGCTGCCGTTGGCCCCATCAAGGTTGGTTGAGGCCAGACCCAGCGAGGCCGTATCCATGTTGTGGGACAGATCCATGGCGATGGCGTCCGGTTCTGAGCCGGCGCTATGCCCCAGCGAGATGTCCACTTCACCGGCCGATCCATCCAGCAATCGCTGGCCGTTGAATTCGGTGCTGGCGGCGGTGCGGTCGATCTCTGCCGCAAGGGAGGCAAATTCAGCCTGGATGGCGTCCCGCTGTCCGGAACTGAGAGTATCGCTGGCCGCCGAAACCGCCAACTCCCGCATGCGGCCCAACTGGTCGCTGGTGCTGCCCAGACCGGCCTCGGCCGTCTCGATCATGGACAACCCATCGTAGACATTCTCCATGCCCTGCTCAAGGCCCTTGAGAGCTGCGCCGAGTTTTTCGGCCATCGCCAGGCCCGCCGCGTCATCAGCTGCCTGGTTGATGCGTTTGCCGCTGCTCAATTTTTCGAGGGATTTTTTCTCTTCGGCCCGATTTTCGGCTGCGTTGCGCAAAGAACTCAAAGGCCCGGTATTTTTCCCGCCGACGCGCATGCTCATGGTGACAATCCTTTGTTTCGCCCACCGCCCTTTGTTTCATGCAAAGGGCTCTCCTGGCTGCCACAGTCCCCGCCTGGTGCTGGGGAAAGGGTGTGGGCGCAATTTGCCTTATGAATCAGGTATCGGCGGGCGCGGAGAAATACTTGAGCCTTTTCTGAAGAAAATGCCTGCCCACAAAAAAACGCGACTCCTGGCCGGAGTCGCGTTTCTGAAACTGAAGTTTGGATGGTAGGCCACCCAGGACTTGAACCTGGCACAACCTCCTTAAAAGGGAGATGCTCTACCTGATGAGCTAGTGGCC
>CAZLUL010000064.1:0-19005 GCA_964562635.1 uncultured Fibrobacteraceae bacterium | reverse complement strand
TGGACGCATCCTGCCCGGCACCGCCAGTGCCAAGAGCAGCGGCGCGGCGGCCAATCCGCTGGTTGTCCTGGGCTACCTGTGGCAGGCCATCAAGATGCTGGGTGCCGTCCAGGGCGTGATGTGGGTGGGTCTGCTGGTGCTCATCGGTTTTGTCCTGATCCGCAACAGCCGTGTGGGCGAGTCTGGTCTGTGGCCCCGGCCCTACCGCGAGAGCGAAGAGACAGAACCCGCCGCTGGCGATGGTCCCTGGTCGGTTTGGGGGCCGGTGACTCTGGTGGGCATCGCGGTGGTCTGGACGGTGGCCCTGTTGGGCGGCTACGCCCTGCGCCAGGTGTGGATCATATCCCGGTACGTCAGCCCGCTGGCTCCGGTGCTCCTTTTGGCCATGGGCCTGATCGCCGAGTGGCTCATGCGAGGCACGGCCATTGACAAAAGGTCGCTCTGGATCGGGCGCCGGATCATCTTTGGCTTTGTGGCGCTGAACATTGCGTTCAACGTTTGGCTGTTCACCACCCAGGTGGTGCCCCATGCGCGCCAATTCCCGGTCGGCGTGCGCGAGTGCTACCTCGATCTGGGCCACTGGCTGCGCGACAATACCCCGGATGACGCCGTCATCGCCGCCCTGGATATCGGCGCGGTGGGCTATGCCAGTGAACGTCAGGTTCTGGACCTGATGGGACTGGTCAGTCCCGAGGTGCTTGAAGTGGGGTTGGAATTGGGCTTCGAAGAAATGGTCACCAGCGGCGCCTGGTTGCGGTTGGGGCCTGATGGCAGCCATCCCGACTATTTCGTGGACCGCGCCGAGGGCGAGCCCCGCTGGTCCGGACGCACCGTGCAGGGTGTGCATTTTGAACTGCTGAAAACCTGTGAAATTTCCGGCGTGGGGCTGCGCGAAAGCCAGCCCTGGACCGTCGCTCTCTACCGCCTGGTTTCGACCGAAACCCGGGTCAAATCCTCCACGGGCGGATAGCTCTTGGCGGGCAACCGCTTGATCACCATCACCGACACGTCATCGTCCAGGGGGGTGCGGTTGCCAAATTCGCGCACTCGGTTGATGATGTCGGCGGCAATCTCCTCGGCCGGCAGTTCGCGACCCTCGATGACCGCCTGGACCAGGCGATCCCGGCCAAAATCCTCGATGTCATCGGTTTCATTGCCCTGGCTCGGATCATGGCGCTCGGTGACCCCATCGGTGAACAGGACCAGCACTTCGCCCGGCCGCAGGGTCAGGTACCCGCGCCGGTACACCGCATCGGGCAGGGGGCCAAGCACCGGCCCGCAGGTTTTCAATTCGAAAACCTTGTTCTTCTTTGTGATCAGCAGGGGGGGGCAGTGCCCTCCGTTCACGTAGGCAATATTTCCGGTTTTTTCCAGCTCCGCGTAGAACAGCGAGATGAACCGGCTGGCCAGACTGGTCTGGTTGATGACCCGGTTGAGGCGGCCCACCGTCGCGGTGATTTTTTCGCCTTCGGCCTGGCCCATGCGCAGGCCGATGACCACATCGCGGGCCTGCAACGCCGCCGGCAGGCCGTGGCCACTGGCATCGGCTATCATCAGGCCCAGCACGTCGGCTTCCACTTCCTGCACGTCGTAGACGTCGCCACCGACATCGTCGGCCGGCACGCTGGCCGCTGCGATGTCGTAGCCTTCAAAAGACGGCAGGGTCGCTGGCACCAGAGACTGCTGGATGATCTGGGCCTGACGCATCTGGTTGGCCAGGGCCTGTTCCTTGAGCTTGAGCCCCACAGCGGCCCGGATGGTTTCCAGCAGGACCATCAGGTCTTCTTCGCTGCCGTGGTGGGTGATCCCGAGACTCAAAATGTAGGCGGGATCACGGCCGATGAGAATGGCGGCCGCATCGAGGCCCGAGAACTGGGCCTCCAGTTCGGGGTCAAAGCCGGGAGACTCCGGTGAGATGATCCACAGCCGTCGGCGCTCAATATCCTTCACCACCTGATAGTCTTTGCTGACGGTCTTGCCGGCAATGGCCGACCCGTGTCCGCCGATACTTTTGATCAACAGGTACTCGGTGTCTTCTTCGCGGTAGAGGCGTCCGCTGTCGACGCCGAAGGCCTGGGCCTCTTCGCCTTCCACTAATAATTGCAGAATTTCGATCAGCGTTTTTTCGTCGCCGGCCGAGTTGTCGATGCGCTCGAACAGGCTTTCGACGGTGCGGTATAATCTCTTGTGCACAAAGGCTCCCGGATTCGCTGGGGTCACATCACGTCTGGCGTTCGGCAAAATACTACAGGAACTTGCTCGGGGCCAACGTCCTGCACAATTATGGCCAAATAATGGCCGTTTCCTGACGAAACAAGGCTCTTTTTGTCATCCGTTCCGAGGGCCCAGTGGTGGTGGCATCTCCGCCGGGCGGGGCCACCTATGCCGTGGCTGCGGTTGATGAAATGGGCAACGAGAGCGCCAGGCTGCATTTTCGGTACAACTATACGGTTTCGGATGTGGAGATTGATCGACCCTAGGGCCGGGATCCGGATTGTGGGCAGGCAGGGAAAAATCCCCGCCTGCCATTTTTTTTTGCAATCAATTGCCCGGCTTTGCGTAGAAGGCTGGACGTTAGGGCCAGACGGAGATATCGTCATATCCTATTGAGTAGCCATCCCGTACCAGCGAAAGGACACCCCCGTGGACGAAACCGCGCGGAACAACGCTCCCCAAAGTATAGATGAAGTGCGCGCCCACTATCGCGGCATGCGCCAGGAGATCGCCAAAGTCATCGTGGGGCAGGAGAATGTCATCGACGAGATGATGATCGCTTTGTTCAGTGGCGGCCACGTGCTGCTCGAGGGTGTGCCCGGCCTGGCCAAGACCCTGCTGATCAGCAGCCTGGCCCGGGTCATGGACCTGAGCTTCAACCGGATCCAGTTCACGCCCGACCTGATGCCCAGCGACATCACCGGTTCGGAAATCCTGGAAGAAGACCACGGCACGGGGCACCGTGCGTTCAAGTTCATCAAGGGACCCATTTTTGCGAACCTGATTTTGGCCGACGAGATCAACCGCACGCCGCCCAAGACCCAGGCGGCGCTCCTGCAGGCGATGCAGGAGCAGCAGGTCACCGCCGGCGGGCATACCCACGACCTGGGCAATCCGTTTTTTGTGTTGGCGACCCAGAACCCCATTGAGCAGGAGGGGACTTACCCGTTGCCCGAGGCTCAGCTGGATCGCTTCATGTTCAACGTGCTGATTGACTACCCGACATTTGCCGACGAGGTGGCCATCGTCGAAAATACGACCGGCAGCGCCGAGACCGAATTGAACAGCGTCCTGGACGCGGCGGCGGTACTGGCCAGCCAGAATCTTGTGCGCCAGGTGCCGGTGGCCGAAAACGTGACGAATTTTGCGGTGAAGCTGGTGCGCGCCACCCGCGTGGACAGCGGCGAAGAGGCCGCCGCGGCCAAGGAGTTCCTGGCCTGGGGCGCTGGACCGCGGGCAGCCCAGTACCTGATTCGCGGGGCGAAGACCAAGGCCCTGCTGGACGGACGCCCGACGCCCGACCTGGAAGATATCCGGCGCCTGGCTTTGCCTGTTTTGCGGCACCGCCTGGTTTCGAACTTCCATGCCGAGGCCGAAAACATTTCCAAGGACAGCATCATCAACCGGATTCTCGATGAGGTCGATTCGTGAGCAACGAGCTGCTCACACCGGAGCTGGTGGGCCGCCTGGGTCGCCTGGACCTGGTGGCCCGCCTTGTTGTCGAAGGTTTCCTGACCGGGATGCACAAAAGCCCCTACCACGGCTTCAGTGCCGAGTTTGCCGAATACCGCCAATACATGCCCGGCGAGTCGGTGTCCAATATCGACTGGCGGGGCTATGCCAAGAGCGACCGCCACTACCTGAAGGTGTTTACCGAAGAGACCAATCTGCGCGCCACCCTGCTGATGGATTGCTCGGCCAGCATGGATTACACCGGCGACGAAAACCGGCCCACGAAAAAGCAGTACGCCAGCTATCTGGCCGCGGCCCTCAGCTACCTTTTGTTGCGGCAGAACGATGCTGTGGGGCTGGTCACTTTTGACGAGGCGCCACTGGAACGGGTGCCTTCACGTTCGATGCGGCGCCAATTGTTCCAGGTGCTGAAAGTGCTGGATGCGCTGCCGGCGGGCAAAGGCACCAACCTGGGCGAGGTCCTGCATCGCGTTGCCGAACGGGTGCAAAGGCGGGGCCTGGTCTTGCTGTTCAGCGACCTGATGGACGATCCGGCCAAGATCATCGCCGGGCTGAAACATTTCCGGCACCGGGGCCACGAAGTGGTGGTCTTTCAAATTCTGGACCCCCGGGAAATCACCCTCGATTTCCACGGCGAGGTGGAATTCGAATCGCTGGAGCAGCCCGGGCAAAAAGTGCGGCTGGAGCCGGCCCACATGCGGGCGGGCTACGAAGAACGCTTCGATTTGTGGCGCAATGAACTGCGCCGGGAATGCCGCCGCCAACTGGTGGACCTGGTCGAGATCACCACCGATACGCCTTTCGAAAAAGGGCTCGGCGCCTACCTGCAGAAAAGGCGGCGGATGTACTGATGCCCATTTCATTCCTCAACCCGACCCTGCTTTTGGGCACGATGGCGGCGGCCCTGCCGGTGATCATCCATTTCCTGAGCCGCCGTCGGGTGCAGCACCAAAAATTCAGCGACCTGCGTTTCCTGGACGAAGTGCAGTCCCGGCAGGCCCGCAGTCTGGGGGTGCGGCGCTGGTTGCTGCTGCTGTTGCGGGTGTTGGCGATCCTGTGCGTGGCTTTGGCCGCCGCGGGCCCGCGCTGGGGCGGCCTGGGCGATGGCAGTGGGGCGCGCTCGGTGCTGTTTGTGGTGGACAACTCGGCGAGCATGAGCACGGGGCAGGAAGAAGGCACACGCCTGGCCGAGGCGCTGCGGGTGTGCGAAGACATGATCCGGGTTTTGCCGGGTGATACGGCGGTGCAGGTCATGGTGGCTGGCAGCCGCACCCGGGCGGTGTTTGGCGATTGGCTGCCCGCCGGGGCCGGAGCCATTGGCGGCCTGAGCCTGGTGCAGCCCACCGATGGCGCCTTTGATCAGGCCCGGGTTTTTGCCGAAGCGGCCCGCCTGGTGGCGCGGGCGCCGGGCTCGCCGGTGCAAATCGTGCTGTTGAGCGATCTGCAGGACGGCTTGGTGCAAGACGAATGGGAAACGGGTGCCGGCCGACTGCTGGCCGCCGGTGAAGCGAATCTGTTGGTGCGCCGGATCGGCGAGACTGTCAGCGGGGGCGGCGTGCTGGCGGTGGACCTGCCGGGGCGGGCGGTGCGTCCGGGCGAGAGCATCACCCTGCGGGCGCGGGTCGTGCCCCAGTTCGACGAGCAGGTTTTTGCCCTGGAGCTGGACGGGCGCCCGGTGGCCGAAGTGGTCACCAACGATGGCGTGGGCCAGCCGGTGGACATCTCGTTTGCCCTGACGGTGCCGGGTGTGGGGCGCCATCTCGGTGTGGTGCGCAAGGACACCGATGCGATGCCCGCCGACGATTCCCGACCATTTGTTTTGGAAGTGCCGCGACAACTGGATGTTCTGGTCGTGCACGGCCAGGACCAGCCGCGCGACGGCGTGATCGGCCGCGGGGGCTGGCGTTATCTGGTGGAGGCCTTGAATCCCGGGGGCGACGGCTCGCTGTTCCGCACCAGCGTGCTGGCCAGTGCCGAACTGACCACCGGTGCGATCACGGCGGCCGACGTGGTGTACTTTGTTGATCCCGACCCGCTGGGCCGGCGCGCCCTGCAGGGCTTGCAGGACTGGGTGCGCGGGGGCGGACAGGCGGTCATCCTGGCCGGCGATCCGGTGTTGACCAGCTACCTCACTGACACTTTGTTGCCGGCGGCGGGCCTGCCGCCGGAAGTGGGCTTTGCCGCAGTCGCGGCGCCCGGGCAGCACACCCGCCTGGTGGATGTCGAGCATCCGGTCTTTCAGGGTCTGGACAGCACGGCTCTGACAACCTTTGAGGAAGTGGCCTGGCGCCGGTGGTTCCGCCTGCAGGAAGGCGCGGGGCGGGTGCTGGTGGCCTTGACGGGCGATGACCCGTTGCTGATCGAAAGCTCGGTCGAAGCGGGCCGGATCGTGCTGATGGCCAGTGACCTGCAGCCTGCCAGCGGGGACTTGGCCGGCAGCCCGATGGCTTTGCCCTTTTTCCAGCGCCTGACCGCCTGGCTGGCCAGCAGTGGCGGCACGGTGGCGGCCAATACCGAAGTCGGGCGCGAAGCGGTGTTCCGGCCCCGCAGCTTGCAGGCGCGGGCCATGCTCGAAATGGCCGAGGGCCTGTTGGTGCTCGATGCGGCCGGCGACCCGGCCGGAGCGGCGGATTTGGTTTGGCACCAGGGCGAGCCGCAACTGCGGGGTGGTGGCATTGACCGCGCCGGCTACGTCACCTTCCTGGCCGGCGCTGATACTCTGGGTGTGGTGGCGGCAGGCCTGCCGGCGGCCGAATCAGAGCTGAACCTGCGTTCGGCGCTGGAATATGGCCAATTGTTGGCCGATCTGGGTCTGGAATTGGCGGGCGACCTGACCGACAGCGATCCGGCCGACTTCATGGCCACCCTTGGGGGGCGCGAAATGTCGAGTTGGCTGCTGGCCCTGGCCCTGGCCCTGTTGCTGGTCGAGTTGGGTGTGGGGCGCGGAGCCCGGGCCTGACTCCAGCGTTGGGCGCCAATTTCTAGCGCACCAGTGTCATCTTGCGCATGACCGTGTCGGCGCCATGGCGCAGCCGGCACAAATACACACCGGAGGGCAGGTCCCTGCCCGCTGCGTTTTTTCCCTGCCAAATCAATGTGCCCGGACCGGTTTCGGCCGGACCGTCATGCAATACGGCCACACGTCGCCCGGACAGATCGTGCACCGTGATTTGCAAGCGGCCGGCGTGCGGCAATTGCCAGGCCAGTGTCGTCGAGGGGTTGAACGGGTTGGGCTGCAGACTGGCAGTCAGACCGGGGCCCCATTGCGGCACGGCGCTGGGCGGATCAAACCAGGCCAATACGGCCTCGATCAGGGCCAGACGGTTGGCGCCGGTGGCCAGATTTTCGAATCCAAACCCGCAGAAAAAGCTGTGTCCGTTGCCATAGCTGTGTCGCACCGCTGCGGTGGCGCCGCTCTGGTAGGTCAGGCTTGTGGCGCCGGTGGTGGCAGACACCTCGTCGGGACTGGAGTTGGCGTTGGCGCCGGTGCCGCCGGTCAGCAATCCCGCAAAGTCGGTGAGCAGGGGCTCGGCGGCAACGCCCGCCAGTTGGTTGTCGCCACCGGTGTCGCTGTCGTAGGCAACACCCAGGATGCCTTGAAACCAGGAGAGTGTTGCCGGCGAATAATCGGGGCTGCCCGGGTCACACCCGGACCAGGCGAGGTCCTGGCCGCTGAGCAGCAGGCCGCCACCATGTTGCACATAGTAGGCGAGGGGGCCGAGGTCGGCCGGGGTCAAACCTGGCGCAAATGGGCCGGACATCCAGATGACGGCCCCAAAGCTGGCCAGATCGGTTTGGGTGAAGGGTCCGGCCTGCTGACGGGGCCACACACCGTACGATTTTCCGGCCGTCTCCAAAGCGCTGGTGCAGTAGGACTCGAGGCCGGCTCCATCGTCGGCGGCCACCACGAGTACCTCCAGGCCAGGGGTCAGCACGGTAAAATCACGCTGCTCATTCAATTGGGGGGCCAGACCACTGGCCACCATGACGGTGACCGAGCCGCTGCCGCGGACGTCCAGCGGGGTCACATCAATTTCCAGGGTCGTGTCCTGCCCGGAATCCAGTTCGACGGTGATCTCAGTGACAAAGGACGGGTAGCAGATGGTGCCTTCGCAGAGCGAGGCTGTCCAGGTCGCCGGCAGATTTTGGGTGCTGACGATGCGGAAGGTGTCCGTCGCCGATCCGGTGTTGGTGATCACGGTAGCGAACTGAGTCGTCGTTGCCAGGTCCGCGATCTTTCCCTGAATTGGCGTGTGGAAAGTGAAGGCCGGTTGGGCGATTGCGGTGGTGGCAGACCATAGGGCCGCCAAGAGCATCAAGAGCATCAGGTTCAAAGGGAGCAACAATCCAGGGCCCTTTTTCACGGTGCAAGCTTTCGTTGATTTTGATCTATGGATCCAATTTGTGTTGCAAATCATACCGCATTCTGGTGGCGAAAGAGAAATAGAAAAAAATAACAAATGACCACAGAGCTCAATAAAGAACATTTCAGAGCATTTTGGTGGGATATTTCCGGTGCAAAAAATATGATGATAATACATCAAATGTGGCGTCTTTGTCTCGAAATGGAAAATAATATTCAAAATTCAGGTGCGGCGAGGATAACCCCTTCGGTACAATGGTAACCGGTGGGAGATCAACGTCGCTGAGCAACTGCTGCAGCCCGCCATCACCTGCCCAATCGTGTGCGTTGCACAAACATCTTTCTGGAAATTGAAGTGTGGGGAGACCGCGATGATGCGAAGCAGAATGTCAATAGTGGCCGTGACCATCCTGATGGTTGCCGCTTCGGTGGCGCAAGGCAGCACTATTCCTCTGACGGGCAACGGGCCGAGCCTGGCGACCACCAATGACGGGGTCGCGGGGATCACATTTCACGTCGAGGTCGGTCAACTGCAGACCCTTGACGTCAATACCAAAGGTGGCGGCTTCACCCGCATCTTTATTCCCGGCTTTCAGAACTCACACATCGTTGGCGAGCCCGAACTTCCCATGATGAACCGGCTGGTTTCCATTCCGGTCGGCGCCAAGCCCCGGCTGGAAGTCAGCAACGTCCGCACGCGCCGGATCAGCCTGGCCGACTACGGCATCAGTGAGGCCATCATGCCGGCTCAGCCGAGCCTGTCCAAGAGCGCCGACCCCGCTACCGTGCCCTTTGTGCAAGACCTGGATATCTACAGCCAGCTTGAAGTGCGGCGTGAACTGGTGCGCCTGGTGAGCCAGGGACGCTTGCGGTCCATGGACCTCAGCCGCCTGGAAATTTCACCGGTGGCCTATTTCCCCACGACCGGTCAGTTGGAAGTGGTCGAGTCCCTGGATGTCTCCATCGCCTTCGAGGGTGCCGACACCGCAAGAAACACTGACCAGATCGCTCGCACCTACAGCCCCTTCTTTGAACACCTGTACGACGGAATCGCCGGCACCACCGGTTTTCATGACGCCTATCCCGACCGGGTCGGTGATGTGGTGACCATGGTGGTCGTCACGCCGCCCATGTTCGCGGGGCAGTTGGCCGACTTTGTCGAGTGGAAAATCGAACGCGGTTTCCACACCATCCTGGCGGTGACCGGAACGCCCGAAGTGGGCTCCACCAGTGCCGACATTCAGGCTTATCTGCATGGCCTTTACAACAATGCCACTGCGGAACTGCCGGCCCCGAGTTTTGTCCTCTTTGTCGGCGATGTGGCCCAGATGCCGACTTTCACCCTGAGCGGTGACGCCACCGATCGCCCCTACTGTGCGGTCGACGGCGACCTGGTGCCCGATATGTACTATGGGCGCTTCAGCGCCACGAATCCCAGCGAGCTGCAGGCCCAGCTGGACAAGACCATGACCTACGACCAATTCACCATGGCTGATCCCAGCTACCTGGACAAAGTGACCTTGATTGCGGGCGTGGACAGTGGTTGGGCCCCGACTCATGGCAACGGCCAGATCAGCTACGGGACGACGCACTATTTCAATCTGTCCCACGGGATCACCAGCAATACCTATCTCTATCCGGAAAGCAATGGGCCGGTCGAGGCAGAGATTCTCCAGACGGTGAGCGACGGCGTTGCGCTGATCAACTACACCGCCCACGGCAGCCAGACCTCCTGGGCCGACCCCTCTGTTGGCCAGAGTGATCTCAATGCCCTGACCAACGATGGCAAATACACCCTGGCCATCGGGAACTGCTGCCTGACCTCGACCTACGACTACGGCGAGTGTTTTGGCGAGACCTTCCTGCGGGTGCCGAACAAGGGTGCCATCGGCTACATTGGCGGGTCGAATTCGACCTATTGGGATGAAGACTACTGGTGGGGCGTGGGCTTCCATCCGGCTGCCGAAATCGACGGCTCGGCCTACCCGGTCGCGTCTACGGGTCTCGGTACCTACGACGGGCTGTTCCATGACAATGGCGAAGCGGCCACCCAGTGGTACGTGACCAACGACGCCTATGTTTTTGCGGGCAACCTGGCCGTGATGGAGTCCGGTTCTTCGCGCATTGAATACTACTGGAACATCTACAACCTGCTCGGCGATCCGAGCCTGTCGACCTACCTGGCGCCGGTGGCCAACAACGTGACCCACCCGGCGACCGTCTTTGTCGGCACACCGAACCTGATCGTCACCGCCGATGCCGGCAGCTATGTCGGGTTGTCGCAGAATGGTGTCCTGATGGGCGCCGGCACGGTCGACGCCACGGGTAATCTGGACGTGACCTACCTGTCGCTGCCCACGCCTGGCGTGCCCATGAAAATGGTTGTGACAGGGCAAAACCGGGTGCCTTATGTGGCGGACCTGAATGTCATCGTGCCGGCGACGGTCACGATTACGCCGCTGAGCATCGACGTGAACGTGCCGACGGACATCACCGTGACGGTGATGGACGCGGCGGGCACCGTGCCCCAGGCGGGCGTCGAGATCTGGGCCGAAGGACTGAACTACCTGACGGCCCCGGTGGTGACCGATGCGGCGGGCATGGCTGTTTTGAACGTGACGGCCAACTACGGCCCGACCCTGAACATCGTGGGCCAGAATCCGGCCGACAGCTTTCTGCTGTTCACCGAAGCAGTGGCCGTCAATGCTGCTGATCTGACGGCACCCGACCTGACCGTCAGCACGGACATCGGCCTGAGCGATGCCTTTGCCCTGAATCTGCCGGGCACTCTGGCTGCGACGGTGAGTGAAAGCGGCTACACCCTGATGGCGTTGTTGCCCGACGGCACCCAACTGGAAACAGCGGCCAGCACTCTGGTTCTGACTCCCGGCGAACTGGGTGAAGTGACCGGCCTGATCGCCGTCAGTGGTTACAATCTGTACCAGGAAACATTCACCGTGATCGAGGCCTACGGTAGCCTGGCCGGCGTTGTCAGCAGTGGTGGCACCCCGATGGCCGGCGTGACGGTCAATTGCCTGGATGAATTTGGCGGCAATGTCTTCAGCGCTGTCACCGATGCCTCCGGCAACTATGCGGCTCCCGAAGACCTGTTGGTCGACGACTACACCATGGTGGTGGACTTCTTCGGCTACCTGCACTTCGAGCAGGCGACTTTTGTCAACTATGGCGCCAACGTCCTGGACATCGACCTGGCTGCGGCCCCCAGTGGGGTGCTGTCCGGCACGGTTCTGGACGCCGACACCTTTGATCCCCTGCAGGGCACGGTGAAGGTGTACCGCACTGATACCGGCGAGCTCTACAGCGAAGTGACCTGCGACGTGGACGGCACCTTCACCACCGCCTCGTTGCCCTATTTCAACTACGAGTTCAAGGTGCGGGCCTGGCATCACGTGCCGGCCAGCATCACCATGGACATCAACCAGCCCGAGACGGTCAAAAACTTTGCCCTGACGGCCACCAACGGCGATCTGCTGTTGATCGACGACAGTGGCCTGGCGGACAAACCGGCAAAAATGGGCGGCAAGAACGCCGACATCCTGCTGGCTGACGCCTATGTCTCGAGCAGTGCCAAGAGCGCCGCAGTGATGGCCACGGACCTCGAGGAGATGGGCTACTTCGTCAGTGTGGAGAGTTCGGCCACAGTCGATCCAGCCACCTTCTGGGACTACGATCTGGTGATTCTGTCCTGTGGTGACAACATTGAGACTTTGGGAAACACCGCCTTGAAAGCCGGGTTGGTCAGTTTCGCCCAGGCCGGTGGGCACCTGTTGCTCGAAGGCGGCGAGTTGGGCTACGACCAGTACGGCGATGCCGATTTTGGCCCTCACGTTTTGCACAGCACCGATTGGAATCATGATGAATCCGGCGACATCGCGGTCAATGATGTCGACGCCTACATTCTGAACAACCCCAACCATGCCTGTGTGCCCCTGGCGATGAGCTATGTCGGCTATGGTGACAGCGACGCCATGGTCCCGTTGCCGGATGCCGCGATGCCCATGAGCTGGACGACCTATCCGACTGATGGCAGCGTGATCACCTATGATCCGAATCCGGCACCCGAGGGTGGCCAGATTGTCTACTTCACCTTCAACTACTCGGTGGTGGACCAGGGCCGGTACTCGCTCCTGGAGAATGCCATTCTGTGGCTGATCACGCCTGAAATTGGCAACAGTTCGATCAGTGGCCAGGCCCTTCTGGCTGGCACTGGTGACTATTCGGGCATCACCATCACCGCGACGCCCAATGGCGGCTCGGTCGTGACGGGTGCTGATGGCCTGTTCTCGCTCAGCGGCTTGTACGCGGGCGAATACCAGATCAAGGCTGAGAAGGCCAACTGGGCGACTCAGGTGGTGGATATTGTGCTGGCCGAAGGTGAGAACCTGACCGACGTGGTTCTGGTGATGATGCCAACGACCGAGTTGGATCTCTGCAGCGCCCCGGCGTTGCCAATTTCCGACAACAATACCGTCAGTGATGTGATCAATGTTGCGGCCGCCGGGACGATCTCCGAACTGGCTGTCTATCTGGATGTCACCCACACCTGGCGTGGTGATATGACTGTCACCTTGACGGCTCCTGATGGCACCGCGGTGGTCCTGCACAATCGCACCGGCAGCAGCGCCGATGATATTCTGGGTTGGTACCCGACGGAATTGGCACCGGCCGAAGACCTGGGCCTTTTCGTCGGAGCCGAAATGTATGGCGATTGGACTCTGTCGATCAGCGACGGAGCCAGTGGCGACCAGGGCACGTTCAATGAGTGGTGCCTGCATCTGGTGTATGACGAAGGTCCTGTGTCCGCCGTTCTGCAACCGTTGCATGTGCAATCGTTGGCCGGCGGCATGGAACTGTCCTGGCGGGTTGATCCGGTGGGCGTCGAAGGCTACAACGTCTATCGCCGCACCGAAGACACCTTTGCCGTGCGCTTGAACAGCAACGTGATGCCCATCGGTGACGGATATGTGTCCTTTGTCGACGGGGGTGAAGGCCTGACCAGCGGTGAGACGGTGTTCTACACCTTCACCCTGGTGCAAAGCGGGCAGGAGTCGGGCTTCTCCGAAGAAGTGAGCGCGACGTTTGATTCCGGCCTGCCGACGGTCTTTGCGTTGCACAACAACTATCCGAATCCGTTCAATCCGATCACCAATATCATGTTCGATCTGCCCCGACCGAGCCACGTGCGTCTGGACATTTTTGATGTCTCTGGTCGACTGGTTCGCACCCTGGTGAATGAAGACCGCGTCGCCGCTGCGCACACCGTGGTCTGGGACGGCACCGACAGTCATGGTGGTCGAGTCGCCAGTGGCGCCTACTACTATCGCCTGGTGAGCGATACCGGTACCGCTACGCAGAAGATGATGCTGGTCAAATAGTCTCCAACCAACCCGCAACGGCGGCACCTCCGGGTGCCGCCGTTGCGGTCACTGACTATGGCAAGACCAAAATCCCACGACGCTGGAATTATCCTGGAAGGCTTGTTGAAATGAACCCCTTGAGCGCGGCATGCCGCACCGGAGCCATCCTGGCCCTGATGATCCTCCCGCTGGTCACCTCGGCTGTGGCCGAGACCCAGACGATTCCCCTCGATGGCAAAGGCTTGCCGCTGTGGGAAATCGCCCAATGGTCAGATTCTCCCGTACAGCTGGTATTGCCGAACCATGCGGCCCTGAACGATCTCTTGGCCAATGTGCCGATAGCCTCGTTCAGCCGGGATCAGATCCGCCTGGAATACACTTCGCCCAAATCTTTTCACTTGGTTTTTGAGCCGCGGGTGACGCCCGCCGAGCAACGTCAACTGCAGGCAGCCGGCTACAGCCCGGTGGCCCTGCCGGATCTGGACCGCGCCGGGCGCGAGGCGACCGAAGCCCGCTGGCTGGCCCAGGTGACCACCGGCGGCAAGACTCTGCTCACGGGCGAAAAAGGCACCTACTTGACTCACGCCCAGATCGGCGCCGACCTGGCTTTGTTGGCCAGCACCTATCCGGACATTTGCCGCGTCTTCACCTGGGGGCAGTCGGTGCAGGGGCGTGACCTGTGGGGCATCGTTATTTCGAATGACGTGGACAATTCAGCGGCCGAGCCCGAAGTGCGGCTTTCCAGCAGCATGCACGGCGACGAGCCGCCAGGCATGGCGATGCTGATCAACCTGGCTCACTTTCTGGCCGAAAATTACAATCAGGCGGGCTACGATGAGGTGACTGATCTGGTCAATACCACGGAGATCACCATCATGCCGTTGCACAATCCGGACGGCTATGTGGCCGATACGCGGGGCAATGCCAACGGTGTGGACTTGAACCGCAACTTTCCCGAACCGGCGGGCACCCACAGCGTGCTGGAAACCGAAAATGTGCACTACCGCACGCTGGGCCTGAATCGCCATTTTGTCATCAGCGAGAACGGGCACTCGGGCGCCCTGGTCGTCAACTATCCCTGGGACTACACCTACGACCTGAACCCGGACAACGACGCTCTGATCCAGCTGAGCCTGGATTTTTCCCGCACCAACCTGCCCATGTACAACGGCAGCTTTCCCCAGGGCATCACCAACGGGGCCGATTGGTACGTCACCACCGGTTGCGTGCAGGACTGGTCCTATGAGATGACCGACTGCATCGACCTGACGATCGAATTCCACAATACGAAATGGCCGGCGGCTTCGGTTCTGGACGGACTCTGGGTAGACAACCGGCATAGCTTCATGAACTTCATCAAGGCCGCCCACAACGGCGTCAATGGTGTGGTGACTGGCAGCGATACCGGCTTGCCTCTGGCGGCGACGGTGACTGTTCTGGGCAATGTGAAATCGGTGGGGACGGACCCGGCCCACGGTGACTACTACAAACTGCTGGCCACCGGGACCTACGACATCATCATCTCGGCCGACGGCTACATCGCCCAGACGTTTGCTGATGTGGCGACAATCTGGGGCACGCCCACGTTGTTGGATGCGGTGCTGTACCCGGTGGCCCACGGTGATGTGATTGGTGCGGTGAGCGATCTGGGCGGCAACGGCCTCGACGCGCAGGTGAGTTTTTACACCGAACCGCTGGGTCAATACGTCACTACGGTGAACGCCAGCCAGGGCGCCGGTGGTGCTTACAGTGCCAACCTGATCCATGGCGACTACCGGGTTGAGGCCGTGGCGGCCGGCTACGTTACCGGCCAGCAGTTGGTGACCGTAGGTGCGGTGACCGCCACCGTGGATTTCCAGCTCGGGCTGGCCGAAGAAGTCGTGCTCTTTGCCGACGACTTTGAAGGCGGTCTGGCGAATTGGACCGGCACCTGGGGGCAGACTGATCCCGCCGATGGGCATCTCTCGGCCAATAGCATGAACGACAGTCCCAATGCCAACTACGCCGACAACGCCCAATCCACGATGGCCATGAACACGGGTGTGGACCTGACCGGAGCCATGTCGGGCGAGGCCAGCTTCTGGGCCCGCTGGGAAATCGAAGACGTGTGGGATGGCGCTTTTTGTGAAGTGTCTGCCAACGGCGGGGGCAGCTGGACGCCTGTGGCCACAGCCCACACCGCCAACAGCAGTGGCCAGGGCGGGCAAACACCGGCGGGAATGCCGGTCTTTGACGCCAACGAGGCCAATTGGGTGCTCAATACCATCGATCTGGGGCCGTGGCTGGGGCAGACCGAGCTGCGTTTTCGGTTCCGGTTGGGCAGCGATACGAGCATCAGTTATTCCGGCTTCTTTGCCGACGATTTTGAAATCATGGTGGTGCGCGAGCAAGCAGCGACCCCGGTGCCGACGACGCCTTCACTGGCAGCGACGGTGGGGGCCTGGCCCAATCCGTTCAATCCCCGCACGACGATCAAATTTGTCGTGCCGCAGAGCGGCCCGATCGATCTGCGCATTTATGACCTGCAGGGCCGCCTGGTGCGGACCTTGGTCCATGGCGACCTGCCCGCGGGCGACCACAGCCGCGCCTGGGATGGGACGGCCGAAGCCGGTGGCCGGGTGGCCAGCGGCGCCTATTTTGCTCGCCTGATCACCGGGTCCGGTGAAGTCGTGGCCAAGTTGAGTCTGGTCAAGTAACCCGCCAAATTGGTCGGTCAAGGAGAAGGCAATGTCGAGGTGGAAATGTGGAAAAATGGGGGGCATGGTCCTGGTGCTTTGGGCCCCCCTGGTACTTGCCGGCGGGATGCTGGCCGCTGCGGCCGAGGCAACCACCGCCCCGGATTTGGATTGGGCGGACCTGCATGACGGCGGGGCACAATACAATGACGATGGCTACCGGTGCCGCTTGGCGCCGGACGGTCACTTGGTGGTGGCCGGAGAGTCGACCGAGGCCGTTGGTGGGGCTGACCTTCTATTGCGCAAACTGGACCGCCAGAACGGCAACGAGCTGTGGTCATACCGGCTCGACGGGTACGATGACAAGGACATCGCCATCACGGACATGACCTGGGATTCGGCAGGACAGTTGTTGGTCGCGGGCTACATCCGCGGCTGCGTGGGCTGAGGCCAGGGTGATGACGTCATCGTCCTGAAGGTGGACGGTGGCTCCGGACAGTTGGTCTGGATGCAACATTACGCCAGTGTCGAGGGTCTCGATGAGGCCGCCCATGCCCTGGTTGTCGACAACACCGACCAGGTGATATACACCGGCCGGGCCAACGTCGCGGGCCAGGGCAGCCAGATGTTGACCATGAAACTGGCGGCCGCCGATGGCCAGATTCTGTGGTCGGACTATCGTGGCGGCACCGCCAATCTGGATGACACCGCCTGGGATGTGGTGGTCGGCTCAGACGGCCATCCGGTGGTGTCGGGCCTGGTGGTCAACTCCGGGGGGACCGCTTTGGGTGTGATCCGCAAATTGCACAGCACCGACGGCCACCTGATCTGGGAATACGAATTGGCTGGTGCCATCAATGACATCAGCACCCCCAGCAGTTGGCTTGGCCAGCAGGCCAACGATGATGTGGTGCTCTGCGAACGGGTCTTTGGCGCCAATGGCTACGATGTGGTGCTCGCCCGCTTTGGCGCGGCCACGGGGGACACCGTCTGGACGACCCTCTACGACGGGGCCACCCACGGGGGCGATGACCCGCGCGCCATGATCCAGGGTGACGATGGTGACCTGGTTGTGGTGGGGGTTCAGGACACCAGCTGGAACTACAACTACATGGTTCTGAAGTTTGACCAAATCGATGGTGCGTTGCTGTGGGAGGCGCCCGGCTACGATGGACCACCCGGTTGGTACGACGTGGCGTCCTGCGCGACCCTCGGCCCCGACGGCGAAATCGTGGTCAGCGGCTTGAGTGACGGCGTGGGGTCGGGTTGGGACATCGCCACGGTAGGGTATGATCCGGCCACTGGCAGCCTCAATTGGGCTCACCGCTACGATGGGGCCGCCAGCCAGACCGACGAAGGACGTGATGTGCAGGTGGCTGCCGACGGCACGATCTTCGTGACGGGCTATTCCTACGGTACCACGACCGGTAAAGACCTGTTGGCCTACCGTTTGAATCCCTCAATTGTCAGTGATGTGGCCAATCTGCTGCCGAGCCGGACCCAATTGGGCAAAGCGTGGCCCAATCCCTTCAATCCCAGGGTGAACCTGCGCCTCAGCCTGGCCGAGTCCGGCTGGACTCGAGTGGCTGTGTACGACCAGCGGGGGCACCTCGTGGTCACTCTGGCCGACGGCTACTTGCCCGCCGGTGACCATGCCGTGGTTTGGCAGGGCCGGGATGCTCGGGACCAGTCCGTGGCCGCGGGTGTCTATTTCGTAAGATTGCAAACGGGGGAAGCCGTTGCCAGCCAAAAGGTTGTGCTCGTGGAGTAGCGCATTTCGGACCGTGGGGTCGGCCGTCCTTTCAGCGGATGGCCACCCAGACCACATCCCATTTTGAAAAACCACCATTATGATCTAACTTTGAACCCGTCCCGAGAGACCGCCAATCTGACCCTATGATTCTGGAGCATTTCCCATGTGGAACTATTCCGACAAAGTCTTCGAACACTTCATGAATCCGCGCAATGTGGGGGAACTCGAAAACCCCGACGGCGTGGGTGAAGTGGGCTCGATGGCCTGTGGTGACGCCTTGCGCCTGTCGTTCAAGCTGGGCGCCGACGACCGCATCGCCGAGGCCAAATTCCAGACCTTCGGTTGCGGCAGCGCCATTGCCAGCAGCAGTGTCTTGACCGAGATGGTCAAGGGCAAGACCCTCGCCGAGGCCGCCCAGATCACCAACGAGGACATTGCCGAGGAACTCGACGGCCTGCCCCGCGAAAAAATGCACTGCTCGGTGATGGGCCGCGAAGCCCTCGAAGCGGCGATGACCGACTATTTCAAGCGCCAGGGCCGCGCCATGCCGTGCAACCTGCTGAGCCAGACGACGGTGCTGTGCCACTGCTTCCAGGTCAGCAAGGACACCGTCAAGGACGCGATCTTCAATCACCGCCTCGAAACCGTCGAGGATGTGACGAACTTCACCAAGGCCGGCGGCGGCTGTGGCGATTGCCATCACGACCTGGGCGACTTGTTGCGCGACTGTTGGGACAAGATCGAGAACGGCGATGTGCCCGCCCCGGCGAACGACAGCGGGTTGCAACAGCTGGGCGATATGCCTGCCGCACCGGTGGTCGAACACGCCCCCGAAGATGCCGAGATCGTGGGCCGCATTCAGGAATTGCTGCTGAACGACATTTCGGTGGCGTTGCGCAACGACGGTGGCGATATCGAATTCGTGAAATACCAGGCCAACCGGGTCTACGTGCGGTTGACGGGCAATTGCGCGGCCTGCCTCAAGTCCGAGACCACCCTCAAGGGTTATGTCGAGGCGCAACTGCGCGAATTTGTCAGTGAAGACATTGAAGTTGTCGAGGTGAACCGCTGATGAGCAAAGGATTCAATCTCATGGAAGGCCTGCCCACGCCTCCTGCCAAGGGCATCTACTTCGACAACAACGCCACC